>NZ_JAKFEL010000233.1:0-35811 GCF_036675695.1 Aeromicrobium sp.
ACCTTTTCATTACGAGTGAAACGCTCTACCGACTGAGCTAAAGCGGCCAAGGTTCAGCGAGGATCGCCCGCCGAACCGAAGCAAGAGTCTACCGGTTGGCCGTACCGGGAACGAACTGACCTCGGCACCGTAGAATCGCATCCGTGACTGACCCGACGCAGGCAGAGCTCGAGGAGATCCGAGCGAGCATCGACAACATCGATGCTGCGCTGATCCACGTCCTGGCGGAGCGATTCAAGTACACCAAACGCGTCGGCAAGCTCAAGGCTGAGCACAGCATGCCGCCGGCAGACCCTGAGCGTGAGTCACGCCAGATCACCAGGCTTCGCGCCCTCGCCACGGAAGCCGATCTCGACCCGGCCTTCGCCGAGAAGTTCATCAACTTCATCATCGAAGAAGTGATCCGCCACCACGAGGCCATCCGCAACTGAGCCGCGGGGCTGGTTGAGTTCACGCGGCAGGTCTACGCTGCCAGAATGGCTCTCGCAGACGACATCCTGTCCAGCATCGACACCGACACCCTCGACAACATCGCCAAGCAGCTCGGCATCGAGCCCGGCAAGGTGCAGGAGGTCCTCAAGGACAGCCTCCCCGCCCTGCTCGGCGGCCTCGACAAGAACGTCCAGAGCGGTGACGGTGCAGCATCGCTGGCCAGCGCGCTCGGCGATCACGCCGAAGCCCAACCGCTCGGTGACCTCGGTGCCCTCATCAGCGGTGTGGCCGGCAGCGGCATCCTCGAGAAGGTACTCGGCGGTAAGACCCCCGATGTCTCCGAGGCGATCGGCGGCAAGGCCGGCGTCTCCGGTGTCGACGTAGAGAAGATCCTGAAGATCGCCGCGCCGATCGTGATGGCGTTCCTCGCGTCACGCGTCGCCAAGGGCGGCAACGCCGATCCCGCAGTGGTCAAGCAGGAAGTCGAGAAGGCCAACTCGGCGGCCAAGTCGGACGCTCCCGACCTCGGCTCGATCCTCGGCAGCCTGCTCGGTGGCGCGAAGTAACGCCAGCTACTTGCAGAGCAACCCGTCCTTGGGGACCGTCCCAGAGACGAGGTATTCGTCGACCGCCTTGCTGATGCACTGGTTGCCGGACGAGTAAGCCGTGTGCCCGTCACCATCACGGGAGATCAGCACGCCTGACGCCAGCTGCTTCGCCAGGGACTTGGCTCCTTCGTACGGTGTGGCCGGGTCGCGCGTCGTACCGATCACGACGATCGGAGGTGCGCCTTCGCCGTCGATCTTGATCTGCGGGTGGGTCGCCTTGATCGGCCAATCGCCCGGCGACAGAGTGCCCCATCCGAGGGCCCGTCCGAACACCGGCGAAATCTTCTCGAAGCGAGGCAGCGCGGCCTCGACCTCCGCCAAGGTTGGCGGGTCGGCCACGTCGAGGCTGCTGACGGCGTAGATGACCTCGCCGATGTTGTCGCCGTACTCGCCAGTGCTGGGGTCGCGGTCGAAGTAGAAGTCAGACAGGCGCAAGAGCAAGGATCCGTTGCCACCGAAGGCGGGCTCCAGGGCCTGACTGAGGATGGGCCACGTCGCCTTGTCGTACAGCGTGACGGCGACTCCGTAGAACGCCAAGCCTTCGGTCAGCTCTCGGGACGGGTCCCCGGTCTCCATCGGGGTCTCGTCGAGCTGACGCATGAGGTCCGAGATCTTGGCGAGACCGGCGTCGAGGTCCTGACCAAGCGGGCACGAGGCCTTCTTGATGCAGTCCTTGGCGAACGCCACGAGGGCACGCTGGAATCCAGTTGCCTGGCCAATGGCGGACTCGATGACGCTGAGGGCCGGGTCGACAGCGCCGTCGAGCACCATGCGGCCGACCGTCTTGGGGAAGAGCGTCGCGTAGGTCGCACCGAGCTGGGTGCCATAGGAGGCGCCGAACCAGTCCATCTTCTTGCGGCCGAGCAGAGCGCGTACGACGTCCATGTCGCGGGCGGCCTCCTCGGTGGAGACATGGGCCGCGAGCTCGCCGCCTTCGCGTTCGCAAGCGCTACCGAGGTCGGTGACGCTCTCGCGGAGAGAAGCAATCTCTTCAGGAGTGTCGGGGTCGGGGTCGACGTTGGTGAAGTCGGAAAAGTCGTCGTCGGACATGCACTCAAGTGGGGCGCTGTCGCCGACTCCACGCGGATCGACGCCGACGATGTCGTACGTCTCGAGCACTTCGTTGCCGAACTCTGATGCCATCGTGTCGGCGAAGTCGGTGGCGTCACCGCCGGGTCCACCTGGATTGACGAAGATGCTGCGCTTGGCTGCATCGCCGAGCGCCGGGATGACCTTGACCGAGAGCTTTGTCGTTGCGCCGTCCGGATCGCCGTAGTCGATCGGAACCTCGACCTCCGCACATTTGGCGTCGTCACAGCTGCTCCACGAGACGTCTTGCGTGTAAAACTTCGACAGGCCGCTGGGTGCTCCTGACGCAGACGGCTTCGGCTTCGACCAGGTATCGCTCTCACGATCGGTGAGCACGTAGGCCGCGCCCACTCCAACCGCTGAGATGACGAGTATGAGTGCGAGGCCGAGGGCCCAGGCACGTTTTGGGGACGACTGGCTGTTCATGACTGGCGAAGTCCCATCATCATTCGTTCGAGGGCGAGCAGCGGAGCGGCATTGGCCGTGAGCGATTCGCGGCACTCGACGATCGCATCGATCATCCCGATGGTCGATTCGGGCGTCCACATTCGCGCCACAGTGTTGACGTCCTCGACCACGTCGGCATTGATCAAGTCGGTCCCGGTCGCGCACTGGACTGCGAGCACATCGCGGCAGAACGACAGCAGATCGAGGAGCACGCCATCGATCGAGTCGCGAGCAAGTCGTGTGCGTCTGCGCTTCTGGTCCTTCTCGAGCGTCGACAAAGCCCCGGAGTAACCCGCCGGACGACGGCCGCGGTCTTCGACGCCCCAGCCCTGGCGCAGGTCAGCCAGCTCACGCTCGTCGGCTGCGTCGCCGACCTCGGCAGCGCGAGCTGCCGCTGCGTCGTTGATCGTCTGGGCGGCTGCGAGGCAGTCACCCAGATCGCGCAGCGAGACGGGCAGGGCGAGGATGGCGCGGCGCCGCTCTCGGGCAGCTGGGTCCCTGGCAAGGCCGCGGGCTCGGCCGATGTGACCCTGCGATGCCGCGGCAGCTGCCGAAGCCAGTGCAGGCTCGATGCCGTCACGTTCGACGAGCAGACCCGCGATCGCAGAAGCCGAGGGCGTACGCAGCAGCACCGGCCGGCAGCGCGACCGGATGGTGATGATGACGTCCTCGACGGCTGGCGCACAGAGCATCCAGATCGTGTGCTTGGACGGCTCTTCGATCGCCTTGAGCAAAGCATTGGCGGCTTGGTCGGTGAGGCGGTCGGCGTCCTCGACTATCAGCACCTGCCAGCGCCCCAGCGCCGGCCGAAGAGCGGACTTGCGTACGTACTCGCGAGCCACGTCGGTGCCGATCGAAAGTCCGTCGGTACGGATGATCGTGATGTCGGGATGGCTGCCTGCGTGCGCGGTGGCGCAGGAATGGCATTCGCCGCATCCGCCCTGCTCGCACTGCAGCGCCGCCGCGAAGGCACTCGCCGCGTTGGACCGGCCGGAACCGGGCGGACCGGTGAACAGCCAGGCGTGTGTCATCGAGCGGCCTCCGCCACCCGCCGACGCGACCGCGTCCTTGAGGATCTCGACGACCGGCTCCTGGCCGACCAAGTCGGCCCAGACCGTGCTCATGGGTGCGCCTGACTGAGCCACGGCTCAACAGCGGCCCTGATGTCGGCGTGGACCTCTTCCGGAGTGCCACCACCTCCGACTACGAGGTAGTGCGCCGGATCGGCAGCGGCAAGCTCGAGGAAGTGTGTGCGTACGCGCTGGTGGAACTCCAGCGGCTCCGACTCGATGCGATCGGCGCCCTCGAACCGCGCGTGACCGATCGCGGGATCGATGTCGAGAACGATCGTGAGGTGAGGTCGAAGCGACGACGTCGCCCACCGTGCAATGTGCTCGACCTCGGCAATGTCGAGGTGTCGACCCGCTCCTTGATAGGCAAGCATCGAGTCGACGTAGCGATCGGTGAGCACGACGGCGCCGTCAGCGAGGGCGGGCAGGACGACCATGTCGACGTGCTCAGCCTTGTCAGCTGCGTACAGGAGTACCTCGGTACGCGGGGACAGCTCACCCGTGTCGTTGTCGAGGACGATATGGCGCAAGATCTTGCCCACCTCGGTGCCGCCGGGCTCACGCGTCAGCAGAACGCGGTGTCCGAGCGTCTCGAGCCATTCGACCAGCAGCGCTGCCTGAGTCGACTTGCCGGACCCCTCGCCGCCCTCGAGGGCGAGGAACACCCCGGTTTCGGTGAAGAGCGGATCCATGGTGTGGAGCCTAGTCGGCCCAACCCCAGCGGGCGCGTACGACCAGCTTCTTGGGCGCGAGGACGCAGTAGCTGTCTGTCAGCAGCTCCCCGAGCTCGTCCCAGTCGGTGGAGTCATCGAGGTGCATGCCCATGACGTCGCGGCCCCAGCCTGCGTAGTAGAACGGGTGCCCGTGCTCGCGCAGCGCGAGCAGCTCGTCGCCAAGAACGCGGAATGTCACGGCCGTCGCCTCACCCTCGAGCGCGAACGCCTCCTTGAACACCGACGTCGAGTCGTCGTCGACCGTCACGACGTGCGCGAACGTGCGCTTGCGAATGCGCCACCGCACGCCGATCCACGCCGGTTCCTCATATGCCTCGGGCAGCGCCATGCAGATCGCGCGCACGCGATCGAGGAACTCCGGCACCACATCGGTCACTCGACCAACCTAGACGGAGGCAGTGACAGGTGTTCTGCGCAAGACGGCGACCAGCAGGATCACAAAGATCACTCCAGCCCACAGCTCGGAATACGGCACGAATGTCACCGCGACCAGGGCAAGCACCGCCGCGGAGAACAGGACGGCCGTCCCCAGCGATGAGTCATGCAGGCGCAGCGTGACAGCCCACAGCACGACAAGGAAGGCCGCCACCGGCCCCGTGACGAAGGCACTGCTGACCAGGTCGCTGACCTCGGCGTGGTGCCCGTAGTAAGCGATGCGCGCCGCGAGTCCGGCTCCGATCGCCGCAGCCGACGCGAAGATCACGTAGTGGCCGAAGCCCCATACGTACCCGACATCATTGCCGGTCAGGATTGTGGAGTTGTCGCGGGAGAAGTAGAGCCACCAGGCGCAGAACGTCACCAGCACGCCACCGGCGACGACGAACCACAGCTCCATCGGCGGGTCTTTCTCGTCGAAGGCAACCTGCAGCGCCAGCGTGACCGACAGGATCATCTCGCCCAGCACGATGATGAACATCAGGCCATAGCGCTCAGCGATGTGGTTCGGATGCCAAGGAGTCGTGCCCGCGAGCTCGGCATAGAACGGCACTCCGAAGTCGAGCGCAACGCCGATGACGAACAGCCACAGCGGAAGGTGTCCACCGGTCACCACCAGCGCGGCGACCCAACCGGCCTGCACGGCAATCAGCCCGTACGCGTACCGCAGTGCCGTCCGTCGTCGTTCCGGGTGGCCCGCGGAGGCGCGCAGCCACATCAGGACGAGGCCTATTCGCATGATGACGTAGCCGATGATGCCCAGCGTGAAGTCTCCCTCGAAGATCTTCGGCACGCCAGCGGCAAGGACGAGCGAGCCGAGGATCTGCAGCAGAGTCAGCAGGCGGTTGATCGTGTCGTCGGAGTCGTACGCCGAGTTGAACCACACGAAGTTGAGCCAGGCCCAGAAGATCGCGAAGAACGAGACCGAGAACCAGACGAGGCCATGGCCCGGATGGCCTGCCGCGATCTCGTGCTCAAGGGTCAACGCCGACTGCGCGATCGCGACGACGTAGCAAAGGTCGGTGAACAGCTCGAGCGGCGAAGCGCTGCGGTGCTCCTCATGCGGATCGCGTGGGCCCAAGGGTCTGATCCAACGGGTGGTCATACGTCTCCTCGCCTGACCGTCAACGGCAGGACGATCCTAAGGCCACGTGCGAGAAGCCGTCTCCTCAACCCAACGTCGCTCAGGACACCCCGTTGAGACGGTCGACCTCGGAAAACAGGGCTCCCCGGTCGTAGTAGTCAACCGCCACGAAGTTGGGGATGTGGCGACGCTCATCAACGCATTCCTGCAGCCGCGGGCCGAGGACGGATACCGCGTTTACCTTCTCCGCATCTGATACCCGGTGCTGCGGGCGGTTGAGCCAGTGATTGACCAAAAGCAGCGGCGCTGCGGCCGTTCCCCGCAGCAGATCACAGCTGAAGTCCGCGGTCTTCAGAGCGTCGTACGGAGTGTCCTGCACCCAGTCGAATCCCTGCAGCAGCCATGGGTACGTCGTGCCGCCGCCTTTGTTCTCGGCCAGCACCACAAGGCGATGCCCTGAGTCAGCCATCTCGCGCAGCGTCGGGAACTTCTTGCTCTTGCCCGGCGTGTAGAGCAACGGTGTCAGGCCCGCATCGTCGAAGACCTTGGCCGTCACGGCTGGGTCCAGCTCGTCCTGGATGAAGAAGGTGACGACCTCTCGCGGGTGAGCATCCATCCACACCTTCACGTCGGCCATGACTGGTTCGAGCGGGGTGGAACCGAGCTCGCAGAGCGCATGGCAAAGGTACGGCTCCACAGGTCCGACCGGCGTCAACGACGTCGATTCACGCAGCCTCAGCGCGCTGCTGAGCACACTGGGACCGTAGATCTGCTGCGCCTGCTTGACCGCTTCGGCGCGACTCGACTCGGCGTTCGCGATGACACCCGCGCGTTGGGTCTTCTGCCCTGGCCACGTATCGAACAGCAGGACCCTGATGCCGTCATCGAGCTGGCCGATAATGCCGGTTGGCTGCTCGGCGAGGTACCAGCCCGGCTCGTCGGCAGCCGACATCGAGTTGTGGGTCGCTGGGAAGGCCACCTGGTTGTACCGACGGTCGCAGAGCTCGGCGTGCCCGTTGCACTGGCTCGACGGAGTCACGCCGATCGCAGCAACTGCCGGCGCGGGAGGTCGGGCGTTCCACGCGACCAGACCAGCGACGAGGGCAAAGCCTGCGGCAGCAACAGCCGCGGTACGCAGCTCCGGCCGGGCTAGCAATCGCGGGAAGAACGCCGCGCCGACCTGGTCGGGTCTGCGCATGGCTCCCGCCAGCTCGATCAGTCCCTGGACCGCGAGCATGAACCCGGCGAACACCAGAACCGCCGCCGCGGCAGTCATCGGGCGCAGGACGGCCGCGCCGCCCACCCCCAGAAGCGCCGCCCCGTGCGCTGCACGCTGCGGCCGCGTGACTGGTGGCGTGCGCAGCCATGTGACGACAGCCTTGAGATAGTCCCGCGGGTCAACGCCGAGGCGCAGCACCGAACCCACCACGAGGACGTACCCGGCCGCAGCAACCCACGCGCCGGCGATCCAGAGTGCGGGACTGAGGGTGTTCCACCCGGCCACACCCAGGGCTGGGACGAGCGCATCCGTCTCGATGCGCGATGCCAGGACGCCAACTATGAAGGTGGCTGCGGCGAGGACCAAGCCGGAGGTGGCGACGGCCACACCCACAGCTCGCAGCCCACGTACTCGGTCTTTGGTGAGGAGCAATGCGCCCGCGAAGCACAGGATCGCCAACAGCGGCAGCAGCCACGACAGCACCCTCGTCAGATGGGCGGCACCGATGATCTGGCCCGAGAATCCCTGTCCGCCCACCGTAGCCAGGGTGACGTCGAGGTCGGCTGGAAGCGACTCCGCCGCCTCCGGTGCAACCGTCTTGATCGCCGCCACGAGCACGGCGCCGACATCGGCCAGACGGAGCACCAGATGGTCACCGTCGTCGGTGAAGACGTCGTGGACCGGCGCAACCATCGTCCTGATGACCGGGCCGAACGCCGGGCTGCCGACGAGGGCCGCTGTCGTCGACTCAAGAAGCGGCCGCGCGACCACAAGGTCTGGCTCCGTCCGGGTCAGCTTGTCGGTGATGACGATGCCGACCTGGCGCGAAACCGCTGGGTCCGTACGGATCGCATCAACGTGCTGCGCAAACCGATTGCCGTCGAGGACTTCGCGATTTCCGACGCCGGCGAGGACGCCAAGCAACAGCAGGATCGATCCAAGGATCAACAGTGCGCGTGCCGACTTCGTCATCGTTGGCTCTCCAGGTCACGTCCCCGATGGACCGGGACAAACGCTAGCAGCGAAGGCTACGACTTCTTTGCGGGAGCCTTCTTCTTAGCTGTCTTCTTCGCGGTCTTCTTGGCCGGGCGTTTGGCGGCCTTCTTGGCCGGGCCCTTCGCGCGACGCTCGGCAAGCAGCTCGTACGCACGTTCGGGTGTCAGGTCCTCGAGCGAGTCGTCCTTGCGCAAGGTCGCGTTGTACTCACCGTCGGTGACGTACATGCCGAAGCGGCCATCCTTGGCCACGACCGGTCGCTCACTGACCGGGTCCGTACCGAGCTCCTTGAGCGGTGCGGCTGCCGCGCGGCGGCCGTACGTCTTGGGCTGCAGGTAGATCGCGCGTACTTCTTCCTCGGTGATCGTGAGGAGCTGGTCCTCGCGCTCGAGAGACCGCGAGTCTGTGCCCTTCTTGAGGTAGGGGCCGTAGCGACCGTTCTGCGCCGTGACCTCGGTGCCATCTTCCTCGGTGTAGATGACGCGCGGGAGCCTGAGCAGCTGCACGGCTTCGTCGAGGGTGATGGTGTCGAGCGTCATCGACGCGAAGAGGCTGGCGGTACGTGGCTTGTCGGCCTTCTTGGCGTCCTCGGGCAGTGCCTCGGTGACGTAGGCGCCGAAGCGGCCATTCTTGGCAACGATCGCGAGCCCGGTGTCGGGATGGAGACCGAGCTCCTTCTCAAGGCCGGCCGGGGTCGCGAGCAGCTCCTTGGCCTTGTCGAGCGTCAGCTCGTCCGGCGGGAGGTCATCGGGAACGTTGGCGCGGGTGGGTACGCGCTTGCCCTCGTCGTCTTCGGTGAACGGGGGGCCCTCGACGTACGGTCCGTAGCGGCCGACGCGCAGGTCGATCTCCTCGCCGAGCGGGAAGGTCGCGAGCCCACGGGCATCGATGTCCGGGAGATTCTCGACAAGGCGCTTGAGGCCGGTGTTGCCCTCACCCTCGCCGATCCAGAAGCCGGTGAGGACAGCGACGCGATCCTCGCGGCCACCCGCGACGTCGTCGAGGACGCTCTCGAGCTCGGCGGTGAAGTCGTACTGGATGAGCCTTCCGAAGTGCTGCTCCATCAGGCGGATGACCGAGAACGCAATCCAGGCCGGCACCAGGGCCGTGCCCTTCTTGTAGACGTAGCCCCGGTTCTGGATCGTGCCAACGATCGACGCGTACGTCGAGGGGCGGCCGATCTCGCGGGTCTCGAGCTCGCTGATGAGGCTGGCTTCGGTAAATCGCGCGGGCGGCTTGGTCTCGTGGCCGGCCTTGCCGAGCTCGGCGGCCGTGACCGTCTGGCCTTCCGTGACGTTGGGCAGCTTGGTCTGCTGGTCATCGCCCTCGGCCTCGGTGTCGTCACTCGACTCGACGTACGCCTTGAGGAACCCGTAGAACGTGATGGTGCGGCCGGACGCGGAGAAGACGGCGTCCTCGCCGGTCGTCGCGGTGGCGCCGATGCGGATCGACACCGAGTTGCCCTTGGCGTCCATCATCTGCGAGGCGATGGTGCGCTTCCAGATGAGCTCGTAGAGCCGGAGCTCGTCGCCGCGGAGACCGGTCTGGTCGGGCGTCTTGAAGCGCTCACCGGCGGGGCGGATGGCTTCGTGCGCCTCTTGGGCGTTCTTGACCTTGCTCGCGTAGACGCGCGGCTCGTCCGGCAGGTAGGCGGCACCGTAGAGCTCGGTGACCTGGGCACGGGCCGCGGCGAGTGCCGTCTGTGACAACGTCGTCGAGTCGGTACGCATATAAGTAATGTGTCCGCCCTCGTACAGACGCTGGGCGACCTGCATCGTACGAGCGGCACCGAAACCGAACTTGCGCGACGCTTCCTGCTGCATCGTGGTCGTACGGAACGGTGCGTAGGGGCGGCGCGTGTAGGGCTTGGACTCGACCGAACGGATCGTGAACGGCTGCTCGCGCAGACCCTCGGCCAGCGCTCCTGCCTTGGCCTCGTCGAGGTGGACGACCTTGTCGGACGTCAGGGCGCCGGAGTTGTCGAAGTGCGTGCCCGAGGCAACCCGCAAACCGTCGACACTGCTGAGCTTGGCCGGGAACTGGCGCGGGTCGAAGCCTTCGCCAGCGTCGAACGCTGCCTCAAGGTCCCAATAGGAGGCGACGCTGAATGCCATGCGTTCGCGTTCGCGCTCGACGACGAGGCGGGTGGCGACGGACTGCACGCGACCGGCGGACAGGCCGCTCATGACCTTCTTCCACAGAACTGGGCTGACCTCGTAGCCGTAGAGGCGGTCGAGAATGCGGCGGGTCTCCTGGGCGTCGACCAGGTCCATGTCGACATCGCGCGGGTTGGCGATGGCGTGCTGAATGGCGTCGCGGGTGATCTCGTTGAAGACAATGCGCTTGACCGGAACGGTCGGCTTGAGCTCATCGAGCAGGTGCCACGCGATGGCCTCGCCCTCGCGGTCCTCATCGGTCGCCAGTACGAGCTCGTCGGCATCCTTGAGGAGCTTCTTGAGCTTCGCCATCTGCTGCTTCTTCTCAGGCGACACGACATAGATCGGCTCGAAGTCGTGATCGACATCGACACCGAGGCGCGCCCAGGGCTCGCCCTTGAACTTGGCCGGCACCTGGTCTGCACCCTTGGGCAGATCGCGGATGTGACCGACTGAGGAGTCCACGACATAGCCGTCGCCGAGGTAGCCAGCGATGCTGGCGACCTTGTTGGGTGACTCGACAATGACGAGGGTGGTCAAGAATTCTCTCCGCGGTTGCAATGTGTGATCAGACGAGGCACACCGTAGCGCGTACCGTCAACCCACCGCGGCACCGAGGGGTCGAATGCCTCACAGCGGGTATTCTGGCGATCGTCCGCGCCGAGGGGACGACCACGACTCGGAGGGAGGCGGCCGTGCCGAAGCATCGACGTTCCGTCCCTGCTGCCAGGGTCGACTTCAGGATGCGCTCGGAGCTGGTCCAGCTGACACTGCGCGCCACCTCATGTCTCCTTGGCCTTGTCGCCCTGACGATCGCGATCAACACCGCGACGGGCAACGGCGGTGCCCTGGTCGCCCCGACAGTCAGCAGCAACTCCGGACCGGTGAGCGGCATCGAGCGCGCCATGTTGCCCTCGGTCATTCCGCCTTCCCCCGCACCCTCCGCGACGGCGTCGCCCTCCGACGCTCAACAGAACGACGACACGAGCGATGACGCCACGGAGGATCCTGCAGACACCGCGAACCCGGCGCCCGTCGAGCCGTCGCCGACGGACCGACCGGGCCATGGGAGACCGGCGAAGCCACCCGGCAAGGACAAGTAGCCAGATCCTGTCTCTGCGTGGTGGCAGGATGGCTCAGTGGGATTCTCGGGATACGCGGAGCTGTGGGCTGACAGGCCCGTACGAACACTGTTCATTGCAGCGTTCTTCGCCCGCATCCCGGCCATGGCGGCTCCCCTGGTTTTCACCCTTTTCGTCGTGGGACCACTTGACGGCACTTACGCCCAGGCCGGCATCGTCGCTGCCGCCTCGACGATCGGCGCCGGCGTGGGATCGCCGTGGCGCGGCCGGCTGATCGACAAGCTCGGCATGCGCCGAGCGATCATTCCGTCGATCATCGCGGTCGGCGTGCTCTATCCGATCGCGGCACTCTCCACTTCTTATGCGTTGCTGGTCCCGCTGTCGTTCGTGATGGGCCTGTTCCTCATCCCGATCTTCTCGATCGTCCGCCTGTCTCTCAGCGTCATGGTCGAAGAACGGCTGCGGCGTGCTGCGTTCTCCGCCGACAGCGTCGTCGCCGAAGCCAGCTTCATCATCGGCCCCGCTGTCGGTGTTGTCCTCGTGACGCAGGCGAGCGCCGCCTGGGCGTTGTTCGCGATCGGCATGACCGAGGTCGTGGCGGGTCTGATGTTCCTGCGTCTCAACCCGCCGACGCGCTCGGCCGTCGACCCGGACGAGCCGGTCGTCGAGTCCGCGAAACCCAAGGGCCCGTGGATGTCCGTACCGCTGGCATTCCTCTTTCTCATCTCCGGTGGCACCTTGGCGGCGCTGATCGGCACCGATCTCGGCATCGTCGCCCAGCTCCGCGAGATCGACCACGTGGGATCGATCGGGTTCACGTACGGCCTGTGGGGGTTGTCGTCGTTGATCGGCGGCTTGATCTACGGATCGCTCAACAAGTCGATCCGCCCCACCTATCTATTGCTGGCTCTCGGACTGACGACTATCCCCGTCGGACTTGGCACCGAGGTGTGGTCATTGTCGCTGTGGGTCATCCCGACCGGATTCCTGTGCGCGCCGACCATGACAGCGGCGACCGAGTGGATCGCCAAACTCACGCCTGAGGATCGTCGCGGCGAGGCAATGGGCTGGCAGGGCACGTCGTTCATGATTGGCGGCGCAGCCAGCTCACCGATCATCGGCGTGGCGATCGATGAAGTGGGCGCGTGGGGCGGCTTCGTGGTGGGTGGTCTCATTGCCACCGCCATCGCCCTGCTGGCCTGGGGTGGTCAGCTGATCCCGGCATTCAAGCCCGACAGCCACTCCATCGAGGAGACTCCAGCAGGCTAGGCGCGCATCTTCGCGGGCTGATGCGGCAGCAAGAATCCGTCCTCGACGAGCTGTCGCACCGACAACGCGTACGTTGATCGCAGCTCGCTGGCATCTCGCTCGAGCAGCATCGCGAGCGCGTCGAGGATCTGCCCGGCCGTGAGGTCACCATCGCTGGCGCTGACCAGCCCGGCTTCGACCGTGTCGACCTGGCGCGCGCGACGTACGCCCTGTTGCAGGCGAAGCACGATCGACTCGGGGTGCTCGGCGCCTACCGGACCGCGGGTCTCTTCAACCAGGTCGGGAGCGTGCTTCCAGGCACGGTCGAGCAAGTCTGGATCGGCGAGATGTCGCAGCACGTCGACGCGGTGACCCCACGCCGCGACGCTCGGGCCGATCGGCGGCGCGATCTCACCCGTCCACTCCTCGAACAGTCGCGTCGGAGCCTCGTCCGTACGCCGCATGCTCAGCCAGCCGAAGCCGACGGCATCGATGCGTTCGCTGGCGAACCAGTCGAGCCAGGCGTCATATCGCTGGACGTAGTCGGGGGCGGTGTTCAGGCCCGCATCGGCCAGCCACATCTCCACGTACTCAGAGGGATCGACCAGCTCGCGCTGCAGCACCCACGAATCGAGAGGGCTTCCCGCGAACCACTCGTCGAGGTCGGCGCGCCAGTCACGACCATCGTGATGTGCCCAGTTGGCGAGGATCTGACACCACCCGCCCTCGTTCAGGTGTGTTGCGGCGTTCTCAACGAGATGGCGGACGACGCTGTCGCCGGGCATTCCCGAGTCGCGGTAGACAAGCACGTCGGCGCCAGGTGGAGAGATCACGAACGGCGGGTTGGTGGCGATCAGGTCGAACTTCTCGCCAGCCACCGGGTCGAACAGGCTGCCGTTGCGTACGTCGATGTCGAGCTCGTTGAGTGACGCCGTCAGTCGCGCCATCTGCAGGGCGCGGGGATTGACGTCAGTGGCGACCACCGTGCCCGAGTGCTGAGCGAGGTGCAGCGCCTGAACACCGCAGCCGGTACCAAGGTCGAGGGCTCGGCCGACCGGTGCGCGTACGGTCAGCTGCGCCAATGACGACGACGCCTCGCTGATGCCCAGCACGTGTTGCGGGTTCATCACACCTTGCGGGCCGCTGAGCCCGGGCGTCGGGTCGCACACGATCCACCAGTCGTGCGACTCATCGCCGTACGGGCGGATGTCGACCAACGCGCGGACCTCGTCGCCCGACAGCTGCAGCATGGTGGCCGCGGCGAGCGGTTCGACGAGACCGGGAAGGGCAGCATCAACGCGGCGGCGGTCGACCGCGACCTGGAGCGCGAACAGTCGCACCAACGTCGCAAGGTCCCCGGCACCGGTGGTCGCCCGAAGGGCAGGTGCGACCTGGTTGCGCGCGAGGGCATGGTGCGCATCTGCGCCGATCAGCGCGAAGACCTGGTCGACCGTGAAGCCTGCACTGGTCAGCGCAGCACGCAATTGCGGGACATACACCTCATCGATCACCTGCACACCTTCTCAGACATGAAGAACGGCGCAGACCCGGTTGGGTCTGCGCCGTTCGACGTAGTGCTGATCAGGCGTTCGCAGGCACCGAGTCGGCGTCGCTCGTATCAAGTGCGATCGGGCGAGACCGTGCGATACCCACCGCGATGACGATGATCAGAACCGCGACACCAGCAATGGTGTAGCGAATCGGATCGCTGGCATCCTCGCCGTACGCGTACTTGATGATCAACGGGGTCGCGAGCAGCGCGACGAGGTTCATCACCTTGAGCAGCGGGTTGATCGCCGGACCGGCGGTGTCCTTGAACGGGTCACCAACCGTGTCACCGATGATCGTCGCCTCATGTGCAGGCGAGCCCTTGCCACCGTGGTTGCCGTCTTCGACAAGCTTCTTGGCGTTGTCCCACGCACCACCGGAGTTGGCGAGGAACACTGCCATCAGCACGCCCGTACCGATCGCGCCCGCCAGGTAGGCACCGAGCGGACCGATGCCGAGGCCGAAACCGACCGCAATCGGAGCGAAGATCGCCAGGATGCCCGGCGTTGCGAGCTCACGCAGCGAGTCGCGCGTGCAGATGTCGACAACCTTGCCGTACTCGGGACGACCCGTGCCTTCCATGATTCCCGGGATCTCCCGGAACTGGCGACGCACTTCGTAGACCACGGCGCCGGCAGCACGGCCGACAGCGTTGATCGCGAGTCCGGAGAACAGGAACACCACGGCTGCACCGAGGATCAGACCGAACAGGTTGCTCGGGTCGGCCACGTTGAACACACCGTTGAGGGCGTACGTCTCGATGACCTTGATGCCACGAGCTTCCGCACCGATGTTGGCGTCCTCGACCGCGGAGCTGATCGCGCTCGTCAGCGAGCCGAACAACGCCGTCGCGGCGAGAACGGCTGTCGCAATCGCGATGCCCTTGGTGATGGCCTTCGTCGTGTTGCCGACCGCGTCGAGCTCCGTGAGGATCTTGGCGCCCTCTTCGTCGACGTCGCCCGACATCTCAGCGATGCCCTGGGCGTTGTCGCTGACCGGACCGAACGTGTCCATGGCCACGATGACGCCAACCGTGGTCAGCAGACCACAACCGGCGAGAGACACTGCGAACAGTGCGACAACGAGGGAGCCGCTGCCGAGCAGGAACGCGCCGAAGACAGCAGCACCAATGACGATGGCCGTGTAGACCGCCGACTCGAAGCCCACCGACAGACCCGACAGGATGACCGTTGCGGCACCCGTGAGAGATGTCTTGCCGACATCCTTGACCGGACGAGTTTCCGTCCCGGTGAAGTAGCCCGTGAGGGCCAGGATCACAGCGGCCAGGACGATACCGATCAGCACCGCGATGATCGCGATGACGCGCGGGTCATCGAGCCACCCTCCGCCAAGACCCGGAGCGTCTCCACCCTGTGCCTGACCGAGCGTGACGATCAGGGAGCTGGTGTCGATCCCCTTGAGGTCTTCGAACGAGCTCGGCAGGTAGAACCATGCAGCCACCGAGGAACCGACCGCGGAAATCAATGCCGAGATGTAGAACGAGCGATTGATGGTCGTAAGTCCGCCCTCGCCCTGGCGGGGACGGGTGATGTACACGCCGATGATCGCCGTGAGGGCACCGATCGCGGGAACGATGAGCGGGAAGACGAGTCCCTTCTCACCAAAGGCAACCGACCCGAGGATCAGTGCGGCGACCAGGGTGACGGCGTACGACTCGAAGAGGTCGGCAGCCATACCGGCACAGTCACCGACGTTGTCACCGACGTTGTCGGCGATCGTCGCGGCGTTGCGCGGGTCGTCTTCGGGGATGTTCTGCTCGACCTTGCCGACGAGGTCGGCTCCGACGTCAGCAGCCTTGGTGAAGATGCCGCCGCCGACTCGCATGAACATGGCGAGCAGAGCAGCACCGAAGGCGAACCCTTCAAGCACCGACGGTGCTTCACCCTGGTAATACAGGACAATCGCCGACGCGCCGAGAAGGCCGAGGCCGACCGTCATCATGCCGACATGGCCACCGGTGCGGAACGCAATGCGCATCGCCGCCTCACGCCCTTCGTTCTGAGCAGCTGCGGCCACGCGGACGTTGGCGCGCGTTGCGAGCCACATACCGAGGTAACCGATCAGTGCCGAGAAGCCAGCGCCGAGAAGGAAGAATGCCGACCGCCCGATCCTGATGTCGGAATCACCGGGCAGAACGAACAGCAGTCCGAAGGCGAGCAGGGCGAAGACTGCAAGAGTCTTGAACATGCGCCCGAGGTATGCCGCAGCACCCTCCTGAACCGCCTGTCCGATCTCCTGCATCTTTGCTGTGCCTTCAGAGGCCTTGAGCACTTCGGCGCGGAAAACCGCCGCCAGGATGAGAGCGAGGACGCCAACTCCGGCCACGACGGACACGATGATCGTGTTGTCGTTGGAGAGGTCAATGTCCCCGGCTGCCGCAACGAAAGTCGCGTTCGCCATGAAATTCCTCCATCAGATAAGCAGAAAGAAGCGTTGGGCCAGACGTCCAGACCAACGTGACGGAGGTTACATGCCGACTATGAGAACAGCATCAAGGGGTCTCAGGATGTGTCGCCGCTCGAGCCTCGTCGATCGAGGCGTGCAGGCCGAAGACCTTGTCGAGTCCGGTGATCCCGAAGATCTTCAGGATGCGCTCGTGCGTACACACGATGTCGAGTGATCCGCCGTCAGCGCGTACGCGCTTGAGAGCTCCGACCAGGACACCCAGTCCAGTCGAGTCGAGGAAGTCGACCTTCTCGACGTCGATGATCAATCGCGACTTGCCGCCTTCGATCGCCGTGACAATCGCCTCGCGGAGTTTGGGGGCTGTATATACGTCGACTTCGCCGCCAACCTCGATGATCTCGAAGTCGTCGACAGTGCGCGTTGACAGTGCGAGCTCCATGTCAAGCATCTAATCACGATCTCGGGACCGTTGCCGCTCCACAGATTGCCCGTACATGGTCTGGAAGACTTCCCACGTGGAACCCGCCGACATCGTCCTTCGCCACAGCGAACGGGTCACGCATGTCGAGCACATCCCAGCTCGCGAAGCGGTCATCGAGCCATGGCCAGAGTGGGTCGACCCAGAGGTCCGGTCGATGTACGAGGCGGAGGGCATCGCCCAGCTCTGGGGTCATCAGGCCGAGGCGCTGCACCTCATTCGCTCTGGTCGCCACACCGTTGTCTCGACCGGTACGGCGTCTGGCAAGTCGTTGGCGTTCCAGGCGCCCGCGTTGACGTCTCTCGCGGAGGGTCGAGCGGGCAGCGGCCTCCAGGGCAATCGGATGCCGAGTGTCCTCTATCTCGCGCCGACCAAGGCACTGGCCGCCGACCAACTCCGACGTCTTGCTGCGGCTCCATCGTTCACCCGACCGGCCACGGTCGACGGTGACAACTCCCGCGAGGAGCGCGCCTGGGCGCGCGATCACGCCAACTACCTGCTGACCAATCCGGACACGCTGCACCACACGATCCTCCCCGGGCACTCTCGATGGAGTCGCGTGCTCGGAGGCGTCAGCCATGTCGTGATCGACGAGTGCCACCACTATCGCGGTGTCTTCGGCGCTCACGTGGCCCACGTCTTGCGGCGACTGCGTCGCATCTGCCAGCACTATGGCTCCGATCCAGTGTTCGTCCTGTCATCGGCAACTGTCGCCGATCCCGACATCTTCGCCGCACGGCTGACTGGCCTCGAAGTCGTTGCGGTGACCGACGATGCCTCGCCGCATGCGGCGCAGACCATCGCCCTGTGGGAGCCGCCCCTACTGCCTGGTTTCGACGCTGACTCCCAGACGCCCGTACGTCGAGCAGCCAACACCGAGGCGGGCGAATTGCTCACCGATCTGGTCATCGGGCAGGTGCGCACCCTGGCGTTCGTACGTTCGCGGCGCGGAGCCGAGACTGTCGCGGCAACCGCACAACGAAGTCTGTCCGAGGTCGATCCCGACCTGGCAGCTCGCGTCGCCACCTACCGCGGCGGCTATCTGCCTGAGGAACGACGCGAGCTCGAGCGCCGTCTACGCGACGGCGACCTGCTCGGGTTGGCCAGCACCAATGCTTTGGAGCTGGGAATCGACATCGCCGGGCTGGACGCGATCATCAGCGTCGGCTTTCCTGGCACCCGGGCAGCGCTCCGGCAGCAATTCGGTCGTGCTGGACGAGCGGGCCGCGACTCGATCGGCATCCTGATCGCACGGGACGAGCCGCTCGACACCTATCTCGTGCACCATCCCGAAGCACTTCTCGGCGCACCAGTCGAGTCCTCCGTCTTCGATCCTGACAATCCTTATGTGCTCGGCCCACACCTCGCAGCCGCGGCGCATGAGCTGCCGCTCACCGAAGCCGACTTCGAGCTGTTCGGCCCGCGTACGGCTGAGGGCATCAAGGCACTCGAGGCCGCCGGCCTGCTCCGCAAGCGCCCGGCCGGCTGGTTCTGGACCAAGCGGGAGCGGGCCAGCGATCTTGCTGACATCCGCTCCAGTGGTGGGTCGCCGGTCCAGATTGTTGATGCGGGCACCGGACGACTGATCGGCACCGTGGACGCAGGCTCAGCAGATGCCGCGGTACACGACGGCGCCGTCTACGTGCACCAGGGCGATGTGCACGTCGTCAACGAGTACGACGTCGAGGACGGCGTCGCGATCGTGCATCGCGAGGACCCCGAGTACTCGACGATGGCGCGCTCGGTCACGGAGATCACGATCACCGAGACGGAACGTTCGACGAAGTGGGGCGAAGCGGCAATGTCGTTCGGCTCTGTCGATGTGGTCAGGCAGGTCATCTCTTATACAAAGAGGAGCACGACTGGCGGAGGGATGCTGGGCGAGGAGCTGCTGGACCTGCCGGAGCGGACGCTGCCGACCAAGGCCGTGTGGTGGACGCTCAGTGAGAAGGCAGTGGCCGAGTCGCTGGCGACTGCCGACATCCCTGGCGCTGCTCATGCGGCGGAGCATGCCGCGATCGGGCTGCTGCCTCTGCTGGCGACCTGCGATCGCTGGGACATCGGAGGTGTCTCGACCGCGTTGCACTCCGACACCGGAACCCTCACCGTGTTCGTCTATGACGGCTATCCAGGTGGTGCCGGCTTTGCCGAGCGCGGGTACGAAGTCGCACAGCGCTGGCTGACGATCACCCGCGACGCCATCATGGCCTGCGAATGCCGCAGCGGCTGCCCTTCCTGCGTCTATTCACCCAAGTGCGGCAACGGCAACGAACCACTCAACAAAGCCGGTGCCGTCACGCTGCTCGACGCCCTGCTTGCTGACTCGTCCTAGTCAACGATGTAGAAGTCTGGCGCTGCGCGAGCCTTCTGCTCAAACGACCACCTCTGGCCCCACCAGGACTTGCTGGTGCCGCCCGCCACGACAGTCGCCACGTCGTAGTCCATCCGGCACGAGACCAGTCGCGCACCATTGCGACGGACCAGCTCATCGGCCGCACCGCAGCCATCCTCACCATCGACACTCGCCCGGCTTGCCGCCAACGCCGCCAGATCTGCAGCCGCCGCGACCGAATGCTTCAGTCGAATGAGACCAGCGACCTGTGCCAACACCAGGGCTACGAGAGTCAGCATCACCGCAGCCGATGCGGCGTAGACCGTGACGGCCCCGCGATCACGCGTCACGGCGACTCCTCGGCTGCCACCGAGGACGACTCCATCGTGCGAGCACCGATGCCTGAGAAGAACGGGATCGGCATGGCCGACTTTGCCTGAACTGTCACCGTCACCAGTCCGCCGTCGGTGGTGATGGTGACCTTCGCACCATCGGGCGACAACTTCTTCGCAGCGAGCTTCGCGGCTCCGACGGCCTCGCCTCGCGCCACCAGCCGAGCCCCTTCGCGAGACGCATCGACCAGTCGCACCTGGGTGAGACCGAGCGACACGATCCACAGCAGCAGGAACGCAAAGGCGACCCCGAGCGGAGCGATCGTGGCGAGCTCTGCCGTGACCATCCCGCGTTGTTTCCTGATCAAATCCTCAAACCCATCCCGGGTATGAAGTCGCGCAGCGGCCGCCATGACAGCGCACCCTCCAGGATTTCTCTGAAGGTCTCGAGCCAGGGGTTGTCGTGGTCGAGTGCGCCAAGCTTGTAGAGGATCAGTCCGATGCACACCGCGCCCAGCGTGCCGGCCGTGTATTCGGCCGTGGCCATCCCTTGTTCGTCTCTCTTCACGGTGTAGCTCCTTTGGGAGAGCCGGGGCGAGCACGTCGTTGAATGAATGGGCTCGCCCCGGCGCTGGCTCAGAACGGCAGGATGTCCGGGATCTTGTTGATGAGGTCCTTGACGAGGTCGCCAAACCACTCGGACTGGCCGATCTTGACCAGCACTCCGCCGATCGTGCAGGCACCGAGCGTGCCGACGGTGTATTCGGCGGTCGTCATGCCGCGCTCGGTTCGTAGTCGCTGTGCCGTCTTCAGAAGCGTGGTCTTCATGGGTTGTCCCTTCGATGGGTGAATCTGTCATCGGGAATATGTGTTCCGCGTCGGTCGATCTGCGCCCCCACATCACGGACTGGGGAAAGCCTGACCTGACCGGTCGGGAATGTGGAAACAGTTCAGAAGGTGAAGGAGCGGAAGGCGCCCAGGATCATCGGCACTATCCCGATGAGGAAGAACGCCGGCAGGAAGCACACACCAAGCGGCGCTGCGGTACGGACCGCAACCTTGCGACTGGCTTCACGGCGACACGCCCTGCGCTCGCGACGCAGTTCGTCGGCAACGCCGCAGATCACCTGCGCGACCGGCATTCCCGACGTCTCGGCGCGACGGAAGGCTCGACCGACCGGCGCCAGTGCCGGATCATCGAGCACTGAGCTCCAGACGGAGAGCGGATCGCCGGCAATCGCCAGCCTGCTGGCGAGCTGACGGAGCTCAGATCCCAGAGGGTCGTCTGTCGCACCGGCCGTCAGTGCCAGCGCCACACTGGGCGCTCGACCCGCTTCGAGGGCCGCCACCATCAGGTCAAGGGCTCCCGGGAGCTGGCC
The DNA here is from genome assembly GCF_036675695.1 of Aeromicrobium sp. GTDB lineage: Bacteria > Actinomycetota > Actinomycetes > Propionibacteriales > Nocardioidaceae > Aeromicrobium. Next base: position 21,097 of record NZ_JAKFEL010000233.1, read on the forward strand.
TGCGATCTTGGCATTGCGTTCGCGGACCGCCGCGGACTCGAGCCGACTCACGACGCCATGTGCGGCCGGGCTCAGCGCTATGCCGAGCAGCGCACCGAACGGCCACCCCAGCAACATCAGTGCCGCAACCGGAGTAGCCATCGCTGCCACAACGGCCGGGCTCGGGCGATGCGACGATCGGCGCACGTCGAACACCGCCCGTTGCCTGCCGGCCGGGGATGAAGGGATGGCGCAGAAGACGGCCAACGATGCCAGTACCGCCGTGATCATCCGGAGCGCTCTGCGGTCGTCGCGATGCGATTGACCCATGTCACTCCGGCGCAGGCGCATGCCGAACCGGCCGCAAGGCACAACGCTCCTGGCACTGTGCTGGTGAGCACGGTAAATGGATCTGCGCCCATACCGGATCCCATCGTCAGACCAACGACCGGCAGGACCGCCATGAGCCGCCCCGTCGCCCTCGCGGGTGAAATGCCTGACTGCACTTCACGTTCGATCTCCCGGTCGTCTCGCGTCGACGATTCGAGCCGATCCAGGGTGCGCGCGAGCGGCGCCCCTGCTCTCTCGGCAACCATCCAGGCGCTGGCAACTGTTGACAGCAGCTCACAACCCGGAGCCGCCGACTGTCGTCGCAGAGCGGAGGACACGTCACCGCCCAGCTCGGCTGCACGCGAGGCGGCAGCCAGAAAGGGAAAGTCCGGAGCAAGCCCGGAAAGGACTCGATGCGGCAGGATGCCGGCCCTCAGCTCGGCCGCCATCAGACCCAGAGCTTCCGCCACCGCATCGCGCTGCACCCTGGCACGACGGCGTACGCGTTCGGCTCGCAGCTGGCGCGCGGCGAACCAGGCGACCCCGCCGACCGTCAGTGCGGCAATCAAGCGCGCGGGCGGGAGGCCGACCACGATCACAACAGCGCAGGTCACCACGGCCAGCGGCGTGATCAGCGTGGCGGGTCGCATCATCCCGAGCCGCGGAGTAGCGAGCCGAACGCGGGCAACCCAGATCCCCGGCGGCCTCGCCACCAACCACGCAGCGGCCGTGAAAACCGCAGCCACCACGCTCATGCGAGGAGTGCGGCGAGGCGCTCGTGACCCGGTCCACGCACCGCTTCCATCTCATCGAACTGCAGCGCCGGCTCACACGTGACGAACCCTCGTTCGTCCGCGCCGAGCACGGCGATCTGTTCGACCCGGCGTAGCCCGTCTGCTGCGCGGGCCAGGTGGACTACGAGGTCGAGGCTCGAGCGAAGCTGGCTGTGCAACGCTTCGCGCGGCATACCTGCCGCCACTGCGAGGGCCTCGAACCGGGCGGGCACATCCGCCGCGGAGTTGGCGTGGATCGTGCCGCAGCCACCCTCGTGACCCGTGTTGAGCGCAGCCAGCAGATCGACCACCTCGCCACCGCGCACCTCACCGACGATCAAGCGGTCAGGGCGCATCCGCAAGGCCTGCCGCACGAGGTCTCGTACGGTCACCAGACCCGCACCCTCAATGTTGGCAGGTCGAGCCTCGAGGCCCACGACGTGAGGATGGTCGGGTCGCAGCTCCGTCGCGTCTTCGACGATCACGATGCGCTCAAGTGGATCGACCAGTCCGAGCATTGCCGCGAGCAGCGTGGTCTTGCCCGAGCCGGTGCCACCGCTGACGATGAACGCGCATCGCCTGGCGATGATCGCCTGGATCCGCTCAGCCGCCACTTCGCTCAGCGACCCTGCTGCCGCCAGCTCGTCGAGTGTGAAGGATCTCCTGGCTGGCACGCGCAACGAGATCAGCGTGCCGGGTCGTGCCAGCGGAGCGAGCACTGCATGCAGGCGGGTGCCGTCGCCGAGACGCGCATCGACCCACGGACTCGCGTCGTCGAGCCTTCGCCCGGCCTGGGCAGCAAGGCGTTGGGCCAGACGGCGTACGGACTCCTCGTCGGGGAAGACGATCGAAGACGTCTCCAAACCACGACCCCGATCGAAGTAGACCTCATCCGCGCCGTTGACCAGCACGTCGGTGACACCCGGCAGCGAGAGCAACGGCTCAAGCGACCCAACTCCGCGCGTCTCCCGCCTCAGCTCGTCAACCAGCGCAAGAACGGTCGCGCTGCCAGCGAGCTGGCGTTCGGCGCGAAGCGCTGCCGCGACGCTGTGCGCCGTCGGCTCGGACGGATCGGACGCCAGCCTCTGCCGTATGCGCTCGACGAGCTCGCGCTGCGTCACGCACCCAACCCAAGAACGTCGAGCAAGGAGGCAGACGTACGCCGCGCTGCGCGCGACGTGCCTGGGCCATGACCACGGTCGACCGCGCCCCGAATGCGACGGTCGAAGCGATGTCTCGTGTGCACCGGGTGACCCAGAGCGTCCGAAACCGCCGTCGGACCAATGCCACCCGGTCGGCTCACGCTCACCACGGCGATGGATGACGCACAGCGTTCGAGACGTGTGAGCACATGGCGCGCCGCGCCAACGGCACAAATCTCCTCGGCCACGACCAGCACCGTCAGCACGGAGCGGCCAAGGATGTCGACGCCGTGAGGATCCACGTGCCGTGGAACATCAGCAACGACAAGGTCGAACCCTCGCACTGCGGCTGTCAGGACGGAAGGGACGGAATCGGGCAGAGACGCATCTGGTGAGCGGTCCCACGACAGCGTGGCGATGCCGGAATGCACCGGGAGGACTTCGGACAGGGATCCAGCGCTGAGGCGCCCGCGGGTTGAGTCGAGATCGCGCCATCGCACACCCTCGGCGCGCTCTGAGCCGAGGACCAGGTCGAGGCCGCCGCCGAGCGGATCGGCATCGAACAGCAGCGACCGCAACCCGCGTCGCCCCGCTGCGAGCGCCATGGATGCTGCCAAGGTCGAGGCACCAACTCCGCCCGAGCCGCCGACGACGCTGACCAGGCACGCTTCGCCGCGCCCGTCGAGCGCCGACGCCAGTGCCTCCAGGATGCGCCCCTCCTCCGCGGTGGCGAACACGTCCCCTGCGCCGAGCTGGACTGCCGTCGACCACCACTTCGACGGATCGTCCGCCACGAGGAGCACGTGATCCCGGCGCGGCATCTCTGCCTGGGCCATCCGCCCGGCCAGGTCTTCACCCATGATCACCAGCGGCGCACGCCGCCACGACCGGCGTACCGACGTGAGGTCGGAGGCAACCTCCGGGATGACTCCAACTGCGGCGCACCAACGCAGCGCATTGTCGAGGAGGTGTTCGTCAGCGGTGGCAATCAGGGGCAGGTCGGCGTCGGACATATGCCAACCCTCGCTACGCAGGACGATCGCCACGACTGTGCCACAACCACCTGTGGACGTGTCGACGAACCTACGGGGACATGTGGACGGTTCAGTCCGGCTTCACCGCGAGCACCGGGACTGTCGCATCAAGAAGCACCTGCTGGGCGACGCTGCCCATGAACATCTTGCCGACCGGTGAACGACGACGTACGCCGATCACGATCAGGCTGGCCGAGACCTCCTCGGCAATACGCACGATCTCGCTGGCAACGTCCGCGGCAATCGTCTGACGAACCTCTGTGCTGACATCTGACTCCGACTCGAGCCGTTTTGTGAGTTCGGCTGCTGCATGCTCACCGAGGTACTTCTGGTCGACCAACGCGTCGCCCTTCGTCGCGTTGACGACGAGCACGTCGCTCCCTCGATGGCGGGCTTCTGCAAGCCCGGCACTGAGCGCCGCCTCGCCGTACTGGTTCGGTATGTAGCCGACCACGACTGTCATGACGCCACTCCTTCGCTCAGGGATCCGCCGCGGCGACGAACCCGGTCAATCACGATCGGGACGACGATCGCCAGGACGATCAGCACATAAATGCCGATCGCGAGGCCCTCGTTGAACAAGCCGCTGATGTTGCCGTCGGAGATGTCGAGGGCTTCGCGCATCTTGACCTCCATCAGCGGCCCGATGATGACGCCGAGAATGAGCGGGAGGATCGGAATGCCGAAGCGACGGACTGCAAATCCGACCCCACCAAAGAAGAGCAGCAGTGCAATGTCGAACGGGTTCTGGTTGACGGCGTAGGCACCCAGCGAGGCGAAGAACAAGATGCCCGCATAGAGCTGCGGACGCGGGACCTGCAGCAGCTTGGCCCACATGGGAGCGAGCGGAAGGTTGATCACCAGCAACAGCGCGTTGCCGATGAGCAGGCTCGCAAGCAGCGTCCAAACGAGGTCGGGCTGGTCAGTCATCAGTGTCGGGCCGGGCACGATTCCGTACGTCTTGAAGGCAGCGAGGAGGATCGATGCCGTTGCGGTTACGGGGATCCCGAGTGCGAGCAACGGGATGAACATTCCCGCCGCGCTGGCGTTGTTGGCGGCCTCGGGACCTGCGACCCCCTCGATCGCGCCGTGCCCGAACTCGTCCTTGTTCTTGGAGAGCTTCTTCTCCGTCACGTAGGAGAGGAAGGTCGGCGTCTCGGCGCCACCAGCGGGGAGAGCGCCGAACGGGAAGCCGAGCGCCGTGCCGCGCAGCCATGGCTTCCACGAACGTGCCCAGTCTTCTCGCCCGAGGAACGGACGACCAACCGGGATGACCTCGATGGGTGCGCGGCGCAGGTGCGCCGCGATCCAGAAGGACTCGCCGATCGCGAACAGGCCGACCGCCACAACCACGATGTCGACGCCGTCGACGAGCTGCGTGACGCCGCCAGTGAGACGCGCCTGACCTGTGGAGAGGTCCAATCCGACCAGGCCGATCGTGAGACCGATGAAGAGGCCGATGAATCCACGAAGCTTGGACGAGCCGAGGACAGCCGTGACCAGGACCAGCGACAGCAACATGATCGCGAAGAATGACGGGGCGCCGATCTTGACTGCCTGTTCGGCGATCGATGGCGCAAACAGCGCCACAAGGAGAGTCGCGATCGTACCCGCCACGAATGAGCCAATCGCGGCCGTGGCGAGGGCCTGGGCCGCTCGGCCCTTCTTGGCCATCTTGTTGCCCTCGATCGCCGTCATCACCGACGCGGACTCGCCTGGCGTGTTGAGCAGGATCGAAGTCGTCGAGCCGCCATACATCGCGCCGTAATAGATGCCGGCGAAGATGATCAGCGACTGGGTCGGCTCAAGGCCGTACGTGATGGGAAGCAGCAGCGCCAGCGCCATCGCTGGCCCAATGCCGGGGAGCACGCCGACGAACGTTCCGATGACCACGCCGATCGCAGCGTAGGTGAGGTTCTCGAGCGTCAGCGCGTTGCCGAAGCCGTCCAGCAGCAGTTGGAGATTGTCCACTAGAGGATCCCGTCCAGGATGCCCGGCGACAGCGGAACGTCGAGGCCGACGTAGAAGAAGTACCAGGATCCGACCGACATCACTGCGCCGACCACCAGGTCACGCAGCAGGGTCTTGCTGCCCAGGGCCCACGCGCAGCCGGCGAAGAGCAGGGCTCCGGTGATGGCCCAGCCGATGATGTTGACGAACAACAGGTTGAGCACAAGAACGCCGAGGAGCTTCGCGACAGTGAGCCAGTCCGGCGGCGATGTCAGGTCGATGTCCTCGCCCTCTTCACCCTCACCCACGTCACCTCGAGCTGTCGCCAGCGCCAGCAGGACGGCGAGTACGACCATGCCGCTGCCGACGATGTAGGGGAAGATCCGCGGTCCGACTGGATCACCGAATCCGACGTTCAGCCCGCGTGCGTCGATCAGCGTGTAGACGCCGACAACACCGAGCACCGCCGCGAGCGCGTACTGCGCCTTGTCGACCTTCGGGGTCTGATTGACGTCACTCACAGCAACCCCAGATCCTTGAGCGTGCCGGACACGCGGTCATCCTGTTCTTGGAGGAAGTCTGCGAAGTCGTCACCGGTCTTGAAGTCATCGGTCCAGCCGTACTTCGCGATCTGCTTCTTCCACGCGTCACTGTCATGCATCTCCTCGAGGTAGGCGATCAGCTCATCGCGTCGCTCGTCGCTGATGCCTGGTGGTGCGAGGACGCCGCGCCAGTTGAGGAACACCAGGTCGATGTCGCTTTCGGTCAGAGTCGGTATTTCCTTCAGCTCGTCCTGGGGCAACCGTTTCTCCCCAGAGACGGCGAGGACACGCAGCTTCCCAGTCGCGATCTGGTCGGTGAACTCGGCGAGCCCCGAGAAGCCGACGTCGATCTTCTTGCCGAGCAATGCGCTGGTCAGCGGGCCGCCACCGTCGTAGGTGACGTAGTTGACGTCGCTCGGCTTCACGTCGACGGCATCGGCCAGCTGCATCGGGAACAGGTGGTCAGGCCCACCGGGAGAAGACCCGCCTCCGACGGAGAGGCCCTTGGGGTCGTCCTGCCAGGCTGCGACGAGATCATCGATCGTCTTGAAGGGAGAGTTGCCCGGGACAATGACGCCCTCTGGTTCGCTCATCAGCTGCGCCAGCGGCGTGGCGTCGCGGAGACGAAGGTCGTTGCCGAACGAGTAGAGCGAACCGACGACACCAAGGCCCACCGTCATGATGGTGTGCTCGTCGCCGACGTCGCCGATCATGCTGGTGAACGCGTTCGTCCCGCCGGCACCTTCGATGTTGTCGACCGTGAAGTCTCCGCCGGTGACGTCGTCGTCCTCCATCACCTTGACCGCAGCTCGACCTGTCTGGTCATAGCCACCGCCAGGAGCGTTGGGAATGATCATCAGGATGTCGCGACTGTCGTCGCCCCTGGTGACCCCACAGGCAGACATCGAGGCAATGAGCAGCGCCATCAGAGAGAGCGTCAGCAGGGGCATCCGAGAACGTGACACCTTTGGCAACCTACTCCTGCACCGCGTCGGCTGCGAGTGGTGAATGTTCCTGCAACGCCGTCACCACCGCAGATGTGACGGCCCAGCAGGCTGAGCCTGTGCAGAAAACAACGCTGCTCGAGACACCTGTGAACAGTGCCGTCGCCGGTGTCAGAGACGTCCCAAGCCTTGTGGTTAAGTACTCGCATGTCTGGAGCACGTGCTGAGAAGTTCAAGAACAACGCGAGACGGTCGCTGATGCAGGTCGGCAAGCTCGGCGGAAGCCGACTGCAACGCAAGGCGGAGACCCTCGATCGATTCGCGACCATGGGCTCGTGGGCCAGGACCATCCCCGGCGGCATCCCCAAGCACTGGCATGATCGCTTCGACCTGTTCCGAGAAGCCCTGCGTCACGTCAAGGGCGAGGCGCCCCTCTATCTGGAGTTCGGCGTCTACAAGGGCGAGACCCTCAACTGGTGGTGCGAGAACCTTTCCGCGCCTGGCGCGCACTTCGTCGGCTTCGACTCCTTCGAGGGTCTCCCAGAGGACTGGAGCTGGCACACCAAGGCCGGTACGTTCGCCGTCGATGCGGTGCCAGAACCCCCTGACCCTCGCGCGTCCTTCGTGGTGGGATGGTTCGACGACACGGTCCCTGACTTCAAGCTCCCCCCGCACGACCAGCTGATCGTCAACGTCGACTCTGACCTCTACTCGTCCGCCGTGCTGGTGCTCTCCACGATGGAGCCACATCTGGTCCCTGGCACGCTCATCTACTTCGACGAGCTCAGCGAAGTCGACCATGAGCTGCGAGCCTGGCGCGAGTTCCTCGATCGCACTGGTCTGAAGGTCGAAGCGCTCGGTATGGCGACCGGCGGCACCAACTGGTTGTTCCGCGTCGTCGAGTGACGACCCTCAGCCACTGATCCGCAGCAAGCACAGGAGCCTGCTCGCAAAGCCCCAAGCGAGTGACCCGATGAGGCGTGCTGACGCATCGATGGCGTCGACCCACCTATCCTGAAATGGTGAGCACCCGATCTGCGGCGTTCTTCGACCTGGACAAGACCATCATTGCCAAGTCGAGCACGCTCGCTTTCAGCAAGCCGTTCTTCGAGGGCGGCCTGCTCAGTCGACGAGCCGTGCTCCGCAGCGCATACGCGCAGTTCATGTTCTCCATCAACGGCGCTGACCACGATCAGCTCGAGAAGATGCGCGCCTACCTCACGCAGATGGTGGCTGGTTGGGACGTCGAGGTCGTACGCCAGTCCGTCGGCGAGACCTTGCACTCGATCATCGACCCCATCGTGTTCGACGAGGCTGTCGAGCTCATCGAGCAGCACCAAGCGGCAGGCCGCGATGTCGTGATCGTGTCGGCTTCCGGCACCGAGGTCGTCGAGCCGATCGGCGAGATGCTCGGCGTCGACCACGTCATCGCCACCACACTGGTGGTCAAGAACGGTCGCTACACCGGCGACGTCGAGTTCTATGCGTACGGCCCCAACAAGGCCAAGGCGATGGAAGAGCTCGCAGCCGAGCGGGGATATGACCTCAGCGAGAGCTACGCCTACTCCGACTCTGAGACTGACGCGCCGATGCTGGCTGCGGTCGGCCACCCCTTCGCGGTCAACCCCGACAAGTCGCTGCGCCGGATCGCCGATGAGAACGGCTGGCCGATCCTGACCTTTGCCCGGCCCGTTGCGTTGCGTCGACGCCTCGGACTCGACACCCGGGTCGGAAAAGCTGCAGCCGTCGCTGTTGTGGCTGGAGCGGTCAGCGCGATCACCGTTGCACTGGTGACGCGCCGCAAACGCGTCACCGTCTGACTCTGCTTGACACCGCTTGACACCGCTTGTGAACGAAAGCGCAGAACGTTACGCGCGAGTAGGGGTGTTCTCGTCCGGACCGGCGGCGTACAAAAGGAACAAGACCCAGAACAATTCCATAGACGGCACAGCAGCCCAGTACCCACGCGGCGATCACCCGTCTAAATGGGACAGTTGCTCGCAGATCTTCGTTCCACTCAGGGATTCAAGCGAAGACACGACGACTCAGATCCAGCACGCCTGGTAGCTGAGCTAGCTGGCCAGGCGGCGTCCATTCCTCTGGAATTGGCGCCGCCGCTCTGTGTCGTCAGCCCGCAAGCGGCGAGGCTTCCGCCGCGCGAGTGAACGCCGCAGACGCGTACATCAGCCACTGGTGCACGCCGGTGGGCTTCTTGCTCGCATAGGCCGCCAGTGCCGAACGGTATCCATCAGGTACGGCTGCGTGGCCGAGCTCCGGCACTGTCACGGACGCCGGATCGACGCCCTTCGAGACCATCACCAGACGCTCGGCAGCGCGCCCGACGACGCCGTTGTGAGTCCCGAATGCACCCGCAGCAATGATCTCGGCGTGCACGAGTGCGGCCACGACGAGTCCCGGCGCCTCGGTCGGCTGACCGATCATCCAGGCGAGCTCCGTCAGTCTGGCCACGCCATCGGGATTGACCGGACGACCGAGATCCTCGTCGTCGACAGATCCCCCCGCAGCCAACGCATGCATGCGGGCCATGGCTTGGACGGGCGAACGCTTCCACACCGGAATCAGACCGAGGAGCTCGGTCGAGAGCCGCACGGCGCCACGAGCAGTCGCGTCACCGCCGCCTGCCGCCAGCTCGTCGGGCTCGTAGGCACTGCCTTCGAGGGATGCAGTCGCAGCCGCGCCCAAGAGAAGTGACCTGGCGGTGTGATCGGGGGTGCTTTGACGCAGTCCGCGATCGCGAAGCAGCGAGTCGATGCCGTCGCGGGTTGCTGCGTACGCGGAAGGGATGCCCTCGAGCTGAGCGGCTGAGATGAACGGATCGGACACGCCCGAAGCGTACCGGCCAGCCGTGCACCGGCCCGGTAACCTCAGAAGGTGACCGACTCCCCGCAAGATCGCACCGCCAAGTGGCTGGTCGGGGACCGGCTTGCCTGCGTGTTGCACCTCGGTGATGGCGCCCTCGCCTACGAGCTCGTGGAGCAGGGTCACGAGGTTGTTGTCGCTGGCGACGATGTCACTGCCAGCCGTCACGAAGACATCCAGTACGTCCGCACCGCCGGCGAGCGTCTGCCATTCCTCTCCGATGCGTTCGATGTGGTCATCGCTCCCGAGGTCCGCGAGGCGCCGACGGCATTGGCGGAGTACGCCCGGGTGCTACGCCGCGACGGGCTCCTCTCAACCATCTCGCAGCGCTACGACCACTCGATCCCGTGGATGCGCAAGCTGCGCGAGATCACCGGCGATCGCGACGCGTCGTCGACGCCAGTCGACACGTTCACTGCGTCAGGACTGTTCCACGAGCCCGAGACTCACGAGTTCGGCACGTGGGAGAAGCTCGACCTCCCAGGCCTGATGCGCTTCGCCGAGGCCACGAAGCATCCGACAGTCGGCGAGGGGGCACTGTCGCAGGTGCGCGACCTGTTCATGGAGTACGGAGCTCAGACCGGCTTCCTCCGGCTGCGTCACGAGACGACCTGCGTACGCGCACGCGTCGACAAGAGCAGCCTGACTGTCGAAGCGGAACCGCCCGACACGATGTTGGTCGACTTCCGCTGACCAACGCCCGCTGAGCGAACGCCTTCAGATCAGCGGAAGACTTCGTGCGCCGCGGGGTCATCACCGACGCGACGTCGGCCCCCACCACCCTGCGCCGGGCGCGGGCTGGAGATCTCGGGGCGCTCAAAGGTGGCGCCGTAGCCATAGCCGTAGCCGTAGCCATAGCCGCCGCCACCACGACGCGGGATTCCGTTGAGCACGACGCCGTAGAGGCGACCGTTGAGTCCGAGGATGCGCTCAGCAGCGAGCCGGAGGACGTCCTTGCGGGTGCGGCCGTAACGGGCAACCAGCAGGACCCCGTCGACGTGACGAACCAACGTCGACGTGTCTGCAACAGGCAGGATCGGAGGTGCGTCGATCACAATCACGTCGTACGCCTCGCGAACCACGTTCAGGAGGCTGCCCACCGCATCGGTCTCAAGGACCTCGGACGGGTTGGGCGGACGAGGTCCGGTGGGAAGGACGTCGAGGCCGCTGGAGTGGGCCTGGACCGCGTCGCTCAGCGAGATGTGGCCGAGCAGGACGGACAGCATGCCTACGGCGTTCTCAAGTCCGAGGTTGGCTGCAACGCTCGGACTGCGGAGATCGCAGTCGATGAGAAGAACGGACTGACCGGTCGCGGCAAGAGACTGGGCGAGGTTGACCGCGGTGAGCGTCTTGCCCTCATTGGGGAGTGCGCTGGTCACCAGGATCATCTGACCGCTTGAGTCGAGGTCGGCAAATCGCAGGTTGGCACGAAGGACACGGAAGCCCTCTGCAAGCGGGCTGCCTGGAGCAACAGCGCTGTGAGCGTCCTTGGCGACAGACGGGTCGTGCGGCAGCGCCGAGATGACTGGCAGGTCGACTGCGTGCTCGACGTCCTGGCGGGACTTGATCGAGATGTCGAGGAGATCCTTGATCAGCGCCCCGACAATGCCGGCGAGGAAGCTGAGAATGACGCCAATTGCCACCACAAATGCCAGGGGTACGCCCACAGGAACTGGATTCAACAGCGGCGTACCCGTCGACCTGGCGACGACCGCCGCGGGCTTGTCGCTGGTCGGCTTCTCAAAATCGTTCACGAGGGCAACGAGCTCGGTGATCTCGGCTTCGGCGAGGTCACGGGCTTCCACCGGAGTGAGCCCGGTCGCTCTGACCTCGACGATTTGCGTGTTGGTCACCACTTTGGTCGTGATCCGCGCAGAAAGTTCCGATCGACTGAGCTGCAGGCCGGTGCGGTCAATGACCTTCTGGAGCAGCACGGGGTCCTTGGCCAGCTCGGCGTAGGACGCGGTGCGCTGTGCAACGAGGTAGGTCGACAGGTAGTCGTTGACCTGGGCGGAGTTGTCCGGGACGGCAATGAAGATGCGACCGGTGGAGGCGTATTCGGCTGCCCGGCTCATCGCCAGACCCACAGTCAGGAAGGAGCCAATCAGCAGCGTTACGACGATGAATTTCCAGCGCGCGCGAAGGACACCTATGAACTGCTGGAAATCCATGTTGCCTCCGCTGTTGTGCCCTCAGGTGGCAAAGTGCAGCCGCCTGTCGCCCGAGTGTATGAGGTGACGCCCACCAACCCAGCGCGACGCCGAGCATACCTGCGAGATTCTAGCCGGAGTACTTCCTGTGCGCTTGGTCTGGGGCCATGGCGCGCACCAACTCGTACGGAGGTCACCAACAGCTGTTGAGAAGCTCCAGCAGCTCTGACTCAGTCAGCGCCACCGGGTTGTTGGCGAGGCGCTCGCGATTCACCTCGCCAGCCATCACGGCGAGGTCCGACCGGGGCACGCCGAGCGCTTCAAGCTTGAGCTCAAGGCCGAGCTGCCGGGCGATCTCATCGAGTCTGTCACCGACCTGCTGCGCACCATCGGCACCGATCAGGCCAGCAATGCTGTCCAGATTGCGCTCAAGGTCGCCGCCGTCGCGTGCGGCTTCCGCTGCGTGGACTCTCGCAAAGGCGCCGAGCGTGGTTGCAACGGCGTGCCCATGGCTCACCCCGTGGCGGCTCGTGAGTCCGTACGCCATCGCGTGCGCTCCAGTCGTCTTGGAGACATCGATGGCTCGCCCCGCCAGATAGCTGCCGCGGGCCGCCAGGACAGACGACGGACTGTCTCCCCCGACGAAGAGTGCCGCTGAGGAGGTCAAGTCCACGAGCGCAGCATCCGCGAACGACTGACTCGCGTGGGTGCCGCCTCGGGCCCACCGGCTCTCAACCGCCTGCGCGAGAGCGTCGATGACTGACGTCGCCTTTTGATAGGCGCTTGCAGACTCGGTGAGGCTCGGATCGAGGATGACGAAGTCCGGCAGTAGCGACTGGTGCGCGACTGAGTACTTCTCCTTGTCGATGTAGACGACCGCGAAATGAGTCGCCTCGCTGCCGGATCCGGAGGTGGTGGGTACGAGGATCAGCGCCGGCGTGCGGCCGGTGACGGTATTCGTACGGATGGCCGCTCGGATCTCGTCCGGACTCATGTCGACGAAGACTGAAAGGAGCTTGGCCATGTCGAGGGCGCTACCGCCACCGATGGCAACGATCCCGTCGGGCTTGAACGACTGCGCCTGGGCGACCCCGCTGATGACGTCCTCGACGCTGGGGTTGGGCGAGAAGTCCGACCACTGCTGGATCGTGGCAACCTCAGCCAGCGCCGGGAGAACACTCGCCGCTCCAGAGGCCGCGAAGCTGCTCTTGCCGGTGACCAGAAGCAGGCGGCTCAGACTGAGGTCGCTCACGACCCGAGGAAGCTCAGCGAGAGACTCCGGACCGAAAATGCCGGGCCGGCCATCGTCGGCAGGCAGAACTGTCATGACTGGCCAGACCTCAGAGCCGCGCTGAACGCTTCCTTGCTTTGCGCCGGCGTACGCGTGGGCCGTCCGATGTCCTTGCGGTTGCCCGGACGTACCTGGATCTCGATGAGGTAGGGACCACCCGTCGCACGCGCATCGGCGACGGCTTGGGCGACGTCGTCGCAGCTGAGGATACGCGCGCTGCCGCGGTAGCCGGAGGCCTCGGCGAGCGCGGGCACGTCGACGTTCGCGATGGCCGTGGGCTGGCCGCCGACACTGTCGTGCACGCCGTTGTTGAACACGACGTGGAAGAAGTTGGGGCTGGCCGTCTTGGCATTGACCGCGAGGCTGCCCTGGTGCATCAGCAGCGCGCCGTCACCGTCGAAGGCCCACACGTCGGCTGCCGGATCGGCCAGTGCGATGCCCTGGGCGATCGACGAGGCATGACCCATTCCGCCGACGCAGAGGAACTCGCGCAGGGCAGGTCGCGGATGCGCTTCGCGGTACTCGAACATCTCGCGACCGAGCATGCCCGTCGTGCACACGATGGCCGCATCCTCACCCACCGCTTCCGCGAACGCGACGAGGGCCTCCTCGCGTGAAGGGAGGTCTGGAGCGAGTTGCACGCCAGTGACCGTCGCTTCGGAAGGCGCGAAGGTGTCAGCCTCGACCAGGATCGCCACTGGGCCGGATGCCGAAAGTGCGGTCGCACGCGCTTCGGCAGCAACCGCAAGGGCCGCCTTTTCATCATGCGGCAGCACGAAGAAGGGGATCTCCATCGCGTCCAGCAGCTGCGTCATCACGCGACCCTGCTTCACGTGCTGCGGCTCGTCCTTGACGCCGGGCTGGCCCCGCCAGCCGATCAGGAGCACCATTGGCACTCCGTAAACCTCGGTATCGGCCAGCGACAGCAACGGGTTGACCGTGTTGCCTACGCCGGAGTTCTGCAAGTAGACGACCGGCACGCTGCCCGTACGCAGGTGGTGGCCGATCGCGAGACCGACGGCAGCGCCCTCGTTGGCGGCGATGACGTGCTGCGATGCGGGCAGGGTCGCCTCGATGTGCGTCCCGAGCTGCTTGAGCAGGCTGTCGGGGACACCCGTGAAGAACGGGATGCTCCCGCCGATTGCGTCAACGAAGATGCCGGGACGGATCACGCGCGGTTTTCCGGGATGATCGCCAGAGCCTCGCTGATCGAGGCCAGGAACGGCTCGGCCTCGGTCGTGCGACCGTGCTCGAGGATCGTCTTGGCCGTGAGAGCCATCTGGGGGTACGCCGCCCGCAGCATGTGGTTGGCGTAGATCACGATATTGAAGCCGCGCTCGGCGAGCTCCGCCTCCGTGACGGTGTGATAGCTCGATGGGACGGCGACCAGCGGTGCGGTGGTGTTGAACTTGGCATAGCCCGCCGCGAACTCGAACACCTCATCCGGGGTCTTTTCGCGCGAGTGGATCATGATGCCGTCGGCTCCGGCGGCGAGATAGGCCTCGGCGCGCGCGAGCGCGTCCTCGACTCCCTTGCCGAGGATCAGGCTCTCGATGCGCGCGATGACCATGAAGTCATCGGTGATCTGCGCTGCCTTGCCCGCCTTGAGTCGCAGCGAGAAGTCCTCGATCGACGACTGGGTCTGCTCGACCTCGGTGCCGAACAGCGAGTTGCGCTTGAGGCCTTCCTTGTCCTCGATG
>NZ_JAKFEL010000066.1:0-6688 GCF_036675695.1 Aeromicrobium sp.
CCACAGAAAGAGCACTTCAGCAGATCGGCGGTTTCACCAATGCGTGCCACGGGAAGAGTCCTCTCGATCGCTGCGTTCGGCCCGAGACGTCGAAGGCGTCAATTTCACCCTAGCCGCGATTGGTCGCGCCGTCTTGGTCATCCGCTCGCGTCCTGAACGTGTCTGATGTCAGACAGCCGGGACCTTGAGCGTGTTGAGCACCTCGTCGACGAGGCCATATTCGACTGCCTGCTCCGCCGTGAGGATCTTGTCGCGATCGACGTCCTTGCTGATCTCCTCGATCGGCTTGCCGGTCGCCTCGGACAGCATCTTTTCCATCAGCTCTCGCATACGGAAGATCTCGTTGGCCTGGATCTCCAGGTCGGAGATCTGACCGCCGGTGCCCTCGGTGTAAGGCTGGTGGATCAGGATGCGGCTGTTGGGCAGCGCCAGGCGCTTGCCGGGTGTGCCGGCTGCGAGCAGGACCGCAGCAGCCGAGGCAGCCTGGCCCAGGCACAGCGTCTGCACGTCGGGCTTGATGTAGCGGATCGTGTCGTAGATCGCAGTCAGCGCGGTGAACGAGCCGCCGGGCGAGTTGATGTAGATGCTGATGTCGCGGTCGGGGTCCATGGCCTGCAGCGACATGAGCTGCGCCATGACGGCGTTGGCGACGTCATCGCTGATCGGGGTGCCCAGCATGATGATGCGGTCCTCGAACAGCTTGGTGTAGGGGTCGATGCGGCGGAAACCGTATGACGTGCGCTCTTCCCACTGGGGAATGTAATAGCTCATGAGGCACCTTCTGTGGTTACGAGCACGCAAGATGTAGGTCGGGTCACGGACGACTTCCTAGCCTGAATGATTCGTTCGCTGCGCTCGCTCATTTGACGTCTCCTGCGTTCGACACGACGTGATCGATGAGTCCGTACTCCTTGGCCTCGTCCGGCGTGAACCACCGGTCGCGGTCGGAGTCGAGCTCGATCTGCTCGACGGTCTGGCCACTGTGCACCGCTTGCAACTCATTGAGCTGCTTCTTGAGCAGGATGCTCTGCTGTGCCTGGATCTTGATGTCGGACGCCGAGCCACCGATGCCGCCGGAGGGCTGGTGCATCATGATGCGCGCGTGCGGCAGCGCGTAGCGCTTGCCTGGGGTGCCCGCATTGAGCAGGAACTGTCCCATCGAGGCAGCGAGACCCATGCCGAACGTGGCGACATCGTTGGAGATGAACTGCATCGTGTCGTAGATGGCCATGCCTGAGTCGACTGAGCCACCGGGTGAGTTGATGTAGAAGTAGATGTCTGCCAGCGGGTCCTCGGCATTGAGGAGGAGCATCTGCGCACAGATCGCGTTGGAGTTGGTGTCCCGGACCTCAGCGCCGAGGAACACGATACGTTCCTTGAGCAAGCGCTGGTAGATGTGCCCGTCGAGATCGGAAGGTCCGGCCTCGCCGGCCATGGCCGTCGGATGTGGGTTCGGTGAGTTGGTCACGCCACAAACCTAGACGGCGCGCACTCGCAACACACGCGAAAACACGGCTGTTCGCTGACAGCGTGACGGCCCAGTCGCTAGACCGTGAAGGCCTCGCGGAACCGTTCGAGGGCGATGTCGCTGTCGCCGCTCGCGAATGCCTCCATGGCCACGACCCCGTCATAGCCCGTGTCGGCCAGCGCACGAGCGACGAACGGCCAGTTGACCTCGCCGGTGCCAGGTTCACACCGCCCGGGTACGTCAGCGACCTGCACCTCGCCGAGGTAGGGCGCAGAGCGTCGGATCAGCTCGACGAGGTTTCCCTCGCCGATCTGTGCGTGGTAGAGATCGAGGTTCATCTTCAGGTGCGGGCTGTCGACCGCGCTGACCAATGCCAACGTGTCTGCGGCGCGACCAAAAGGCGTACCCGGGTGGTCGACCTCGGTGTTGAGGTTCTCCAGCACGAACGTCACCCCGTTGGCGGCTCCGAGCTCGGCAATGCGAGAGAGCGTACGTACGGCAGCCAGCCACATGTCGCCCGTGACGACCTCGACCGGGCGTACGGGAATGCCGCCCTCGCCCAGCCCAGTGCCGTGCAGGTTGAGCGACGGACACCGGATCGCCTGAGCGAACGGGATCGACTTCGCGGCCGTCGCCAGCAGATCATCGGCGCCACCGTCTGTGATCAGGTCGCCGGTGACGTAACCCGTCATCGACGTGAACTCTGCTCCCGTGGCGACGAGTGCGGTCGCGTCCTTGGTGGTCCAGTCCCAGATCTCGACCGCAAAGCCAGCCGCATGGATGCGCTCGACCCGCTCGAGCAGCGGGAGGTCGGTGAAGACCATCTCCGAGCAAACTGCCAACGAGAAGGTCATGCGTACAGGTCCGGGCGCTCCGGAACCGTGACGGCCTCGCGGGTGCCGGAATGCAGCGCAGCGACACCCGATGCGGCGACAAGGTTGGCGACATAGCCGTCCCACGCGCTCGCACCCACGACCTCGCCGGCAAGCGACGCCTCGGCCCACGCAGCCAGCTCGAGCCGATACGACTCAATGAAGTGAGCCACGAAGTCGCTGCCGATCGAGCTGCCACCCTGACCGGCGACACGACGTACGACTGCCGTGCGCGGCTCTAGGCTCGCCGATCCCCCGGTGCCGACGACCTCGACTCGTACGTCGTAGCCGTACGCGGCATTGCAGAAGACTTCGGCCGTGACCATCTGGCCGGTAGCCATCCACAGCGTTGCCACCTGCGGGTCGCGGAAACCCTCGGCTATGGGCGACTCGACCCGGATGCCGACGATCTCGTCATCGAGCAACCAGCGGAACGTGTCGAACTCATGGATCATCGAGCCCGTGACGAGCGTCGACGAGTCGGTGCTCGTCAAGTTCGTGGCGTTGCGGTGGATGCCGTGCATCAGACGCACCTCGCCCAGCGTGCCGTCAACGATGGAGCCCTTGAGGTCCACGAAGCCCGGGTCGAAGCGGCGGTTGAAGCCGACCTGCACGAACTTGCGACCGGCGGCGAGCTCGGCCTCGACGACCTTGTGTGCATCCTCAGCCGTGACGGCGAGTGGCTTTTCGCACAGCACGTACTTGCCTGCCGCGATCGCGGTGATGGCCAGATCGGCGTGGGTGAAATCGGGCGACGCTACGACGACCGCGTCAACCTCGGGATCGGCGATCAGCGCTTCGGCCGAGTCAGAAGCCTCGCCTCCGACTGACTCGGCGACGGCCTTCGCGCGCGCTGTGTCCATGTCGAATACTCGGGTGACCTGCGCCGCGGGAACGCTGGCGGCGAGTGTCGCGATGTGTGACGCCCCCATCGCACCGGCGCCCACCACGCCAACTTTGAGACGCTGGCTCATAAGGAAACCCACTTTCTTTCTTCTGAAGAGATGATCATGGCGTCGACGACCTTGGCTGCGGCGAGCGCGTCGTGGATCGTCGCGCCGACCGGCGAACCGGTGACGATGGATTCGATCAGCCGACGAGCTTCGATGACCTTGAGGTCGTCAAAACCGATCGGGTTGTTCGTGCCGGGTTGAAAGAAGCTGAGCTCACCGTCCCCGGGACCGGCGTATTCGGTGGCATAGAACCCATTGAGGTAGTCCTGGTCAGCGCAGACACGCAGCTCGTTCATCCGACGGAAGTCCCACGAGACCGCACCCTTGGTGCCGTGCACCTCGATCCCGTACGTGTTCTGCTCGCCGACCGCCGTACGGCTGGACTCGAGAATGCCGCGGGAGCCGTCGGCCAGGCGGAACAGGGCATTGACGTAGTCCTCGTTCTCGACGTCGCCGAGGTCGCCTGCGCCCTTCTCGTAGTGCATCGCGCCGGGCAGCGCCGCACGCCGTTGGCTGATGAAAGTGGCCCTGTCGACAACGAGCTCATCAATGGGGGCGACGACGTACTGCACCAGGTCGGCGGCGTGGCTGACGAGATCTCCCAGCACACCACTGCCCGCGTACTTGTTCTGGAAGCGCCACGAGAGCGCCGCATCAGGATCGGCGGAGTAGTCGGCGAGGAAGCGCACCGTGGTGTGCTCGACCTCGCCAATCCGGCCCGAGGCGACGATCGCGCGGGCGCGCTCGACTGCCGGCACGTTGCGGTAGTTGAAACCGGTGGCGGCCTGCACACCTGCGGCCTCGACTGCCGCCACGATCTCGGCGGTCTCGTCGGCGTCGCGTCCGGCGGGCTTCTCGACCCAAAGGTGCTTGCCGGCCTCGGCCGCTGCCACTGCAACGTCGCGGTGAATGAAGTTGGGACCGGTCACGCAGACCAGGTCGACTTCATCGTGCGTGACGAGGTCGT
The DNA here is from genome assembly GCF_036675695.1 of Aeromicrobium sp. GTDB lineage: Bacteria > Actinomycetota > Actinomycetes > Propionibacteriales > Nocardioidaceae > Aeromicrobium. The sequence goes on from NZ_JAKFEL010000066.1 coordinate 4,261, forward strand.
GCCAGTCAGGCAGCTGGTGCTCGAACCCGTATGCCGCGGCTGCGCGTTGGGTGCGGTCGTCGGGAGCGTTGTCAGCCACGGCAACCAGCCGCGGCCTCAGTGGCGCGTCGGGATAGTGCTGCAGGACGCGAGACAGGGCACGCGCGTGCACCTGTCCCATCCAGCCGAACCCGACGATGCCGACGCGGACCTCCCCTGTCACGTGACCTCTGCCTTCATCGTCCTGGCGACCTCGGAATCGGTCCCCATGGTCTTCTCGAGCTCATGCGCGATCGATTCCAGCTCGGTGCCGCCCGCCATCATCGACGTCAGCTCCTCGAGAGTCATCTCCGCCTTGGGGAAGTCGCCCATGCTCTTGCCACGACGAAGCAGCATGAACCGATCGCCCACAGGGTAGGCGTGGTGCGGGTTGTGCGTGATGAACACGACGCCGAGCCCACGATCGCGCGCCTTGGCGATGTACTTCAGCACAACTCCAGACTGCTTTACGCCAAGAGCGGCCGTCGGTTCGTCGAGGATGAGCACGCGCGCTCCGAAGTAGACGGCGCGAGCGATCGCGACGCACTGACGCTCGCCACCCGACAACGTGCCGATCGGCTGCTCGACGTCGCGCAGGTCGATGCCCATCGCGGCAAGCTCGGACTTGGTGATGCTCTTCATCGCGTCGACGTCGAGTCTGCGGAACGGACCAACGCCCTTGGTGAGCTCGCTGCCGAGAAAGAAGTTCCGCCAGACCGGCATCAGCGAGACCACGGCAAGGTCCTGGTAGACGGTCGCGATTCCCAGCTCGAGCGCACCACGCGGGCTCGAGAGGTGCTGCGGCTCGCCATCGATCAGGAGCTCACCGTCGGAGTGCTCGTGCGCCCCGGCGAGGACCTTGATGAACGTCGACTTGCCCGCGCCGTTGTCACCCAGCACACAGGTGACCTCGCCGGCACGTACGGACGTCGTCACGTCGCTCAGCGCGATGATGTTGCCGTAGCGCTTGCCGATGTCCTTGACCTCGATGATCGCTGTCCCGACAGGGGGAAGCTCGACCATGTTGGTCACTGGTGATTTCGCTTCGGTCTTCGTACTCATTTTGCTGTCTCCGCTCGCTTGCGAACCCATTCGTTGAGGAGCACCGCTGCCAGAAGCATGACTCCAAGGAACGCCTTGAGCCAGTTGTTGTCCCATCCCGAGTAGACGATGCCCTGGTTGACCATGCCGTAGATGAGGGCGCCCAACGCGGCACCGATCGCCGAGCCATAGCCGCCTGTCATGAGGCAGCCGCCGACCACGGCGCAGATGATGTAGATGAATTCCTGGCCCACGCCGGTGTTGCTCTGAACCGTCGAGGTCGTGAACAGCAGGAGCATTCCGACGAGCCATCCGGCTCCGGCGGTCGTCATGAACAGGCCGACCTTGGTCTTGAACACCGGAACGCCGATCTGGCGGGCTGACAGCTGCGCCCCTCCGACGGAGAAGATCCAGTTGCCGGTCTTGGTACGCAGGAGGACCCAGGTGGCAAGGAGCGTGACGCCGATCCACCAGAACACCGAGGCGTACACGAGTCCACCGTTGATCGTCACGGTGGAACCGAACAGACTCTTGGCCTGGTCGTAGTAGGGGACATTCGACATGCCCTGGATCGCAACCTGCCCGATGAGCGCCTTGGTGCCCGCGAGATCGATGCCCTGCAGGACGAAGAACGTGCCGAGGGTGACGATGAAGCTCGGTAGTCCGGTCTTCATCACGAGGATGCCGTTGATCGCTCCGATGGCGAGTGCGAGAGCCAACGAGACGACGATCGCGGCCCAGACGTTGAGGCCGTACTCGGTGGTGAGCACACCGACGACGAGTCCGGTGAAGCCGGTCATCGCCCCGGCCGAAAGGTCGAATTCCCCACCGATCATGAGGAGCGCCACGGCAACGGACATGATCCCGATCGTCGAGGCACCTCGGAGCCAGGTGCTGGCACCAGATGGCGTTGCAAACACCTCGGTGGTTGCGGCGAAGAACACGAAGATGGCAATCGCTGCTACGAGCGCGCCGATCTCCGGTCGTTTCAAGAGCTTGGCGAGGGTCGACGTACGAGCTATCCGTTCGTCGGCCAGCGTGGCGGTGGTCATGTGGTGCTCCGTTTCTCGGCTGTGAGCCGCGGGGCCCGGAAGGTGCCGGGCCCCGCGGACTGGGTCAGCGTGTTCCGTTGGCTGCGTACTTCAGGACATCGTCAGCGTTGTCCTTCGTGATGAACGCAGGTCCCGAGTTGATCGGCTGGCCGCCACCGATGTCGTTGCCGTTGATCGACTTCAGGTACAGACCTGTGACACCCAGGAATCCCTGGACGTACGGCTGCTGGTCGACCGCGAACAGGATCGTTCCGGCCTGGATGTCCTTGATGACGTCCTCGGAGAGGTCGAACGTCGCCACCTTGGCACTGCTGCCG
>NZ_JAKFEL010000229.1:0-35680 GCF_036675695.1 Aeromicrobium sp.
CCTCGCCGAGCTTGTGTACGCGCAGCACGATGCCAGCGTCGCGGTAGAGACTCACCCCCTCATTGTGCCGTGCGGGGAGGACGAAAGCCGCACACGCCGCGCCTATGCTCGTGCCATGACCGCAGGATATTCCGGTACGCCGCAGCTCAAGAAGCTCGGCATCAAGCCCGGCCTTCGATTGGTCGTCGTGGGCAAGTCCCCCGGCTGGGAGTTCGCCGAACCGCTCGAGGACGTCGAGCTCGTCGAGCCGGGACCCACAGATGTGGCGCTGGTGTTCGTGCGCGAGCGGGCGCAGGTCGACTTCGCGACGTGGGGTCAGTGGATCTTCCCGGCTGGGTCGATCTGGGTCGCCTGGCCGCGCAAAGCCGCAGGTCACGTCAGCGATGTTGACGAGAACGCGATCCGCGATGCCGCGCTTGAGCTGGGCTTGGTCGACGTGAAGGTCGCCGCGATCGACACCGACTGGTCAGGGCTCAAGATCGTGTGGCGCAAGGAGAACCGCTAGTCGAGGCAGAACTCGTTGCCCTCGGGGTCCTGCATCGCGATCATTCCCTCGTCCACGGCGTTGGCTTCGAACCGATACATCTCGGTCGCTCCCAGAGCCTTGAGTCGCTCGGCTTCAGCGGAAAGCGCTGCCATGCGCTCGTCGCCCTTCAGACCGGGAGCAGCGCGTACGTCGAGGTGGACGCGGTTCTTGGCGGTCTTGCCCTCGGGCACCCTCTGGATGTAGATCCGCGGGCCTTTGCCTTCGGGATCGATGATCGCCGAACGGGAGTCGCGCTCCTCTGGCGGAACACCCCACGCGTCGAACGCCGCTTCCCAGGTGCCGAACTCCTCGGGTGGAGGTTGGACGACATAACCGAGCGCCTCAGCCCAGAACGCCGCAAGCGCGGCGGGATCAGCGCAATCGAATGTGACTTGGACCTCTCTCGCCATGATTTCTCCCCTCCCGATCCTCAGACGAACTCGACACCCTGCGCAAGGGGCAGCTCGGTCGAGTAGTTGACCGTGTTGGTCGATCGACGCATGTACGCGCGCCAGGCGTCCGAGCCCGACTCGCGACCGCCACCGGTCTCCTTCTCGCCGCCGAACGCTCCGCCGATCTCGGCGCCCGAGGGTCCGATGTTGACGTTGGCGATACCGCAGTCCGATCCGACCACGGATACGAACGTCTCGGCCTCGCGGACGTTGAGCGTGAAGATCGACGACGACAGGCCCTGGGCGACGTCGTTATGCAGCGCGAGTGCCTCGTCGAAGTCGGAGTAGGTCAGGACGTACAGCAGCGGTGCGAACGTCTCGGCCTTCACGATCTCGGTCTGCTTGGGCATGTCGATGATCGCGGGGTGCACGTAGAAGCCACCGTCGCTCTCCGACTGGGTGCCTCCGGTGACCAGGTCGCCGCCGTCCGACTGCGCCTGCGCCACCGCAGCGCCGAAGGCCGTGAACGCCTGCTCGTCGACCAGTGGGCCGACCAGCGTCGACGACTCCAGCGGCGAGCCGATCGGGAGCGTCTCGTATGCGGCCTTTAGGCCAGCCACGAGCTCGTCCTTGATCGATTCGTGCACGATGATGCGGCGCAGTGACGTGCAGCGCTGACCGGCGGTGCCGACAGCGGAGAACACGATGCCGCGTACGGCGAGGTCGAGGTCCGCGGACGGGGCGACGATCGCGGCGTTGTTGCCGCCGAGCTCGAGGAGCGTACGACCCAGACGGGCGGCCACGCGAGGCGCGACCTCCTTGCCCATACGGGTCGAACCAGTCGCCGAGACGAGAGCAACACGACGGTCGTCGACCATGAGCTCGCCGACCGTACGATCGCCGATCAACGGCGCCGACAGACCATCGGGGACGCCAGCGCGACGGCCGGCTTCCGCGGCAAGCGCCTGGCAACCGACGGCGGTGAGCAGCGTCTTCTCGGACGGCTTCCAGACGACCGCGTCGCCACAGACGAACGCGAGAGCAGCGTTCCAGGACCATACGGCGACCGGGAAGTTGAAGGCCGAGATGACGCCGATGACGCCGAGTGGATGCCACTGCTCCATCATCCGGTGACCGGGGCGCTCCGTGGCGATCGTCAGGCCGTGCAGCTGGCGCGACAGACCAACAGCGAGATCGCAGATGTCGATCATTTCCTGGACCTCGCCGAGACCCTCCGACACGATCTTGCCGGCTTCGATCGAGACCAGAGCGCCGAGATCTTCCTTGTGCTCACGCAGCAGCTCACCCAGCTCGCGGACGAACTGGCCGCGTACGGGAGCCGGGACGGTGCGCCATTGCTCGAACGCCGACTGCGCGCGACCGATGATGTCGGACACCTCCGCCGGAGTGTGCGACTTCAAGCGACCGATCTCGCTGCCGTCGATCGGCGAACGGCAGATCAGGTCGCCGTCGGCTGGCAGCTCGGCGCCGAGGCGACCGAGGATGTCCTTCGTACGGGTTGCGATGTCAGTCATGTCAGATCCGTCCCTGCTCGGCGAAGTGCCGGCCTGCCTGTGTTGAGTAGAGCTGCTCGAGCGTGATGTCTTCTTGCTTGATGAAGCCTGCCCCCGGCAGAACGCCGTCGGCGACGAGCTCGACCACGCTGACCGCCGAGGCGGCCGTGGTCCAGGAGATCGCGCGCCAGATACGTCCGGAGATGTCGATCGGCTTGTAGCCGCGTACGTAGTTCTCGCGGAACGGCTGACCCGACTTCACACCTTCGACGGCGGCATGGATGTAGACGATGTCGTCGTTGACCGGGGGCTTCGAGTCGATCAGCATCTTGCCGACCAGCTCAGGCTGGTCACGCAGGTTGAGCTCGTCGAAGAGGAAGTGCATCTGGTCGAAGTGTCCGGGATAGCGCAGCGTCTTGTAGTCGAGCCGCTGGACGGAGCCTTCGTACGTCTGGCACATCGTGCCGAGGCCGCCGGAGGTCAGCGCCGCTTCGAGCTCGATTCCGCCAATGAGCACGCGTTCCTGCCCAGTCATCGCCGGCACCATCTGGCGGTGGCCGGAGCGGAGCACTTCACAGTCGTTGAGGTACTCGTTGACGACGCCTTCCGGCGACCAGTTGATGGCATAGCCGAGCAGCCCTGTCGGGTTCTGCGGCAGTGCGCCGACCTTGAGCTCGATCGCACGGATCTCGTCGAAGGTCGCGGCGATCGAGGCACCGATGATCCCGATCAGACCAGGCGCGAGACCACACTGTGGTGCGAACGCCACCGTGGCACCCTCGGCGAGCTCGATCACGCGGTTGGTCGTCGGGACGTCCTCGGTGAGGTCGAAGTAGTGCACGCCGGCCTCGGCGGCAGCTTCGGCAATGGCCGCGTTCAGGCTGTAAGGCAGGCACGAGATGATCGCGTCGACTCCGCGCAGCGCGTCACTAAGACCATCACGCACGTCCAACGGACGTACCTCGAATCCGAGGTCATCTCGCGGCGCAGCGTCATATCCGATGACCTTGAAGCCGGACTCCCCCAGCATGACGGCCACGAGCTCGCCGACCTTGCCCAGACCGAATACGGCCACCTGATTGATGATGCGCGCCACAAACCCTCCTCCATGGAAACCGAACCAACGTTCGGTCTCGGAAATCGTAACGCAAGTGACTGTACCGGCCGGTACAGCACCCTCAGTCCGGCAAAGCCATCCCGACCGCACGGTTTGCGGCTGACACCACTGCTCGCAGCGAGGCCGTCACGATGTTGGCGTGGATGCCAACTCCCCAGACGGTTTCGCCCGCAACATTGCACTCGACGTACGCGACAGCTTGTGAGTCGCCGCCCTTCGACAGCGCGTGCTCGGAGTAGTCGAGGACCTGGATGTCAGCACCCGCCTGGCGCATGCCATCGACGAACGCCGCGACAGGGCCATTGCCCTCGCCCTTGAACTCCCGCACCGTACCGCGTACGCGCAGCTCGACGACCTGCTGGTCACGTCCGTCCTCAGCCGTCACCGAGCTGAAGCTCTGGAGCTCGTATGGTTCGACGCGATCGATGTATTCACGCTGGAACGCGGCCCAGATCTCGTTGGGCTCGATCTCGCCGGCTTCGCCCTCGGTGAGCTCCTGCACAACCCGGCTGAACTCGATCTGCAGGCGACGCGGCAGGTCCAGGTGGTGGTCGTTCTTGAGGATGTACGCGACGCCACCCTTGCCGGACTGGCTGTTGACGCGAATCACGGCTTCGTACGTACGGCCGACGTCCTTTGGATCGATCGGCAGGTAGGGCACAGCCCAGGCCACCTCATCGACCGACTGCCCGGCGTCGGCTGCATCCTTCGCCAGCACCTCCAGGCCCTTCTTGATCGCATCCTGGTGCGAGCCCGAGAACGCCGTGTAGACCAGGTCGCCGCCGTAGGGGTGGCGCTCGGGTACGGGCAGCTCGTTGCAGTACTCGACCGTGCGGCGGATGCCGTCGATGTCGCTGAAGTCGATCTGCGGGTCGATGCCCTGGCTGAACAGGTTGAGCCCCAGTGTCACCAGGCACACGTTGCCGGTGCGCTCGCCATTGCCGAACAGGCAGCCTTCGATGCGGTCGGCGCCGGCCATGTAGCCCAGCTCGGCCGCAGCAACGCCCGTGCCGCGGTCGTTGTGCGGGTGCAGTGACAGCACGATGCTGTCGCGGCGCGGCAGGTTGCGATGCATCCACTCGATCGAGTCGGCGTAGACGTTGGGCGTTGCCATCTCGACCGTCGCCGGCAGGTTGATGATCAACGGCCACTCAGGCGTGGGATCGATCACCTCGATGACCTTGCTGCATACCTCGAGCGCGTAGTCCAGCTCGGTGCCGGTGTAGGACTCCGGCGAGTACTCGTACGAGATCTTGGTGTCGGGTGTGTGGATGTCGGCGTACTTCATGCAGAGCCGCGCACCCTGTGTCGCAATGTCGGTGATGCCGTCCTTGTCCATGCCGAACACGACGCGACGCTGCAGCGTGGACGTCGAGTTGTAGAAATGAACGATGGCCTGCTTGGCACCGACGAGAGACTGGAACGTGCGGTCGATCAGCGGCTCACGGCACTGCGTCAGCACCTGGATCACGACATCGTCGGGGATGTGGTCGCCCTCGACCAGCTGCCGGACGAAGTCGAAGTCGGTCTGGCTGGCGCTGGGGAAGCCGACCTCGATCTCCTTGTAGCCCATCTCCACGAGCAGCTTGAACATCGCCAGCTTGCGCGGAGGGGTCATGGGGTCGATCAGGGCCTGGTTGCCGTCGCGAAGGTCAACGGCGCACCATCGCGGTGCGGCAGTGATGGTCTTGGCCGGCCAGGTGCGGTCTTCCAGGGCGATCGGCACAAATGGCTCGTATCGCCCAAAGGGCATACCGCTGGGTTGCTGTGGGGTGTTGGGGTAGCTCGTCATCGGAGAGTTCCTCGTGAGGTTTGTCTGGGGCTGAGGTGGCCGGTACGTGACAAACTCCGCGCCGAGGGGTCCGACCTAGAGGACCTCGACGCGGCAACGAAGGAGCAAGCTCTTCATCCGCATGGTGGATTTAGGCTAGCACTTCGGGTCGGAGGACGGCGTAGGTTCCCCTCCCTGCGAGCGAGCGCGGCAACGCGGCGGCGCGCAGCCGTTCGCCGCGTGAAGCTCCCTCGCCCAGTGAACGAAGGACTGCGCGGAGGTCGACCCTTCCATCGTCGGTGGCGCCCTCACGAGAGAACCGCGCGGCCTCAACTCGTCGGAGCAGCCGGTCGAGCGCCTCGACGTCGACGCCCTCACGCGTACGCAGGCGGGAGGCAAACCCGCGAGGCGTATCTGCGCGTGACGTGACGATGCCGAAGTCCTGTGCCGTGTCTTCGAGCTCATTCCAGAGTGGATCGACGGATCGCCTGCTCACCCGCCACGCACGACGTATGCGCCGCAGCAGCAATGGCGTGAGCCCGAGCACGAGAAGCCCGAGAGCAGTGGCGACCAGCGTGCGCGTTGTCGTCGAGCCGGCTGTCTCAGTCGGCGCTGCACCCTGTGCTCCGAACTCCTGACCATCAAGTCCGCCCGGGCGCTGCGTCGCATCTCCCCCGCTGTCGACCGGCTCCGAAGGAGCGCCGTCGGACTCGGCGAATGCGGTTGCCGACCCGACGCGAGGAGTGGGCTCAAAGCCGACCCAGCCTGCGCCTTCGAAGTACAGCTCAGTCCAGGCGTGCAGGTCATCGGAGGTGTTGCCGTACACGTTCTTGCCACCCCGGGTGTCGATGACGTCTCCGGGCGCGTAGCCGACGGCGATGCGGGACGGTATGCCGAGCGTGCGGGCCATCACCGCCATGGTCGATGAGAAGTGAACGCAGTAGCCAGACTTCTTGTCGAGGAACTGCTCGATCACGTCCACGCCATTGCCGTCGTAGCCATCAGCAACGGGCGCGGACTCGGAGTAGCGGAAGCTGCCATTGCGCAGGTATCGCTGCAGTGCCAGGGCACGGTCGTAGTCAGTCGCGGCGTCCGCCGTGATCTCAAGAGCGGTCTCGCCGATGACAGACGGCATGTCAGTCGGCAGCGCGAGGTACGGGTCGAGCGAAGGCCTGAACCTCGACGACAGCTCACGCATCTGGTCAGCCGTCGGGGCGATCTTGATGCTGTTGACGGTGTAGGTCTGACCGCGAGTGTCGTTCCGGGCCGATCTGATCGTGAGCCCCACTCGCTCGTATTCCCATGGGCCCTTGAGCCCTGAGATGCCCAATGCGGGATAGGGCGCCGGCACCAGCGAGCTGCGGAGGTTCTTGATCGAGATGGTCGTACGCGTGTCGGTCGTCTTGATGTCGGGATCGATGCCGATCTGACCCTCGATCCGGTCGCCAGCAACTGACTGACCTGGACGCCAGGTCTTGCCCGAGAAGTCCCGCAGCGTCGAGACCTTGAGGTAGGGCGCCGCCTTGGCGTTCGTCGTGTAGGTCAGGGCGAGCGACGTGCTGTTGCGCCGAAGATTCTGGCCCAGCTCGAGCATCGGGTTGATCCCGCGTCCGAACACCGGAGTGGGAGCCTTGCCCCACGATGTGGCGACCGCACGAATGTCCGGCAGCAACGGCGGAAGCAGCGCACTCACCATCAGCGCCAAGACGGCGACGATCAGAGCCGGCGACCGTCCACGCCATCCTCGATCCGTACGTTCGCGGGTGCGGGTCCGGAGGAGGAACAGCCACAAGGTGGCGACGACCAGGAAGATCCACACGCGTGGTGTGTCACCTGCGGTGATGGCTGGAGCGACGAACACTGCCACCAACATGACGCCGACCAGCTGCGCGGCGCGAACGCGCTCCAACAACCAGTCGCCGATGATCGCCAGGAGCCCGAACGCTCCCGCGATCACCAGGATGATCGGCTCGGCGGCGGCAACCGGAGCGGCTTCCTCGACCATGATGTCCTGCGCGCGACCCAGCATGCGGCCCAGCTCGGCGAGGCTGCTGGGCGTCGGGATGATACCCACCATGGTCTGCGGCACGAAGATCCAGGCCAGCACCAGCAGCTCAACCATCAGGGCGATCGGCCAGACATGGCGGACGCCAACAGATCGCAGAACTGCGCAGGTGACGCCCGTCAGGATCGCGACGAGGATCGCCGGCACGTACCAAGAGCGGCCGTCGATGACCGTGGTGAATCCCCACAGCAACGCCGCCAGGGCGGCAGCGAGCACAGCGTGATCGGCCCACACCGCGCGTGCGGTGCGACGTGCGGTCGGGCGGGCTGCCGGTCTAAGCACGGATGACTCCGTCGAACAGCGACCACATCTGGTTCAGGTCGTCGTTGGGCCGATAGGTGACGACCTTCCAGCGCGCGTCGTCGAGTACGTCGAGCGCCGCGGCGGAAGTGCCGGCGGCGACGAAGGCGTGCACGTCGCGCGCTCCCCCGACGGCGTGAACCCAGTGCTGCGCTCGAGGTATGTCGATGCGACCAAGGATCGCGAAGGCCGCACGCTCCGGCTTCATCGGGCGATCGTGGTCATTCTCGTTCGGCTCGAGGATGGCGAGATCGACCATCGCATCCTCGACCGAGTCCTGCCCATCGGCGATCTCGCATTCAATGGCCGGACTGCTGGTCTGGAACGCGACAACGTAGCCGGTACGGGCGAGGTGGTGGACGATCGATGCCGCAGCGACGATCCCCCACTCGAAGGTCGGCGAGTGTTCCCAGATGCCCTTGCTGTCGCGCGCCGTGCCCTGCGTACGCGGCTCGCAGTCGAGGAACACCCCAGCGCGAGGGTTGATCTGCTGCTCTTCCTGCCGCACCATCAGCTGCCCTCGATGCGCCGTGGCCTTCCAGTGCAGTCGCTTCATGGCGTCACCCGGCAGGTAGGTGCGCGCGATGATGTCGTCGTCGCCAACGCCCACGTGCTGTGGAGCGGGACGAGTCGCGCCCGCATCGCTCTCACCGCGGGGCGCCAAAGGCTGCAGATCGACGCGGCGGGGCAGCACGATCAGCGGTTCGGACGATCCGAACGAGTGACGGCGAAACACCAGACCGAAGGGATCGAGCACCTGCACGCGCAGCGGACCGATCAAGTGGCGACCACGTCGGAGGCCCTGCAGCCCGTACGAGAACGAGACCCTCGAATCGGACTGACGGCTGCCTCCCAGCGCTGGAAGGACTCCCGCGGCGTCACCGGAGATTCCGGCAGGAAGCTCGTCCTCCCACTCGGCCTCCAAGCACGGGATCATCGACAGGTTGGTGACTCGCACTGTCGCCTTGGCCGTGCTGCCCGGCGCGACGACCTGCGGCGAGAACGAACGCTCGATCAGAACGTTCGAGTGGCCGCCGAACACGAAGATCGTCGAGAAGACGACCAGACCGACGAGCAACACCGTCACGTACAGCAGCGCAGGCAGCGACAGGATCGGTGCGGCGACAAAGCAGGCCAGCGCAGCGACCAGGAAGCCAATGCCCCGCGGCGTGAGGACGACCGAGCGCACCGGCCTCACGACGGCTGGACGGCTCCGGCGGGCACTGGCGTCTCCGCCACAATGCGCTCCATGACGTCCGCGGTATCCGCAACACCGCGCATCGGGATGAGACGGTGCGGGAGCACCACAGGGATCAGGACGTCTATGTCGTCGGGAAGTACGAAGTCGCGCCCTTGCACTGCGGCGCGGGCCTTGGCGGCGCGTACCAGCTGGAGGGTCGCTCGCGGGCTGGCCCCCAGCCGTAGCTCGGCGTCGTCGCGGGTGGCCTGGGCGATGTCGACGGCGTACTGCTCAACCGCGGGTGACACGTAGATGGCCCGGGCAACAGCGATCATGCTCTGCACGTCCTCGATCGAAACAACGGCGTCGAGCTGGTCGAACGGATTGCTCGTGTCGCGACCCTGCACCATCTCAAGCTCGGCGGCCGCTGACGGGTAGCCCATCGAGATGCGAGCCATGAAGCGGTCGCGCTGGGCCTCGGGCAACGCGTACGTGCCCTCCATCTCGAAGGGATTCTGCGTCGCGACGACCGTGAACGGGCTGCCCAGCTCATACGTCGTGCCGTCGACCGTGACCTGACGCTCCTCCATCGCTTCAAGCAGCGCGGACTGGGTCTTCGGCGACGCACGGTTGATCTCGTCGCCAATCACGATGTTGGCGAAGACAGCTCCGGGCTTGAACTCGAACTCACGATCGGCCTGGTTGTAGACCGAGACGCCGGTGATGTCAGACGGCAGGAGATCCGGGGTGAACTGGATGCGGCGTACTGAGCAGCTGACCGAGCGCGCGAGCGCTTTCGCGAGCACGGTTTTGCCGACTCCTGGAACGTCCTCGATCAGCAGATGGCCTTCGGCGAGGAAAACAACAAGGGCGGCCTCAGCCGCTTCTGGTTTGCCGTCGATGACCTTCTCGATGTTGGCGAGGATGGCTCGAGCGGCTGTCTCAAACTCCATACGTGATGGTAGTCACACTGGGTCAAACGCGCACCAAACGCATAGCCAATTGTCAGGTTCGTACGTGGAGTTGCGAGCAACAATTGCTGCATGGCAATTCCCGACTTCCTGCCGACGCTTTCGGCCGGATCCCACGACGCCGAGCACGGCGAAGCCTGCGTGATGGAATACGTCTCGCTCCTCGCTGGCGAGGAGTGGAGCGACCGCCCCGAGTGCACGCATCCGCTGCTGGCGCACGAGGCGCGTACGACCAACGACCTCCTGCGCGAGAGCGACCGTACGAGGTTGGTCCCGCTGATCGGTCGACTGTTCGGCACGACCGAGGATTCGCCCGAGCTCCGCGCCCGGCTGCGCATCATGCAGGCGCGTCAGGTCATCGCGCTGCTGGAGCCCGAGTCGCGCTCACATGCGTTGGCTGCCGTCGAGCGTGCTGAGTCGTGGATCGGCCAACCCAGTGACGACGAGGACGTACGGCAGGCGTTCGCCGACGCCATGTCGTTCCCGTTCGCCTCAGGCGACCTGGACCCTCAGCACGTCGAGTTCCATCACGCCGCGTCGCGGATGTTCCCCTTCGCACTCTCCCCCGAGCTCGAGGCTGCAGAGGCGTACGCGCTCACGGCGATCGTCATCGCGCACCGCATCGCCGCTTCCGGCGAATGCCGCGCTGACTGCGGCAACAGCCCGGCTCGAGCCCGCCGCATGGTCAAAGACTTGGCCGGCCTGATCGACGTCTATGACGAGGTCACCGGGCGCATCGCCCGCGAAGTCACGGCCGACGAAGTACGCGAGCTGGCCGCCAGCATCGGCTAGTTGACCGATGCGTCCAGCAGCTTCTTCTTGAGCTTGTTGATGTCAGTGATCGCCTCGACGGTGGCGGCATCGAAGAACGCCTCCTTCCAGAACGCCGACTCCATGAACATGTAGTTGTCCTTGAAGTCAGGATGCGCCTTGAACAATGCCTTCTTGAACGCCTTGTCAGCGGACTTGCTGCTCTTCAGCATCCGCTGAACCTCCGTCTGGAGCTTGGCGTTGGTCGGGTCGATGTCACCGAACACGGAGCCGATTGACTCGAGACTGCCGTAGAACGACGCGAATCCCTTCCTGAGTTGTACGCACAAGTCGCCGTATGAGGTGGAATCGCAGCTACCGGGCGAGAAGTACCGCTTCATGACGTACTTCCGTTCGACGTTGATCGCCTTGATGAGCAGCTCGGCGTACTGAGCTCTCTTGGCGGCTGTCGTGGGAAGGCAGTCGTACTCGTAGCTCGACGGGCAGTAATACTCCGTCTGACCGACTTTGAGCCGCAGACCTTCAGCCCGCTTAACAAGCTTGTTGGCGCCCGAGTCGCCTTCCTTGGCGGAGTTGACCTTGATGTTCCACGCGCAGTCACGATGCATCTGAACCAGCACCTTGTCGGCTGCCCTGGCGTACGCCTTGACCGCCTTCTCGCGCGCCTTGGACGACTTGATCGCCTTCCGCTCAGCGGGGCTGAAGTACTTGAAGACACTGTTGGACTTCGTCGGCAGCGCCGCGGCATTCTTGGCAGCGGACTTGCGGTAGTTCCGAATATCCGAGCAGGCACGCTTCTGCTTCTTGAGCGACTTCTTCAACGTCGCATCCTCGAAGTCCCACAGCTCGCTGTTCGCAGCGGCCGGAGCACCGACCAAGTCGTTCTTCTGGTCGTTCCAGGCGTCGACCGCGTTGTCGTACTTCTCGGCGTTCGAGTTGCCCTTGGCGTTGGCGCCGTATGCCCCTCCACCGAGCACCAGCGTCACAAGGACACCGACGATGATCCACTTGCGGTTGAGCCGGCGGCGGCGCCGAGGCGTTGGCTCCGGCGCAGGAGTCGGCAGGATCGGATCAGTCATGGTGGGGTCCCCGGATTTCGAATGTGGTCAACGCTGCCGGGAATGTCCCCCAGACAAGTCGGATCAGCCTACTTGCGATCTTGCTCAGCGTTTGGCAAATGACCATTCGAGTAGCTTGTCGACCGGCCAGGTCGTCACGATGCGATCGGCTGGAACGCCATTCGCATCGGCGCGCTCGGCGCCGTAGTCAAGGAAATCGAGCTGTCCCGGCGCGTGGGCGTCGGTGTTGATCGCGAACAGGCAGCCGGCGTCGAGCGCCATCGCAATCAGGTTGTTGGGCGGGTCCTGTCGCTCCGGTCGTGAGTTGATCTCGACGGCGACGTCGTTCTTGGCGCATGCCGCGAACACCTTCTTGGCGTCGAACTTCGACTGATCACGCTTGCCCCGCGATCCCTGCACGAGGCGTCCGGTGCAGTGGCCGAGGACATTTGTGTGCGGATCGTTGACGGCGTTCACCATGCGACGGGTCATGCCGATCGAGTCCATCTTGAGCTTTGAGTGCACACTCGCGACCACGACGTCGAGCTTGTTGAGCATGCGATCGGTCTGGTCGAGTCTGCCGTCGTCAAGGATGTCGACCTCGATCCCGCTCAGGAACCGGAAGTCGTCGTACGAGTCGTTGACCTTCGCGACGATCTTGAGCTGCTCGGTCAATCGCTCGGCGGTCAGCCCGTTGGCCACGGTGAGCCGCGGCGAGTGGTCAGTGAGCACTTGGTACTCGCGGCCACGCCAGTGCGCGGCTCGCGCCATCTCCTCGATCGGCGATCCGCCGTCGGACCAGTTGGAGTGGCTGTGGAGGTCGCCGCGCAGCGTGGCACGCAGCTCGGCACCACCCTTGGCCAGCGGCTCATCGGTCCTGAGATCGGCGAGGTAGTCGGGCACGTCGCCCTCGACGGCTTGCTTGATGACGCTGAACGTACGGTCGCCGATGCCTTTCGTCCGCTTGAGCGCACCACTCTCGAGGCGCTTCGCGAGCTCATCCTGCGACAGGTCCTCGATGATTGCGGCCGCCTTGCGGAACGCCTCGACCTTGTAGGTCACGGCAAGCTGGCGCTCGAGCCAGAACCCGATCTCGTTGAGCGCCTCAGCCGCATCCATGCCGCCAGTTTGCCCCACGGTTCACGCGTTTCCAGAACGGGACAGATCAATCGCTGACATCATTCGGTGACCCTGCGGAAGGTTTCACATGACGACGTCCGACGCTCCGGACCCGACTCCACGCTCAGCGACACTGCTCGAGTCTGTCGACCACACCCGATCCTCGATGCTCGACGCGGTCCGGACGGGTGCCATCGCGTACACAGCGGTGTGGGTGGTGACCTTCCTGATCGGCGCCGCAGCACTGCTGGCTGTCGAGGCGGAGGACAACGTTCCTTGGTCGTGGTACCTGACCACGCCCGGCCAGGCCATCGCGATGTCGTCCAACGGAGCATTCAGCCAGACGACCACCGTGGATTTCGGCGACGAGTTCGACGAAGAGTACTCCGAGGAGTTCGGTGGCGAGTTCGACGAAGAGTTCGACGAAGAGTTCAGCGACCTCGAGGAGGGTGAGGACCTCGGATTCCCCGAAGACGGTGAGTGCTGCACTGATGAAGGCGAGTTGATCGACGAGAGCTTTCCCTCCGACGACGAACTGAGCGAAGAAGAGTTCGACGACGAGCTGAGCGTCGACGAGCTGAGCGACGACGAGTTCGATGAAGCGTTCGGTGACGAGTTCACCTCGACATCACAATTCACCGCGATCTCGTTGACCGTCCTCGCACTCATGGTCGGCGTGTTGTGGGTCGCCAGCCGCCGGGCCGAACGACGTCGCTCCACTCCGTCGCGAAAGTCCGTGCTTGCGGCGGCGGTCGTGACGGGGACGACGTTCGCCCTGTTCACCTGGGCGGTGGCATTCGCCGCGCGAGTCGACCTCGAAGGCAGTTGGGGACATGCCGGCAGCCTGTCGATTCTGTTCTATGCCTCAGTCCTCGGGACCGTCGTTGCCCTTCTGGCCCGACGACCCATCGCACGGCACCAGGCGTTGAGCCATGTCCCGACCCAGCTGGCGGCAGCTGTCCGCGGTGTTGTGGTCTACCTCGCGGCGTTCGTCGTGTTGTTGGTGCCGACGGCGGCCATCTACGCGATCGTCAAGGGTGAGGCAGAGGCGATCTTGGTGTTCCCTCTCGCGATCCTCAATCTCGCTGCGTACGGGATCACCTTCGGCCAGTTCGCCGGCGTGGAGTCGCCGGTCTTTGCATTTGGCGACGACTCAGGCGCGCGCTTCGTCTGGCTGTTCAGCAAGGATGTGGATGGGTTCCTGTACGTATTGATTCCGCTCTCACTCGTGGCGCTCGCTGTTGCCGTTGCTGCCCTCACTCGACGCTCAGCCGGACGTTCCAGGACGTCGCTCGACGCGTTCTGGCTCGTCGCGACCTTCGCCGGAACGGGGGCTCTGCTCACAGCTTTGACCGTTGTGAGCACAAGCACCTCGAGTTTCGGCGCCGCATTTGGAGAGAGCAGCGAGACCTTCAGCATCTCGCTCTCACTCGTGCCCTGGTTCTTCCTCGTGATGGCGGGATGGGGCGTGATCACCGAGATCGCGATCCGCATCGTCGGCCGACCGCTGGCCGCAGTTGTGCCGGACAAGCTCCTGGATCGACTCGCCGGAAGCTGACTTCACTCGTACGGTCGAAGCATGATCAGGCGACGCATTGTGGTGCGCGGGGATGTACAGGGCGTGTTCTTTCGGGCCTCATGCGAGCAGGAAGCGCGTCGCTTGGGAGTTGCCGGCTGGGTCAGCAATCGCCGCGATGGTGCCGTGGAAGCGACCTTCGAGGGTGACGACGAAGCCGTCGAGGCGATGATCGAGTGGGCTCGCGGTGGGCCGCCTCGCGCGACCGTCGATGCGATAGACGTGACGGACGAAGATCCGCAGGGCGAACGCGGCTTCAGCGTCCGCTAGAAGCCAAGCTTGCGCAGCTGCTTGGGGTCGCGCTGCCACTCCTTGGCGACCTTGACGTGGAGGTCGAGGTAGACCGGGGTGCCCAGAATCGCCTCGATCTGCGCGCGGGAGTTGGAGCCGATCTCCTTCAGGCGCGAGCCCTGCTTGCCGATGATGATGCCCTTTTGGCTGTCGCGCTCGACGTAGACGTTGACGCGTACGTCGATCATCGGCTTGTCAGCGGGCCGATCGGGGCGGGGCACCATCTCGTCGACCACAACGGCGATCGAGTGCGGGAGCTCATCGCGTACGCCTTCGAGCGCGACCTCACGAATGATCTCCGCGATCAGCGTCTCTTCGGGCTCGTCGGTCAGCTGACCTTCCGGGTAGAGCGCGGGTCCCTCCGGAAGTGTCGCGACCAACAGCTCGGCCAACAGATCGACCTGCTCGCCGGAGACGGCCGAGACCGGGATGATCTCTTTCCACTGCAGCCCAGCGTCAGCGCCGGCCTGCTGAATCGAAAGCAGGTGATCACGCAGCTTGTCACCCTTGACAAGGTCAGTCTTCGTGGCGATGGCGAACACCGGCTTGCGGCTGATCTGAGCCAGCTCGCGGATCAGGAACTTGTCGCCCTCGCCAACGGATTCGTTGGCGGGCAGGCACATACCGATCGTGTCGACCTCCGACCACGTCGTACGCACGAGCGCGTTGAGGCGCTGACCGAGCAACGTGTGCGGCTTGTGCAGGCCAGGCGTGTCGATCAGAACAAGCTGACCGTCCTCACGGTGAACCAGGCCGCGGATCGCGTGTCGCGTCGTCTGCGGCTTCGATGAAGTGATTGCGATCTTGCCGCCGACCAGCGCGTTGGTCAGCGTCGACTTGCCTGCGTTGGGACGGCCGACGAAACAAGCGAATCCGGAGCGAAACGTGCTCACGTGACGCCCACGCGAATGACTTTGCCCTCGAGGTCGGCGATGTAGACGTTGATGCCGCGACCCGACACATCGCGTACGGCGGTGCCATCGACAATCGGCTCGGGGTGGCGTTCAGCGACCAGCGCCGCCGCCTCAATGTTCTTTGCGCCCGACGAGACCGCCATGGCGACCGCCAGGTCGAGGGCGTCGAAGCGCAGCGACGGGAGCACCACCGTGGCAGCCGTGTAGGTGCGGCCGTCCTGGTCGCGTACGGCCGCACCATGCTGTGCGCTCGTACGGGCGCGCGAGGAGCGGGCCAGCGTGATCAACTTGGCGTCCTCAGGATTGAGCTCCATCGTCACTTCCTTCCGTTAGCCGGCTGACCAGCACGTGGCCGATGCGATTGCGTCGACCTGTGGGACCTTCGGCCTCAAACCGTAAGCCCTCGACCTCCACCACGCTGCCTCGGATCGGCACCTTCCCGAGGTGCTTGGCCATCAGGCCGCCAACGGAGTCGACGTCTTCGTCCTCGATCGGTATGTCGAACAGGTCCTCAAGGTCGTCGACCTCGAAACGGGAGCTCAGCCGCCATGAGCCATCGGCGAGCATCTCGTTCTCCTCGGGCTCGGAGTCGTACTCATCGGTGATCTCGCCGACGATCTCTTCGACGATGTCCTCGATCGTGACCATGCCGGACGTTCCACCGAACTCGTCGACCACGATCGCAACGTGGGTGCGCTGCGCCTGCATCTCCTTGAGGAGGTCGTCAATCGGCTTCGTGTCAGGGATGTAGAGGACTGGCCGGGCGAGCGATTCGATGCGCTCGGTCGTCTCCGCCTCGTGATTGTCGAAGACTCGCTTGGTGATGTCCTTGAGATAGGCCATGCCGATGATGTCGTCGAGGTTCTCATCGATCACGGGCATACGACTGAATCCGCTGCGCAGGGCCAACGACATAGCCTGGCGGAG
Organism: Aeromicrobium sp.; assembly: GCF_036675695.1. Classification (GTDB taxonomy): domain Bacteria; phylum Actinomycetota; class Actinomycetes; order Propionibacteriales; family Nocardioidaceae; genus Aeromicrobium. Next base: position 16,493 of record NZ_JAKFEL010000229.1, read on the forward strand.
CGTCTTGTGCTGCTCGACGAAGACGAGATCCGTACGCGGCACCATGACCTCGCGGACGATCGTGTCGCCGAGCTCGAACACCGACTGAATCATCTTGCCCTCTTCGGACTCGATGATCGAGCTGGCCGCGGCAAGGTCGACGAGCTCGCGCACTTCGACCTCCGATGCGAACGGCCCTTCGCTGAAGCCCTTGCCCGGAGTGACCGCATTGCCGAGCAGGATCAGCAATTGAGGCAACCGCCAAAGCAGCTTGGTCAGCACGAGCACCGGGATCGTCGACCGGAGTGCGATCGACTCGGCATGCTGGCGCCCGAGCGTTCGAGGGCCGACACCGATCAGCACGAAGCTGACGACGACCATGATGGCCACGGCCACCGCGAAGCGCGTCCAGAGACCGTCGATGTCATCGGCGACAACCAGAGCGACGAGGACGATGCTCGAGGTTTCGGCGAGCACACGCAGCAGTAGCACGGAGTTGAGGTAGGGCGCGGGATCCTCGAGGATCTCTGCGAGGCGGGCTGCGCCTGCACGGCCCTCGTCCTCCAACTCCTCGGCGCGAGCCTTGGAGAACGACGAGAGGGCTGCGTCGACGCTCACGAGCAGTCCGGCCACGACGGCCAGGATCGCTGAGACGACTATCGGAAGGACCATCACGCCGACTCGGGGTCCACGCCGTCGGCGGCCTGCTGCCACTCGAGCAGCAGTCGACCCTGAACGCCGAACATCTCCTTGTGCTCCGACGGCTCAGCATGGTCGTAGCCGAGCAGGTGCAGGATCCCGTGCACCGTGAGCAGATTGACCTCGTCCTGCGTCGTATGTCCAGCAGCAGGTGCCTGCTGCTCGGCGACCTGCGGGCACAGTGCGATGTCACCGAGGTAGCCCTCGGGGGCCTCCTCGCCGTCACGGCCCGGGGTCAGCTCATCCATCGGGAACGACAGGACGTCAGTCGGCCCTTCCTTGTCCATCCACTGTTTGTTGAGCACAGCGATCGTCGCCGGATCGACGAGACGGAGGGTCAGCTCGGTTGCGGGGTGCAGACGCATACGGCGCATCGCGAAGCGGCAGAGTCGGGTCAGCGCGACGACGTCAACGTCTGCGCCGGACTCATTGAGAACGTCGACGTTCATTGGCCTGCGCACCCGCCTGCGCCGTGTCTTCGTACTCGCCGTATGCAGCGACGATGCGGCCCACGAGCTTGTGGCGAACGACGTCTGAAGCCGTCAGCATCGAGAAGTGGATGTCGCGTACGTCCTCGAGCACGTCCTGGACGACACGGAGGCCACTCTTGGAAGCGGTCGGCAGGTCGACCTGAGTGACGTCACCGGTCACGACCATGCGCGAGCCAAAGCCCAGGCGGGTCAGGAACATCTTCATCTGTTCCTGCGTCGTGTTCTGTGCCTCGTCGAGGATGATGAACGCGTCATTGAGCGTGCGGCCCCTCATGTACGCGAGAGGTGCCACCTCGATGACACCCGAAGCCAGGAGCTTGGGGATCGTCTCGGGGTCGATCATGTCGTGCAGCGCGTCATAAAGCGGCCGAAGGTAGGGATCGATCTTTTCGCCGAGCGTGCCGGGCAGGAAGCCCAAGTGCTCGCCGGCTTCGACGGCCGGACGCGTCAGGATGATGCGGGTGACTTCCTTGGCCTGCAGCGCCTGGACGGCCTTTGCCATCGCGAGGTAGGTCTTGCCCGTACCTGCTGGGCCGATGCCGAAGACGATGGTGTGCTTGTCGATCGCGTCGACATACTTCTTCTGGTTGACCGTCTTGGGACGGATCGTCCGTCCGCGGTTGGACAGAATGTTGAGGCTGAGGACCTCGGCGGGCTTCTCCTCGGTCTCGGTCTGGAGCATGCTGATGCTGCGCTCGACCGTCTCGGGAGTCAGGTGCTGACCCGTACGCACGATCGTCACGAGCTCATCGAGCAGACGCTCGATCATCGCCGCTTCTGCAGGCGATCCGGTGACCGTGATCGTGTTTCCGCGCACGTGAATGCGCGCCTCGAAGGAATCTTCTATGAGGCGCAGGAATTCGTCGGCTGGCCCGAGCAGCGATACCGCTGGCACGCTCGACGGAATCGAGAACGTATGTGCCGGAGCGTTGGCGGGCGTGGTGTCGTCAGTCATGTGCATTCAATCGTACGCAACGCCAGCGGCACCGCGCGAATTCCGAGCGACGTGTTCAGGGCGTCGGCGTCCCTGCCAGCCATCCCCGCACGGTCTCCCACGACCCCGGCGAGCTCGCATCGAACGCCGCGTTGAGGTCAGCCAACGTCACGGAGCGCAGAGAGTCTCCCCAGGCGCGCTCCGCCTTCGCCATGACCTGGGCGATTCCGCAGGGCACCTTGCACGCTTCAGCCGACGCCGGGAACGGTCCACGCTGGCGAATCTCGGTGCAGCGGAAGGCGGGCTCGGGCCCGTCAATGGCTTGCACGATGTCGTAGACCGAGATCTCGCTGCCGGAGCGGGTGAGGAGATATCCCCCGTCCCGGCCCTCGATCGCCTGCACCAGACCGGAGTGGGACAACGCTTGCATGTGCTTGGCGAGGTAGGTCTTGGAGACGCCGTGCAGCTCGGCGAGCTTTGTCACCGGGACTGGCTCGGTAGCCGCGCTCAAGATGGCGCAGCTGTGCACTGCCCACTCGACTCCTGCTGACATCTTCATGATGCCATCATACCCGGATAGAAATTGTCTGAGTATGGTTCTAGACTAACTCGGACAAGTGTTATCCGCATTCATTCGAAGGAGTCATCACATGCGCATCGCAATCGCCGGTTCGACAGGCCTCGTCGGAACTCAGGTAGTAGCTGCCGCAATTGCCGCAGGACATGAGGTCGTCGAGCTGGCCCGTCAGCACGGGATCGACCTCACGGTCGCCGACGGGCTCGCAGAGCGTCTGATCTGAGTCGACGCCGTCATCGACGTCACCCAGGGCCCGCTCGAAGAGCCAGAAGCCAGCGAATTCTTCACCACCGTGGCCCGAAACCTCGGTGAGGCCGCCACCACCGCGGGTGTCACCCGGAGCGTTGTGTTGTCGATCATCGGGATCGAGAAGATGACTGATTACGGCTACTACGCCGCCAAGCTCGCCCAGGAGAAGGCCGTTGAGGCCTTTGCGCCCGATCCCCACATCCTGCGTGCTGCCCAGTTCCTCGACTTCCCGGGTCAGATGCTCAGCTGGTACCGCCAGGGCGACACCGTCACCATTCCCGAGATGAAGACACAGCCCGTGGCAATCGACGAAATCGTGCGTCTCCTCCTGGCACTGGCCGACGGCACCGAGACACGGCACCTCGTCGAGCTCGCCGGACCGAAGGTTGAGGATCTCGATGATCTGGTCCGACAGGTCGCAGCACGACAAGGTGAACGAGTCACCGTCGAGTCCAGCGTCATGAACGAGGGCATGGCCGAAGGCGCTTGCCTCGCAGGCCCGGATGCGATCATCGCCGGGCCCGATTTCGCGACGTGGCTCTCCGAGAAGGTCTAGCCCGGAGGCCAGGTCATGGAGCGGCCGGCCAGTACGTGGCCGTGGCAGTGGAACACCGTCTGGCTGGCGTCGGCGCCGGTGTTGAACACCAAGCGGTATGAACCGTTGCCGGACCCATCGGCGATCGCCTTCGCCTCATTGAGCAGGGCGATCGCTGCATCGGGATCAGCGGCCGCGAGGCTGCCGATGTCGGGCTCGTGCCGACGCGGGATGACCAGGACGTGGGTCGGCGCCTCGGGGTTGATGTCCTTGAACGCGATGGTGTGCTCGGACTCGCGGACGATCTCGGCAGGAATGTCACCCACGAGGATCTTGCAGAACAGGCAGTCGGTGTCGCTCACTTGAAGGCATCCTTGATCTTGCCGAAGACGCCCTTGGAGTTGACGCCCATCAGCGCTTCGGGTCGTTCCTCGTCGCGAAGCTTGGCCAGCTGAGCAAGCAGCGCGCGCTGCTCGTCGTCTATGCGAGAAGGCGTCTCGACGATGACCTGAACGTTGAGGTCGCCACGCCCCGATCCGCGCAGACGCGGGACACCCCAGCCCTTGATCGTGATGGTGTCGCCGGACTGGGTACCGGCAGCAACGTCGAGTGGCACCGTCTTGGTGTCCTCGTCAGTGTCGTGTACGTCAGCTTCGAGCGTCGGCAGATCGAGGTGGGCGCCGAGCGCCGCCGCAGTCATTGGCAGCGTGACCTGGCAGAACAGCTGATCGCCCTTGCGGCTGAACATCGGATGGCGTCGCACGTTGATCTCCAGATAGAGATCGCCAGCCGGTCCGCCTCCGGGGCCGACCTCACCCTCTCCGGAGAGCTGGATGCGGGTGCCGTGGTCGACGCCCGCTGGGATCGTCACCGAGATCGAGCGACGCGAACGTACGCGGCCTTCACCTGCGCACTCCGCGCACGGCTCGGGGATCACGGTGCCGTAGCCGTGGCACGCAGGGCAGGGGCGCGACGTACGGATGTCACCGAGCAGCGAGCGCTGGACGTGCTGGACGTCGCCATGTCCGTGGCACGTACGACACGTGACCGGCTCGGATCCGGCAGCGGCACCACTGCCGCTGCAGGTCGTGCAGGTGACGGCCGTGTCGACCTTGATCTCCTGGCTGACGCCGAACGCGGCTTCGGCCAGGTCGATCGTCAGGCGCAGCAGCGCGTCCTGTCCGCGCTGCATGCGGGGACGGGGTCCGCGGCCGGTGTTCTGGCCGAAGAACGCGTCCATGATGTCGTCGAACGAGAATCCCTGCCCGAAGCCTGATCCGCCGGCGCCGCGCAACGGGTCGCCGCCGCGGTCGAAGGTCGCCCGCTTCTGCGGATCGGAGAGCACCTCGTACGCAATGGTGATCTCCTTGAACCGCTCAGAGGCGTCAGGCGCGTCATTGACGTCAGGGTGCAGCTGACGCGCGAGCTTGCGGTAAGCCTTCTTGAGCTCTTCCGCGCTCGCGTCGCGTCCGACGCCGAGTGTTGCGTAGTAGTCCTGTGCCATGAGTCCTGGTTCTGGTTGTCGGGTTTAGGTGTCCGCCAGCGATCGCCCGACATAGCGGGCGACAGCGCTCACAGCGGCCATCGTTGCGGGGTAGTCCATACGGGTCGGTCCGACCGTGCCAAGGGTCGCGAGTGCCTGCTCGTCGGCGCCGTAGGAGGTCGAGACCACGGCCGTTCCGAGCAGGTTGTCGTTGCCAGTCTCTGCGCCGATGCGCACTGTGAGGCCGGAAGTGGCTTCGCCGAGGAGCTTGAGCAGCACGACCTGCTCCTCGATCGCCTCCAGAACCGGCTTGATCGAGGTGTCGAAGTCGCTGCCGAACCGGGCGAGGTTGGCAGCACCTCCGACGGCAATGCGCTCGTCCGACCGCTCGTTGGTGAAGGTCTGCGAGAGCGTGGCGACGATCGAGGAGACGATCGGGCGGTCGTTGGGCTCGAACGTCTCGATCATGTCAGCGAGCCGTAGCGATGCCTCGGGCAGTCGCTGGCCGAGCGATGCGTGCGCGATGCGCGAACGCAGGTCTGCCAACAGCTGCTCGGACGGGGTCTCGACGAGCTCGATGATGCGTTGCTCGACGCGACCACTGCTGGTGATGACGACGAGCAGCACACGCGAACCCTCGAGCGCCACGACCTCGATGTGCCGAACCGTCGAGCGCGTGAGTGACGGGTATTGCACGATGGCGACCTGATTGGTGAGCTGCGCGAGCACTCGTACGCTGCGCTGCACCACGTCATCGACATCGACCGCGCCTGTCAGGAAGGTCTCGATCGCCCTGCGCTCTGCCTGCGACAGCGCCTTGACCGTGGCCAACCGGTCGACAAACATCCGGTAGCCCTTGTCGGTCGGGATGCGTCCGGCGCTGGTGTGGGGCTGGGTGATGTAGCCCTCGTCCTCCAACGCGACCATGTCGTTGCGGATCGTCGCAGGTGAGACGCCCAGGTGATGGCGCTCGACGAGGGCGCGTGATCCCACCGGCTCCTGCGTCGAGACGTAGTCCTCGACGATGGCGCGGAGAACGTCGAGACGGCGATCGTCAGACATAGTTCTTCCTTCCGCGCGTCGCGTTGGCACTCTCCTTGGGCAAGTGCCAGTCTAGCGATGTGCCCGACAATGCCGAATCTCCGTACGAGGTCAGCGGCACTGAGCGCACGCTGACCTATTCCCCGCGGCGCGTCACGATCGATGACGGCACGGAAATCGTCCACGAGTCCCTCGGCGGCACGCTTGCTTCAGCGTGGGCAGGCGACCTTGGCGATCAGTACGTTGAGGTGATCCACGTCGGAGACGGGCCGTCCGGCGGTGAGCTGGTCCTCGTCGTACCGGATCTCAACGTCATCGTCATCGGCGATCTGTATGCCGCCAGCCCGGCCGGCGCCACGCCGACATGGGCTGAGGCCGTCGATCTGACCCTCGGACTCACTACTCTCTCCACCAAGATCCTCTCGAGCTCAGGACCGGTCACCCGGGATGACCTCGAGGCGTTTCACCAACAACTTCTCGGGGTTCTGCATGGCTGACAGATATGGCACTGATGTGCTCTCAGGCGACTGGCGCAAGCCACCGCGCGGGCGCTCAGTGGAAGTGGTGGCCGAGCGCGGCATGGTGGTCGAAGACGCGACGACCGGTTTCGTCGGCGAGATCATGGTGGTCGAGAAGGATCTCGGCATGATGGTTCTCGAGGATCGCCGCAACACTCGGCGCTCGTTCCCCTTTGGTCCGGGCTTCCTTCTCGACGGAGCACCTGTCGTCCTGCGCCCGTCGGCCGCCAAGGCTCCGAAGACCAGCTACCGAACCGCTTCGGGATCCCGCACGGTTGAGCACACCCGGGCACGCGTTGCACTGCCAAGCCGCATCTACGTCGAAGGCCGCCATGACGCCGAGCTCGTCGAGAAGGTCTGGGGAGCCGATCTGCGTGTCGAGGGCGTGGCCGTCGAGTACCTCGGCGGCATCGATGATCTCGTGGGCGTGGTCGACGAGTTCGATCCAGCTCCCGGGCGACGCCTCGGCGTACTGGTCGATCACCTCGTACCGGGCTCGAAGGAGACTCGACTCGCAGACCAGGTGTCCGACCGCGAGTACGTGTTGGTCGTCGGGCACCCGTACGTCGACGTCTGGCAGTCCATCAAGCCTGATCGCCTTGGTCTGGACGTCTGGCCTGTCATCCCGCGCGGCACTGACTGGAAGCACGGCATCTGCGAGGCGCTCGGCTGGCCACATGCGGATCAGGCTGACATCGCTCGCGCATGGAAGCACCTGCTGAGTCGCGTCGACTCCTACGCCGACCTGGAGCCGTCGTTCCTGGGCCGAGTCGAAGAGCTCATCGACTTCGTGACCGTTCCCTAGTCGACGAGCTCACGTACGACCGCGTCGGCGAGCAGCCGACCCGGCAGCGTCAGGACCAGGTGCTCGTCCGACACGTCGGCCAGCCCACGGGACACCAGATCGGGCACAGCTGCGTTCGCGCCCGAGCTCAGCGCGTCGAGCCGAAGCCCTGACCGAAGGCGCGTCTCGAGCATGATCCGCTCAACTCGGGCCGTGTCTGCATCGATCGTCTCCCCGTCGTGACGCGGCGCTTCACCTGCCGCAAGTCGCTGCGCGTACGCGGCGGGGTGCTTGACGTTCCACCACCGCTCGCCGTCGACGTGTGAGTGCGCTCCAGGCCCGATGCCGAGCCAGTTGTCGCTGTGCCAGTAGAGGACGTTGTGGCGACACTGTGCCGCCTCGTTGCGCGCCCAGTTGGAGAGCTCGTACCAACCGAGTCCGGCGGCGGAGAACAGTTCGTCCGCGAGCAGATACTTGTCGGCGGTCTCGTCATCGTCGGGCATGACGACCTCGTGGCGGTTGACCTTGCGAGCGAACGCAGTGCCCTGCTCGACGATCAGCGCGTAGGCGCTGATGTGGTCCGGCTCCAGCGCAATCGCCTGCTCGACGCTGGTGCGCCAATCGTCCATTGACTCCCCCGGCGTGCCGTAGATCAGATCGACGCTGAGCTGGTCGAAGCCAGCCTCACGGGCCCACTTCACTGCCTGCGGCACGTTGTCGGGGTTGTGTGTGCGGTCCAGCGTTGCCAGCACGTGCGGCACGGCCGACTGCACGCCGAACGAGATGCGGTTGAAGCCGCCCTCGCGCAGAGTTGCCAATGACTCCGGCGTCACGCTGTCGGGATTGGCCTCGGTCGTGACCTCGACATCGGCGGCGAGCCCGAAGTTGTCGCGCACGGCGTCGAGAAGGCGTACGAGATCAGCGGACGGCAGCTGCGTCGGCGTACCACCACCAAAGAACACTGTCTCGATCTCTTGGCCATGGGTACGAGCGGCGAGCTCGATCTCGCCGATCGCCGTGTCGGCATACGACGCCCGCGTCGCGCCTTCGCCCAGCTCATCGGCCGTATAGGTGTTGAAGTCGCAGTAGCCGCAGCGCACCGAGCAGAACGGCACGTGGACGTAGACACCGAAGGCGGCAGGCGTTGGCTCGGTGACGCCGAAGGGCCGCTCACCTCTGGAGGTGAGCGGCCCTGTCGTGGTCATCTACTTAGCGTAGAAGCCGTCGAGGATTGCCTTGTTGTTGGCTTCGACGACATTGCGCTTGACCTTCATACTCGGCGTGATCTCGCCATTCTCGATCGAGAGATCGTGGTCGAGGATCGCGAACTTCTTGATCGTCTCCCAGCGGTTGACCTTGGAGTTGAGCTCCTCGATCTGGCTCTCGATCAGGTCATGGATCTCTTGGGAATTCACGACCTCGGTGTACGACTTGCCGGCCATCCCATTGTTGTTGGCCCACTCAGCGACACCGTCTGGATCGAGCGTGATGAGCGCCGAGCAGAAGTTGCGCTCGTTGCCGTGCACCAGGATCTGGCTGGTCAGCGAGCTGATGCCCTTGAACATGCCCTCAATGTGCGGCGGGGCGACGTACTTGCCGCCCGACGTCTTGAAGAGCTCCTTCTTGCGGCCGGTGATGTAGAGGAAGCCGTCCTCGTCGATACGACCCTCGTCACCGGTGTGCAGCCAGCCGTCCTCCAGTGACGAAGCGCTCTCGCCCTCGAGATTGTGGTAGCCGCGCATGATGTGCGGGCCCTTGATCAGGACCTCGCCGTCCGCGGCAATCTTGGCCTCGCTGCCGGGGAACGCGGTACCGACCGAGCCGAGCTTGAAGTTGTCCGGCTGGTTGACGAAGGCACCAGCTGACGTCTCGGTCAGGCCGTAGCCCTCGAGGATCAGCACGCCGGCGGCGTGGAACCACTCGGCGATGTCGGGCGACAGCGCCGCAGCGCCGGAGATGAAGAAGCGGACCCGGCCACCGAAGCGATCGCGCACCTTGGAGAACACGAGCTTGTCGGCGATGCCGTGTTGCACCTTGAGAATCGGCGAGATCGACTTGCCGGCTCGAGTACGTCGCGAGTATTCGAGTCCGACCTTCTCGGCCCACTGGAAGATCTTGAGCTTGGCGCCGCCCTCAGCCTCGGTCATGCCGACGATGCGGCCATAGGCCTTCTCGAAGATGCGAGGCGCCGCGCCCATGAACGTCGGCTTCACGATCGCGAGGTTCTCGACGATCTTCGGAACGCGACCGTCGATCGCAGTGGCGAAGCCAACGGCGAGCTGCGTCGTCAGCAGCACCTTGCCGAACGAGTGGGCCATCGGCAGCCACAGGAACTGCAGATCGTCGATGCTCAGGAAGTCGCCCGCGACCATCACGGAGCCTTCGTAGGTCCAGCCGTCGTGGCTGAGGCGTACGCCCTTGGGGCGACCCGTGGTGCCGGACGTGTAGATCAGGGTGGCAAGCGAGTCGCCAGTCGTCGCGGCAACGCGCTCTTCGATGACCTTGGGGTGCTCAGCCAGGTAGGCCTCGCCGAGCTTCTCGAGGTCATCGAGACCGATGACCCAATCGCCGTCGGTGGTGCCTTCGAAAACGACGACCTTGCTGATCGACGGCAGCTCGGAGTGCTTCTCACGGAGCTTGGCGACCTGATCGTCGTCCTCAGCGAACACGATGCGACTGTCGGAGTCGGCCAGGATGTAGGCCACGTCGTCCGACATCGTGCTCGGGTAGACCGTGGTCGTTGCGGCGCCGGCGGCGTTGATCGCGAGGTCGGCCAGGATCCACTCGATGCGGGTGCCTGAGGCGATCGCGACGCGCTGTTCAGCCTCGATACCGAGAGCCACCAGGCCAGCGGCAAGGTGAGTCACCCGAACGCCGGTCTCGGCCCACGTCAGCGAGTGCCACTTTTCGTTCTCGTCTGGGTAGCGGTAGGCCTCATGGCTGCCCGATTCCTTGACGCGGTTGTAGAACATCGCGCTGACACTCTTGGCGCGGTTCTTGACGATCTCAAGTTGTTCGGGGGTGGCAACTGAAGTACTCATGACATTCCTTCATACGCGCGTACTGGGGGGATGTGGTGCGGATCACCCTAACCTACCTGCGGGTCACTTGAGAGGGGCGTCCGCACGCTCACCGAGGCGTCTACGAACGAAGGGTTCGAGCCGAGGCTCAGCTCTCAGAGCTGGGATCAGGTGACGCTCGGTTGTGAGGGCACGAAACAAGAAGTCGATCGTGATCTCGTGGTCCCGTTCCTCCACGATTTCGATTCCATCGCCGGCCGAGATGTCGCCCTCTTCGATGACCCGGAGGTACGGGCCGGGCAACCGTCCCTGGGTGAACCGCTTGACCCATTGCGGCTCGTCCAGGAAGCCCTGGAAAACCGAGCATGGGATGCGTACGCCCGACACTTCGAGCAATGCTCCGCCGATACGCCAGCGGTCCCCCGCGTGCACCGCGTTGAGGTCGATGCCCTGGGTCGTGAGGTTCTCGCCGAACTGGCCGGGGCTCAGCGTGCGGCCAAGCAGATCAGCCCACGTGTCGAGATCCTCGCGAGAGTACGCGTAGACCGCCTGCATCTCACCGCCGTGGTTGACCAGATCAGCGATCTCGTCATGGCCGACGCCTAGCGTGTGCACACGTACGGGGCCGTCGACGGGTCGCTTGTCGATGCCGGAGCGCTTGAGTTGGCCCCACGGCACGTCGACCGCGGTGCCAACATTCACCGACTCGACCAGAGGCATGACCTACAGGGTAGTGATCCCAAGCGTCCTATCCAGTGCGCCGTTGCTGTCGCATCCCACTAGGTATCCCACTGAATCCCCCGCCACCCGGGATCCGGGTGGACGCGTCGTCACCCGACGGCAACTCGGTTGTGAGGTTGGCGATGACGACCTCCTGCCCCTTCTTGAGACCTTGCGTGATGGACGTGCGCGTCGGTCCAACGACGCCGACCGTCACGGGCGTACGCACTTCCTTGCCATCTGTCAGAACTGACACGGTCATACGCCCTGTTGTCGACACCGCGGACGACGGCACCGTGAGTGCGTCCTTGGCCGTACCGATGACCAGGGCGATGGAAGCCGTGGAACCCTCGGGCGCCGCAACAGTTCCATTCAGCACCAGCGTCACGGGGTAGGCGGTGCTGTCCGAATCCGAGTCGGGAAGCAGTCCGATTGAGGTCACGGTTCCGGTCACCGCCTTGGCAGCGCCTGCTGGGGTGACAGACGCCGTCTGTCCAACCTTCACGTCGTCGACCTGATCGGCTGTCACGGTCGTCGTAGCCGTGGTGTCCCCGTCACCGACGATGACGATCACGACATCGCTTGATGCGACGTTGTCACCCGTTGCGGCTGAGACCGCAAGAATCTTGCCGGCAAAAGGGGCCGTCAGACTGGCCGCGTCGCGATTGCGCTCAGCCTCCGTCAGCGCCGCCTTCGCGGTGTCGATCGCCGCCTGGTCCTGCGCGAGCATGGCAGCCGTCACCGTGCCACCACCGCCGCCAGACGGCGACGGGCTGCTGCTGGCCCCATCGGACCTTCCGGACGAGTTGTTGGGAGAAGTCGGGCTCGCAGACGAAGACTTCTGGATCTCGACGACGGCACTGGTCAGCGTGTTGGCGAGAGTTTCAAGTGCCGCCTGCAGCGCCTCCTGCTTGTTCGCCACGACGTCCTGCGCGGACTGGACCGCCTCCAGAGCTGCACCGCACTCAGCGGACAGCCCTGCCTCGGCTTCTGCGTCGTCCGCCGGCGGCTCGGGGTCTTCCACTTCGCAGGCGACGGACTGCGCGACCAGTGCGGCCTTCGCCGCGGCGATCGCAGTCGTCGCCTCGGTCTGCGCGGCAGTGACGGCCTCCTGCTGTGTCTTGAGGGCGGCGAGCGCGGCTTTGAGCTCAGGCGAAACACCAGAGGAATGTCCACCTGTGGAGGGAGTCGACGGCGCTCCTGAATCTCCCGTCACAGAGTCCGCGACGGTCGACGACTGGCTGTTCTGGTCGGATTCGAGCTGAGCTCTCGCCTTGGCGAGATCAGCCTTCGCCTTGGTCACCGCAGTGTCCAGATCGGTGTCGTCGAGCTTCGCGAGCACAGCTCCGGACTTGACCACGTCTCCAACTTCAACGGCCACCTTCGACACAGTTCCAGCGACACCGAACGTCAGGTCCTGCCGGGCCGAGGCAGCGATTGTGCCGGACAGCGCCAACGTTCTGTCGACGTCGCCGACCGTGACAGTGGCAGTGCGATAGGAGCCGGACGAGCCCTGCACCTGGGCGTACGCAACACCACCGCCGACAGCGATCACTGCTGCCGTCGTCGCTGCGACAAGGATCCGGCGTCTCACGACTGACCCGCCCTGGGGCCGCCAAAGCCACCGAATCCGCCGCATTCATCGTCGACCGGCTGGGACAGCGCGATCGTTGTGGCCGTGATGGCTCCGGTGTCGTCAGCCTCGCCGCGACTAGTCATGCAGACGCCGACCTTGACGTCGGATGCCGCGCCAGTCTTCGTGGTCGAGTACGTCGTTGCGTCCGACGTCGTCACGGTGACCTCGGTCGTGGATTCGTTCTCAGACCCCAGCCCCATCGACTCGACCGTGAATCCCGAGCCCGACACTGCCGTGACCTCGCCGACCGCGAACCCTCCACGCGGTCCGCCGGGCATGTCGGTCGGCATGTCCGTCGGCATGTCAGACGGCAAGTCCGTCGGCCGACCTCCGCCTGGTCCTCCGGGGAGGCAGGCACCATCGGTCTTCTTGGTGACGCTCACGGATGCCGCAGCGACCTCAGTCGTCGAGGTCGAGTCGCCGGACTGCTCTGATGTCACCATGACGCACGACCCGACGGTGACGGCCGAAGCATCCGCGCTGACCTGCGCGGTGAACGTCGTGCTGTCGGTCCATGAGACCGCGACCTGCGACCCGTTGCCTTGTACCTGGGCAGTCGAGCCGGACACCTCGATGACCTTGCCCGATCCGCCTGGCGTACGGCCCCCGGCCGCCTGAGTCGGCTGCTCGTTGTCGGTCGCGGCCGGGGCAGGGTCGGACCCTCCACATCCGGCAGCGATGAGGCCGACCGTGACGCAGAGGATGGAGGTGGCGAGGGCGTGTTTCATGGATGACTCCTGGTGTGGACGTTGAGAACGGTCATTCGCTTCGAAGGGCTTCAATGGGAGTGAGATTGGCGGCACGGCTGGCGGGATAGACCCCGAAGCCGATGCCCAGCGCGAGTGACGTGAACAGTGCCGCCACGATCGCGAGCGCTGACAGCGACACCGGCTGGTCGATGAGTGATGGCAAGAGCTGCGAGCCGGCCACGGAGAGCACAACGCCCACGAGCCCCCCGGCGAAGCCCAGCATCGACGCCTCGACGAGGAACTGGCGACGTATCGACCGGGGCGTGGCGCCGAGCGCCTTCCGAAGCCCGATCTCGCGGATTCGCTCAGTGACCGAGACGAGCATGATGTTCATGACGCCGATGCCGCCGACAAGCAGCGAGATCGCGGCGACCCCGCCGAGCAGCACGGTCAAGGTTCGGTTGGTCGAGTTCGCAGTGTCGATCAGCGCTTCTTGGCTGGTGATCGTGAAGTCGGCTTCTGCCGTCGTGACTCCGTGCAGATTCGCCAGGAGTGCCTGGATTTCTTGGTATGCCGCACCGAGTGTGGTCTCAGAGGCACCTTCGACATAGATCGAGGAGACAGACACCCCTGTCCCGCCGGTCACCGAATTGGCAAGGCCCAACGGTGCCACGGCCGTGTCGTCCTGGCTGGCTTCCGACGATGAGGAGCCCGAGGTGGCGAGCACGCCAATCACCGTCACAGACTTTCCTTCGACGGTCACGGTCTCCCCCACGGCAGACCCGGTGAAGAGCTCACTCGCGGTGTCGGCGCCAAGCACGACCACCGGGGCGCTCGCGGCGACCTCTGCGGCGGTGAAGAAGCGGCCACTCTCGACCGTTCGCGACCGTACGGGCAGCCAGTCGGCTGTCGAGCCCACCAGCGTGGTCGTCCAATTGGTCGTGCCGTTGACAAGCGCCACCGAGGATGAGGTCACCGGAGCTACGCGCTTCACATCTGGCACGACCGACGGGTCCTCGATCGCCTGCGCGTCCGACAGCGTCAGGGTCGACGCCGAACCGAATCCGCCGCGTATGCCCGACGAAGACGTTGAGCTCCCTGGTGAGACGACGAGCAGGTTGCTACCGAGCGAGTCGATCTGCTTCTTGACCTCGTCCTGCGCACCCTGGCCGAGACCGACGGTGAGAATCACCGAGGAAACACCGATGATGATGCCTAGCATGGTGAGGATGGACCGCAGCCGGTGGGCCTGCACGGCCTCGAAGCCGGTACGGAATGTTTCGGGCCAGTTCACGCGGCACCCGCCGTCATGATGTTGCCGTCGCGGACGATCAACTGGCGGCTGGCCCGCGCTGCGACGTCGTGCTCGTGAGTGATCAGGACGATCGTTCGGCCGAGGTGGGACAGCTCGTCAAAGAGGTTGAGGACGTCGACGGTCGACTCCGAATCAAGGTTGCCGGTCGGCTCATCAGCCAGGAGCAGTGCCGGCTCGGTCACCAACGCGCGGGCGACGGCGACACGCTGCTGCTGGCCGCCGGACAACTCACCGGGCTTGTGGTCGGCGCGGTCGGCGAGCCCCACCCGGTCGAGCGCAGACAGTGCCCGCTCGCGACGTTCGTGACGCGGCACGCCGGCATACACGAGCGGCAGCTCGACATTGCGCCATGCCGACATGCTGGCGAGCAGGTTGAACTGCTGGAACACAAATCCGATTCGCTGGTTGCGCACCTCGGCCAGCTCCGCCTCGGACATGGTCGAGACATCCTGTCCCGCGAGGTGGTACGACCCACTCGTCGGCACGTCGAGACAGCCGAGGATGTGCATGAGCGTCGACTTGCCGGACCCGGAGGGTCCGATCACCGCGACGTACTCGCCCTCGGCGATCTCGGCATCGACTCCCCTGAGGGCGTCAACTCGAACCACGCCGGTCTCGTACGTCTTGCGCACCGCGGCAAGCTCGATGAGGGCGCTCACTGCGGGCCCCCGCCCGAGAAGCCTTCCGGCGGCGTGAAGCCTTCCGGCGGGGTGAAGCCTTCCGGCGGGGTGAACCCCTCCGGGAAGCCGCCCTGCCCGCCACCGTTGCCGCCTCCGCCCGGAATGCGCTGGGTTGTCGCAATCTCCACCTTGTCGCCGGACTTGAGACCCTTGACGATCTCGGTCGAGGCGCCGTACGTCTCGCCGACGGTGACCTCGGTCTTCTTGGTCGAGTCGCCGACGACCTTCATGACGAATGTCTTGCCGCCCGACGTGGTCAGCGCCTGGCTCGCCACCGTCAGAACGTCCTCGACCTGCTTGACGACGATCGACACATCGGCGGAGGTGCCGGCGTACAGGTCCTTCTGCTTGCCGGTCACGCTGACCGTCACTGGGAAGGTCGCGGCACCCGAGGTGCTGGTGTCGGCGACCTGTCCGACGTCCTTCACGGTGCCGAAGATCGCCTCTGTTGCGCCGGCTGGGGTGATTTCGGCCTGGAGGCCCTTCTTGACTTGTGCAATGTCATCCGCAGCGACATCGACCTCGACGACGAACGTCTGAGGCTTCACGATCGTCACGGCGGCCGTCGTGGCAGTCGTGTCGGTGCCTTCGGCCACTGGTCCCGTCGCACCTTCGCTGGAGGGTGACGATGAGCTCCCGGCCTGGTCTCCGACGGCCACTTCGACGCTGGCGACAGTGCCGCTGAATGTCGCCCGCAAAGTTGCCGCATCAAGATCGTCCTCGGCTTGAGCAACATCGGCTTGCGCGCTCAAAAGGGCTGCGTTGTTCGATGCCTGCTGTGTGCTGGACTCGCCACCGTCGTTCGCGACAGTCGACTCCGCCGCCTCGAGCTGCGCCTTGGCCGAGGCCAGGGCTGCGTCGAGCGACACGGTGTCGAGCTTGGCGAGCACGTCACCCTTCGTGACCTTGTCCCCCGCATCGACCTTGACGCTTGTCACCCGGCCGGACACCTCGAACTCGAGGTCGGCTCTCGTGGCGGGCTCGATCGTGCCGGAGCCGCTGACGGTCTGTTGGAAGGTGCCCTTGCTCACCGTCGCAGTCATCGACTGCGTTTCGGTGCCGTCGGCGCGACCGAGGAACCAGTATCCGCCGCCGACCAGGATCACGAGGGCCGCGGCCGCCATGACGTACTGCCGGCGCGATCGTGGACGCAGATGGGTGGCGAGGCGTTGGGCATTGCTCGAGAGGGACACATGCCGATCCTGATGGCGTTGCCCATGACGACGCTGGGGTCAACCTGTGCGAGACCTGTGAACTGAGTGCATGGTCGACCTCGCAACCACCCGAGTGGCTACTTCTTGTCGGCGTCGCCGGTCGAGAGTGCGGCGATGAAGGCTTCCTGGGGCACCTCGACGCGACCCACCATCTTCATGCGCTTCTTGCCCTCTTTTTGCTTCTCGAGGAGCTTGCGCTTGCGGCTGATGTCGCCGCCGTAGCACTTGGCGAGGACGTCCTTGCGGATCGCGCGGATGTTCTCGCGGGCGATCACGCGCGCGCCGATCGCAGCCTGGATGGGCACCTCGAACTGCTGGCGCGGGATGAGCTCCTTCAGCTTCGAGGCCAGCGAGACACCATAGGCGTACGAGTTGTCGCGGTGCACGATCGCGCTGAACGCGTCGACGACCTCTCCCTGGAGCAACACGTCGACCTTCACGAGGTCGGAAGCCTGCTCACCGGTGGGTTCGTAGTCGAGCGATGCGTAGCCCTTGGTACGACTCTTGAGCGCGTCGAAGAAGTCGAACATGATCTCGCCCATCGGCAGCGTGTACTTGATCTCAACGCGGTCTTCCGACAGGTAGTCCATGCCGATGAGCTGGCCACGACGTGCCTGGCAGAGCTCCATGATCGTGCCGATGTAGTCGGTCGGGCTGAGCACCGTTGCACGTACGACGGGCTCGTAGACCTTGTCGATCTTGCCGTCGGGGTACTCCGAGGGGTTGGTGACGACAATTTCCTTGCCGTCCTCCATCTCCACGCGGTAGACCACGTTGGGCGAGGTGGAGATGAGCTCGAGGTTGAACTCGCGCTCCAGACGTTCGCGCACGATCTCGAGGTGCAGGAGGCCCAGGAAGCCGATGCGGAAACCGAAGCCCAGCGCACCGGACGACTCGGGCTCGTAGACCAGGGCCGCGTCGTTGAGCTGCAGCTTCTCCAGCGCGTCGCGCAGCGTCGGGTAGTCGTCACCATCGAGCGGGTAGAGACCCGCGAACACCATCGGCACGGGGCTCTTGTAGCCGCCGAGGGGCTCGGTGGCGCCGCGGATGCTGGATGTGACGGTGTCGCCGACCCGCGACTGACGTACTTCCTTCACACCGGTGATCAGGTAGCCGACCTCGCCCACGCCGAGATCGCTGGCCTTGACCGGTTCGGGCGAGATGACACCGACTTCGAGCATTTCGTGCACAGCGCCTGTCGACATCATCTTGATCTTGTCGCGGTGCGAGAGCTTGCCGTCGAACACGCGAACGTACGTGACGACACCCCGGTATGTGTCGTAGACCGAGTCGAAGATCAGCGCACGCGGCGGAGCATCCGGGTCGCCCTTGGGTGGCGGGATCTCGTCGACGATCAGGTTGAGGAGCTCCTCGACGCCCTGACCCGTCTTGGCCGAGACGCGCAGGACGTCGTCGGGGTTGCCGCCGATGATGCCGGCGATCTCAGCTGCGTACTTCTCCGGCTGCGCGCCAGGCAGATCGATCTTGTTGAGTACCGGGATGATGTCGAGATCGGCGTCAATCGCGAGGTAGAGGTTGGCGAGAGTCTGCGCCTCGATGCCCTGCGCCGCGTCGACCAGCAGGATCGCACCTTCGCACGCCTCGAGGCTGCGGCTGACCTCGTACGTGAAGTCGACGTGGCCGGGGGTGTCGATCATGTTGAGGATGTAGACCTTGCCGGCGTCGTCACCGCTCGACTTGGTGAACGGCATGCGTACGGCCTGGCTCTTGATCGTGATGCCGCGCTCGCGCTCGATGTCCATCCGGTCGAGGTACTGCGCCTTCATGTCACGGCCGTCGACGACACCGGTGTGCTGCAGCATGCGGTCGGCCAACGTCGACTTGCCGTGATCGATGTGCGCGATGATGCAGAAGTTGCGCAGGATCTGCGGGTCGGTGGCCCCGGGCTGGGGTACGGGGCTGGAGCTCATGGTGAGTCCATTGTCCCATCCGGGAGAGGCTCAGATCACCACAGGTAGGCGAGCGCCACGTTCACGAGAACCAGTGCCGCGATCACGTGCGCGATCGGGTTGGGCGCGGGCTTCTTGCGGGTGGAGTGAGCCAGGCCCACAGCCACGAACGCGATCAACAGCTTGACGCCGACCTTCGCGTTGTTTGGATCAGCGACATCGTCACTCATCGACGCAATACCGACAAGGACCAGGCCGAGCACGAATGCCGCGGTGATGCCCTGGGCCATCCACTGGTTGACCTTTGGACCTCGGACATCCTTGAGGTAGCCGAGCAGCACCACAGCCCAGCTCGCCACATGGACCCACACGAGAACGTCATAGAGCGTCTGCATGCCAGCAGAATAGTGGTTGCGTTGGGTAGACACGTCACCACGCTTCGCAGCGTGGCGCCTCCGGCGCGGAACGCTCCCACTTCGTTAGCGCGCCTCAGCGTTCGGCCGCGGGCGGCCTCAGCTTCAGCGGATTTGGGCGCCGCGCACCTGCGCTGATAGAGTTGGTGGTCGCGTGCTTCGGCACGTCACCACTTACTTCGCATCACCATCCTTCAAGAGAAACAGGTTTGCCCCGTGGCGAATATCAAGTCGCAGATCAAGCGCAACCGGCAGAACGAGCTGGCTCGCGAGCGCAACAAGTCCGTGCGCTCCGCTCTCA
>NZ_JAKFEL010000186.1:0-6601 GCF_036675695.1 Aeromicrobium sp.
TGCGACGCAGATGCACTCTGCGGCCGAGCGCCTGTATGTGGACCTCGGCAAGGCTGACTCGGCGTTCTGGCACGACGGATGCGACTGGACCAAGCAGCACATCGAGGCGACACACAAGACGCCCCGCCCGTCTGCGGATCAGCCCGGCCGCTACATCCTCCGCAAGCCCGGTGACGGCCGAAAGATCGACATGGCCATCCCCTCGATCCTCGCGCACGAAGCGTGGGGCGACGTCACCGCGGCGGCCGAATGGCCGACCGAGGAAGAAAACCTCGTCTACTTCTAGGAGGGTCCGCCGTGGTCACCAGCGAACAGGCCCTCTCCGCGACCAGTCGCCTGCATGACGCCCTCGTAAGGCGCCGTAAGTCCATCGCGACGCAGTACGACTACCTCAATGGCAAGCAGCCGCTCAAGTTCGCCACCAGCGAGTGGAAGTCGTTCCACCAGGAGCGGTTCAAGGGCTTCTCGGACAACTGGTGCGAGGTAGTCGCCCAGACTCCGGTCGACCGGCTGCAGATCATCGGCCTGCGGATCTCCGGCAGCGCGGACACCATCACTGGCGATGAGCGTCAGTTGTGGGAGGACTGGCAGCGCAACGAACTCACCTCTCAGTCGAACCAAGGCTTCCTTGCGTC
Source organism: Aeromicrobium sp. (assembly GCF_036675695.1). GTDB lineage: Bacteria > Actinomycetota > Actinomycetes > Propionibacteriales > Nocardioidaceae > Aeromicrobium. Next base: position 636 of record NZ_JAKFEL010000186.1, read on the forward strand.
CTCCGTGGCCAAGCGATCCTTCACTCTCGTGTGGGGCGATGAGGACGACAACCCGCAGGTGACGTGGGAGCGCCCCGATCAGGCGATCATTGAGTACGACGACGCCGGGCGGAAGCGACTGCGCGCACTGAAGTCGTGGGCCTCCGATGACATCGAGTACGCGACCCTCTACTTGCCTGACGCGGTATGGAAGTGGCAGCGACCCAAGAGCGTCGTCGAGCGCGCCTCGGGCGCCGGCCTCGTGCTCCCCTCTGGGCTGAGCGCTGGCATCGGCGGCTGGGTGCCGCGCGAGGTTGACGACGAGGAGTGGCCGCTGCCCAACCCTCTCGGAGTCGTGCCGATGGTGGAGTGGCCCAACCGCCCCCGCCTCGGTGGCGACCCGATCTCCGACATCGACGGCGTGATGGCGATGCAGGACACCATGAACGCAATGTGGGGATTCCTGTTCCCTGCCGCCGACCACGCATCGATGCCCGCCCGCGTCATCATGGGCGGCGACATGCCGAAGGTTCCGGTCCTCGACGCGGACGGCCAGATGATCGGCACGCGCCCGGCCAAGATGGAAGAGCTGAACGACAAGCGGTTCCTCTACCTCACGGGCGCAGCGAAGATCGGCCAGTACGAGGCCGCCAGCGCTGACTTCTTCCTGAAGGTGATCGTTCAGGCCCTTGGCCACGTCGCTGCGCAGACGCGCACGCCCGGCCACTACCTGCTCACGAACGAGAAGTTCGCCAACCTCAACGGCGACGCGCTCACTGCGGCCGAGGTTCCCCTTTCCGACAAGGTCGGCAACCAGCAGACGCACTACAACCCGGCCGCCAAGGAGACTGCAGCCCTCATGGCCCTGGTTCGCGGCAAGAAGGACCTCGCTGACGCGATCCGCGGGTCTGATGGTGCGCGCTTCGTGCACTGGAAGGACCGGGCGATGCACTCGCTCCAGCAGCTCGCCGACGCCGCCACCAAGGACCGCGCCGTGGGCATGTCCCTGCGCACGGTGCTCGAGCGGCGATACGGATTCACTGAGCCCGAGATCGAGCGCGAACTGAACCGCATCCGCGACGAGCAGCGTATCGACCCTGAGGCGCTTCTCGATCCCGTGACGCTCGCAGCGATCAAGGGTGCGGCCGGTGGCGACACCAACCCGCCAGCAGGCGCGTAACCACTACGCCCGCCAGTCGGCAATCGTCACGGCAGCAGTGCTCGCCGTGCGCCGGCTGTTCGAGCGCAACCGCCCACTGCCCGAGATCGTCGCCACTGCCAGCGCCTACCAGTACGCCAGCGCCGCGGCCTCCATGCAGGCCATCGCGAGCATGTCCACCTCAAACCCGGTTCCCCTCGGCGTCCCCGACGCTTACCTGGGCGTCTCCTCCTACGGCTTCCCGCTGGCCGAGCCGATCATCGCCACCATCGACGCGATCGTGCCTGCCCCAGCCGAAGCGTTGCCCGCGAACTGGTGGGACGACGCCAACGAGTTCATGGCCAACATCGAGCAGTTGATCGCCTCTGAGATCGCAGACGCAGGACGCACTGCCTCTCAGGTCGAGTTCGTATCGCGGCCGGACTGGCAGAACTACGTGCGGATGCTCAACCCGCCCTCATGCGCCCGGTGCGCGATCCTGGCAGGCCGCATCTACCGCGACCTCGAAGCGTTCGACCGTCACCCCGGTTGCGACTGCGTGATGATTCCAGTCGAAAACTGGCAGGAAGCGCACGACGCCGGATACGTCTCGTCCGCCCAGGATGCGTTCGACAAGGGTCTGATCCGCACGCGGGTCAGTAAGGACAGCGACGAGTACCGCCCGGGCTTCTCGAAGGCCGACGAGCAGGCGATCCGCGACGGCGCCGACATCACCACCATCGTCAACGCGACCCGCGGCACCAGTCAGCCCGGCATCACCAACGCCCTGAGGACCGAGGTGTTCGGCCGCAAGGTCAAGGCCACGACCTACGGCACGACCAAGCGCGCGGCATGGCGCAAGGCCAACCCGACCCGCCTCGTGCGATTGAGGCCCGAGTCCATATACGAGCACGCGAGAGACCGCGACGACGCGATCCGCTTACTCAAGCTCTACGGCTACATCACCTGATCTTCCTGACGTGCAAGGCGTCGGGGCGAACCTCCGCAAGGGAGAGCACCTCATGAAGAACTCGATCCTGACCGCCGAACAGGCCGCATGGCTCGCCCGCACGATGGACCGAAACCGGTCCATCTACTCGGGCTGGTTCATGGGCCCCGAGGACGACGCCGAGAAGCAGGAAGACGGCGAAGGTGCCGACGACACTGAAGCCGACGGCAAGGACGACAAGTCTGACGCCGACAAGGACTGGAAGGCCGAGTTCGAGGCCCAGCAGCGGATCAACCGCAACCTCGAGCGCCGCACGCGCAAGGACGCGGCCACCATCGCGACCCTGAGCGGCAAGAAGCCCGAAAGCGGCTCAAAGGACAAGCCCGACGCCGACGACAAGCCCGACGTGGACAAGATCCGCGAGGAGGCGAAGGCCGAGGCCGCACGCGAGGTGCTGACCGGTCGAGTCGAGGACAAGATCGAGGCGAAGGCTCGCGCGTTCGCCGATCCCGAAGACGCAGTAGCCGTGTTGCTGCGCACGCATGACATCGAGGATTTCATCGACGGCGGCAAGCCGGACGTTGATGCAATCGCCGACGCTCTCAAGGAGCTCGGCGAGAAGAAGCCCCACCTGCTCGCGCAAGGCGGACAGCGATTCCAGGGCGGTGCCGACGGGGGTGCTCGCAAGGAAACCCCTCAGCGGCCGAAGGACCTGGGCGAAGCAGTCGCCCGCCATTACGACAACAAGGGCTAACCAAGCCCGGAAGGAAAGGGGCCAATCATGGCTATCACCCTCGCTCAGGCGCAGGTCAACGTCCAGGACGACGTCGACTTCGCTGTCATCGACAAGTACCGCCGGTCTTCGTGGCTGATGGATCAGCTCATCTTCGATGACTGCGTCAACCCCGGCACCGGTGGCGCAACCATGACCTACGGGTACACCCGTCTGGTCAACGCGCGCCTCGCCGCGTTCCGCGCGATCAACGCCGAGTTCACGCCCGGCCAGGCGTCCCGCGTCCGCGTCACCACGGACCTCAAGCCCCTCGGCGGCTCGTTCTCCGTGGACCGCGTCATCGCTGACCTCGGCAGCGCGACCACCAACGAGGTCTCGTTCCAGATGAACGAGATGATCAAGGGCGCCGTCACCGGCTTCGTCAACGAGATCGTGAACGGCGACGTTGCCGTCAACGCCCTCGGCTTCGATGGTCTCGACAAGGCGCTCACCGGCTCCTCGACCGAGATCGTCCCCGGCGGTGCAGCGATGTACGTCGACTGGACCAGCGGCACCGTCGACACCAACGACGAGGCTCACGGCGCGCTCGACATCCTCGACGACTTCCTCTCCTACGTCGTCGGCGGCGCTCACGCCCTCATCGGCAACCGGAAGTCCATCACGCGAGTTCGCTCGCTGGCTCGCCGCGCGGGGTTCTACACCCGCGAGGAGGACGCCCTGGGTCGCGTCATCGAGCGGTACGGCAACACCGTGCTGATCGACGCCGGCACCGTGGTTGCGAACGAGTCCGCGACCGAGACCGACGTGGTCCCGATCGAGACCCGCGACGCGGATGGCGGCGGCGCTGGTGGCAACATCACCGGCCTGACCGACCTCTACGCCGTGAACTTCGGCCTGGACTCGTTCCACGGCGTCTCGAAGACCGGCCCGCTGCTCAAGACGTGGCTGCCGGACTTCACCACGGCCGGCGCGGTCAAGAACGGTGAGGTCGAGATGGTCGGCACCGTCGCCCTCAAGCGCTCCACTGGTGCGGCCGTCCTGCGCAACATCAAGGTCCAGTGACCGCCGTCAAGGCGCCCGTCGAGGGCTTCTCTGGCGTCGTCGCGAACGTGGAGTTCGTTGACGGCGTCGGGGAGACCTCGGACCCGACCGCGCTCAGCTACTTCCGTCGCCACGGCTACGGAGTGGACGAGTCCGCAAAGGCACCGCGCCCCACCGCCAAGAAGACGGCCGCCAAGCCGTCTCCGAAGTAACCCGCTCCGAGAGGGAGGTCCGTCATGCCGCTTGACTCGCTCGCCGCTCCAGCGGACCTCCCCTCGGCATGGTCCGGTCACGCTGACGCGCAAGATGCGCTCGACGTGGCCTCTGCCGCGATCCGTGAGGCCGCGGGCAACCTGATCGCACCGTCGCAGACCGTCACGGTCAGCGTGACGGGCGCCCAGTTGCGTCTCCTGGCACTTCCGCGGCCGGTCGCGACCATCACCGCCGTCACCATCGACGGAAGTGCCGTGACCGACTACAAGGCGCTCCCTGAAGGACTGTGGCGCGCGTGCGGATGGGGCTGTGTTCCCACCGTGGTCGAAGTGAGCGCGACGTTCGGACTTCCCGAGGTCCCCGCGGACATCACCGACCTGTGCGTGCAGCTCGCCGTTGCGTGGCTGCTGCACCGGGCCACTGGTGGTGGCTCCACCGCCGGCCTCAAGTCCGTGAAGCTCGACGACGCAGCCGAGTCCTACACCGACGAAGCCGCCGGCCAGGTCTCCCCCGTGTTCATCCCTGACTCGACCCGTCGCTGGCTGGCTGCTCGCTTCGGCGGCGGTGGCGTGACGGTCGTGGAGACGGTCTAATGCGGGCGATCTCGCGACTGGGTGCGATGCAGGTCCGGGCCGAGTCCCTGATGACCCTCACCCTCACCCCCCACACTCCCACCGTCCCGCCGACGTACACCATCGACGGCGACGGCTACGAGGTCCCCACACTCACCCCTGGCACCCCGCACGCCGGCAAGGTTCAGTCTCGATCGGGCGGCCTCGGTGCTGCTGGCGACACGACCGCGCGCTACGTGGAGATCGGCGGCACTCCCCGCCCTGTCCTCTCTGGCGGCCTGCACATCCCGATCAGCGCGCCCGTCCCGCTGGCTGGCGAGCAGCGCAACTACGGGACCGAGTACGTCGTCACCGCAGTCGGCTCCATGGATGACCCAGCCCTGCTCGGTCGCCGCTTCCTCGTGGTCGCCGTGCCCGTGAAGTCGTTCGCCACCGCGCGCAGATTGGACGTGATCGAGCTGTGAGCCAGATCAACGTCACCCACGGCATCGGCGACCTGTTCGCCGACCTCTCCAAGATCGCGACCAGCACCCGCCCCCGGATGCGCGGCGTAGTCCGTGACGGCGTGAAGGTCGGCACCTCTCTCGCTCGGCAGTACGCCAAGGAGAAGGCCGGTCCGCACGGCAAGGCGCTGCACAAGCGCATCAACGGCGAAATGCACCGCAACCTCGGGCTGTTCGGCAACACGATCTCGGGCGAGTACGGCTTCGACGGCATCCCCAAGTCCGACTTTGTCGGCGGCGGCTTCCGTCACGGAATCAACACCGACCTGCCCCGCTCGGCTGACGTCGTCGGCCCCTCGTTCCTGCGCTCGGTCGATGACGAGGTGCAGGACATATTCCGCGGGGCCGAGTTCCTGTGACCGCGCAGGCCAATGTCACGGCGATCCTGGCGACGCTCACCACAGCCCTCGCGCCTCGCAAGGTGTATGACCTCGGCGCCGTCCCCTCGACGCGCCCTCCGCAGTTCGTGGAGATCACGCTGACCCGTCGGTTCGGCGGCGTGATGACCCTCGGCGGCCACATTGGCACGACCGGCTATCGGCTGACCGTCGCCGCTGTCTCGTCGTCCACCGTCGCGAGCATCCGTAGCGACCTCGAGAAGGTCCGCGATGCACTCGAGTTCCAGCGCCTGACTGTCGACGGCAAGCAGACGACCCCGATCCAGTTCGAGACCGAGGACGAAGCCGACTACGGCAGCGGATGGCTTTCGCAGTACGCCGCCTACACCTACGTGCTCTAGGAGGAGCCATGCCCAACCCGTACCTGGAAGCCGCCTTGCGCGCGCAGGACGCCAAGCGACCCAGGGTCGCCCCCAAGACGCCCAAGGCTCCGGCCGAGG
>NZ_JAKFEL010000036.1:0-6455 GCF_036675695.1 Aeromicrobium sp.
CACAGTCGTCGTCATCCGACATTCCTCTCGGGATGAATGTTGTCCCTGGTCGCTGCAATGCGTCACAATGGTCGCAGGTGCTCCCAAGACGCTGGGGAAGGCGACACTAGGGAGGCACCCAAATGAACATGTCCTCGCCGACCACCCCGACCCGGGGTGTGCTTTTCGTGCACTCAGCTCCGTCTGCGTTGTGCCCTCACGTCGAGTGGGCTGCCGCTGGTGTGCTCGGTGGAACTCCCGACATTGCCTGGGTTCCCCAGCTCGCCGATCCCGGTACGTACCGGGCTGAGCTGTCCTGGCAGGCCGAGGCCGGTACAGGTGCCGCTCTTGCCTCAGCTCTACGTGGCTGGGAGAAGCTCCGCTTCGAAGTCACCGAGGAACCGACCGCGCGCTCTGAGGGTGCGCGCTTCTCGTACACCCCGAAGCTCGGCATCTTTCATGCACTGACCGGGCTGCACGGCGACATCCTGATCCCCGAAGACCGAATCAAAGCGTTCCGGGTGAAGACAGCGCTCGGTGAGATCACGATGGACGAGGCACTGGACGGTCTCCTGGGCGCTGCCTGGGATGCCGAGCTGGAACCCTTCCGTCACGCCGGTGACGGCGCTCCAGTCCGCTGGCTCCACAAGGTCATCTAGCCAATCTCGACAGCGATCGAAGGCGAGGACTTGCTCGACTCTTCGTGGAACAGGCGGAACTCACGCTTGCCCGTACGCGACGTGTAGATCTCGGTCGCGTAGGTGCCGCCGCCCTTGGTCTTGGTGTCGACAGGGAAGTCGTCCCAGTCGCTACCGGGATCCTTGACCTGCACCTGAAGTGTCGCGCCGGCACCAAGCTCCGGAAACGCGCCCTCGAGTCGGAAACGCTCGCCGGGGGACACCCGGGTGCTGGACACCCGAATCGTCGGCTCCTGGGTCGGCTCGCCCTCGGTCTCTTCGGGGGCGGGGGTCGTCGGGGCAGTCGTGGTGGGTGCTTCGGTCGTTGTGACGCTCAGCGGCGGCAGGTTGGCCGCACCCAAACCGGTCGCGCCGATCACCGCAGCACTGCCGAGGCCGAGCAGGACGCCGAGGCCCGCGCCGATGATCACCATCCAGGTCGCAAACCGACCGGCGACGCGTGCCTTCTCGCCGTCGACGTGATGCCCCTCCCTTGCAGGCTCGTAGGAACGCACTGGGGCTGGTTCGGCAGCCGGGACCGGTCGAGTCGGGGGAGCGAGCTTGGCGGGTACGGGCGGAGCGCTTGAGCGCGCTACGGAGCCGTCGTGGTGGACCACGGCGTTGACGGCACTCTTGACCGTGGTGAATCCATCGATCGCATCGTCGGAGAGATAGATGTTGAAGCGTCGCCCGAGCTCCTCGCCGATCTCGACCATCGTGATCGAGTCGACGCCCAGCTCCGTGAGCTTGGTTTCGAGCTGAACAGTCTCAGGCTCACACCCCTGCACTGCGGCCAGGATGTCGGCGAGTTCTGCGAGTACGTCTTTGGGAGCCGGCACGCAACGAGTCTATGTCGGGTGTGGAGGGTCACGTGCGCATCTACAGGGGTTCACCGTTTGGATGCTCCCTGGTCACCTTAGGATGAGGCGATGGAGAAGCTTGGCGAAGTCCAATACCTCACAGTTCACGGTTACCGTCGCGCGTTCCGCATCTCCGGATCTGGCCCCGCCCTGCTGCTCCTTCACGGGCTCGGATGCGACTCGTCGACGTGGGTCGACGTCATTCCGGCTCTGTCGAAGCACTTCACGGTCATCGCTCCTGACCTGCTCGGTCACGGTGAGTCCGACAAGCCCAACGCCGACTACTCGCTCGGTGGCTACGCCAACGGCATGCGGGACCTGCTGACTGTCCTCGGCGTCGACAAGGTGACCGTGGTCGGTCACAGCTTCGGCGGCGGCGTGGCGATGCAGTTCGCGTACCAGTTCCCCGACCGCACCGAGCGCGTCATCCTGGTCTCGACCGGCGGGCTCGGCAAGGAAGTCACCCCGCTCATCCGCTTCCTCACTGTGCCGGGGAGCGGTGCAGTGCTGGCAGCCGCAACGTTCAAGCCATGGCGTCCTGTCGTAGCCGGTGCCCTGCGGACTCTTTCAAAGTCGCCGCTCAACGCCACCCGCGATCTCGACGAGGTCGCCCGCATCTACGAGTCGCTGGGCGATCCGGCGCAGCGCACGGCCGTTCAGCGTGTCACCAGCCATGTACTCAACTGGCGCGGCCAGTTCGTCACGATGACCGATCGCAGCTACCTCGCGCGATTGATGCCGGTGCTCGTCGTATGGGGCCGCCAGGACATGGTCATCCCGTCGGCCCACGCCGACCTGGCACCCACGCACGAGATGTCAGACGTTCACGTCTTCGAGGACTCCGGACACTTCCCGCACAAGGATCACCCGAAGGATTTCGTACGGATCGTCACCAAGTTCATCGCCGACAACGAGCCGGCTCACTATCACCGGGGCAAGTGGCGCGCGCTGCTCCGCCGCGGCGACCAGTTCGAGCTCGAGAGCGTGCCGACCGGAGCCGACACCGCCGTTCAGCCCGCGATCAGCTAACTGGTTCGGGAGTCGGATCGGGCTCTGCGATGTCCGCCTTCGAGGCGATCTCGCGCTGACGCTCGGGGCTTCGCCGCCGTCGCCCTCGATTGCCCGATGCCCATGCACCGATCGACACCGACAGCCAACCGATGAAGACACCTGCGACGTCGTCGGCGAGGTAGTGCCAGCCGAAATAGATCGTGGCGAGGACCGTCAGGGCGAAGAACACCCAGGCGAGGATGCGAGTGACGAGCTTCTGGCCCGTGCGTTCGAAGAACAGGCACGCGGTGAAGACCACGGAGACGTGGAGCGACGCGAAACCGGCGATGCCGTACGTCGATGCTCCTCCGGGATCTTCCTTGAATCCCGCCCCGGCCCGGAACAACGAACGTTGCAGCTGGGTGACGCCGGTGACCGGCAGGTCCTGGAACATCGAGGACTGTGCGAATGCCGGGCCGAGCGTGGGCAGCGAGTAGTAGCTGACGACGCCGAGTACCCAGTTGAGGCTGAGCGCGGTGGCGTACCAGGCGCCGAGCGACAGGTCTTTGCCCCACACGAGAAAGGCGCCCAGCGTCAACGGGATGAGCGGCAGGTAGGCGACGTACGCGGTGGCGAGGATCTGCGCCGAGATGCCCGTGCCGAGGAGATCGTGCAGCACTTCTGCGGGGTTGTGCCCGAAGAACAAGTAGTGGTCGAACCGCAGCATGTCCCGGTCGAACAGGACGCCCTTGCGGAACAGTGGCAGGTCGCTCTTGAGGTTGCGATAGCTGACGTAGCAGACGTAGAACGTGATGAGTCCGGTCGCGATGTAGCCGACGCGCTTGAAGCTCCAGTCGGTGCGGATGATCTCGCGCAGCTCGTGGCCGATGCCCTTGAGGCCGTCGCGCCAGCCACGGCGAATCGCCACAGGAATGACACCAACACCAAAGAAGAGCAGGCCGATCACCGGGAGGCGCACGTACGCCGGGCCGAGGAAGCCGTCAGGGTCGCGCAAAGGCACATCGAGGTGCTGTGAAGCGATGAATGCGGTGAGACCTACAACGATGGACAGGCATACGCCAAAGGTGTAGGGCCAACGTCGCATGCCGTTCATCCTAGAGGTGGATCCTTAAGGCGAGATGAGGGATATCGCGTCCTGAGACGTGACAGTGGCCACGCCTAGGCGTCTCCGCCTTCCTGTGGCACTCCCGTGACGGCCGTCGGGTCGTCGATGCGGAACCGTGTGAACGCGTCACGGGCTGTCTCGGGTGCGACCAGGCCGCGCTGAGCGAGGCTTTGTAGGACGCTGACGACGATCGACTCGGCATCGACCTGGAATGTACGCCGGGCCGCTGCGCGGGTGTCGGCGAAGCCGAAGCCATCGGTGCCGAGCGACTGCCATGGACCGGGCACCCAACGCGCGATCTGATCGGGCACGGCGCGCATGTAGTCGCTGACCGCAACGGTCACAGCGGACGTGTCCATCAGCTTGACGGTGACGTACGGCATGCGGCTGTACTCGCCGGGGTTGTTGAGGTTCCAGCGCTCTGCCTCGACAGCATCGCGCGCAAGCTCGTTCCAGGACGTCACGGACCACACGTCGGCGGGTACGCCGTACTCGGTTGCGAGAATCTCCTGGGCCTTGAGCGCCCACGGCACGGCGACGCCGGACGCCATGATGCGTGCGGTCGACTCGCCACTCAGAGCCTTGCGGTAGAGGTAGGTGCCCTTGAGCAGTCCCTCGACATCGAGGTCTTCCGGCTGTGGCGGCTGAACGTACGCCTCGTTGTAGACCGTCAGGTAGAAGATGATGTCTTCGCCGTGGGGCTTGGCGTCCGTCGTGCCATACATGCGCTCGAGGCCGTACTGGACGATGTGGCTGATCTCAAAACCGAACGCCGGGTCGTAGTGCACGACCGCAGGGTTGGTCTGCGCGATCAACGGGGAGTGCCCGTCGGCGTGCTGCAAGCCCTCGCCGGTGAGCGTCGTACGACCGGCCGTGGCGCCGATCAGGAAGCCGCGCGCCAGCTGGTCTGCCATGGCCCAGATCGAGTCGGCGGTCCGCTGGAAGCCGAACATCGAATAGAACATGTAGACCGGGATCATCGGCTCGCCGTGAGTGGCGTACGCGCTGCCCGCGGCGGTGGCCGAAGCCATCGCACCGGCCTCGCTGATGCCTTCGTGCAGGAGCTGGCCCTGTACCGACTCCTTGTAGGCGAGGAGCAGTTTGCGGTCGACGGCGTCGTACGTCTGGCCGGCCGGGTTGTAGATCTTGGCCGACGGGAACATCGAGTCCATGCCGAACGTGCGGTACTCGTCAGGCGCGATCGGGACGATGCGCTGACCGATCTCCGGGTCCTTCATCAGGTCACGCAGAAGACGTACGAACGCCATCGTCGTCGCGATCTGCTGCTTGCCCGAACCCTTCTTGAGCTCGTCGTAGATCGATTCCTCCGGCAGCTTGACGCTGACCGGGTTGACGATGCGTTGGGGCAACGATCCGCCGAGGGCGTCACGTCGCGCCTTCATGTACTGGATCTCTTCGCTGTCCTCGCCCGGGTGATAGAACGGCGCGATGTCGCTCCCATCAATTTGGTCATCGGAGATCGGGATGTTCAGACGATCACGGAAGCCCTTGAGGTCGTCCTTGGTCAGCTTCTTCATCTGGTGGGTCGCGTTGCGTCCGGCGAACGACTCGAGGAGCCAGCCCTTGATCGTGTGCGCGAGGATCACGGTCGGCTGACCTGTGTGCTTCTGCGCGGCCTCGAATGCGGCGTAGACCTTGCGGTAGTCATGGCCGCCGCGGGGGAGACGCTCAATCTCCTCGTCGGACAGGTGCTCGACCATCTTCTGCAGGCGGGTGTCGGGACCGAAGAAGTGCTCACGGTTGTAGGCACCCGACTCGACTGACAGCGTCTGGAACTCGCCATCCGGCGTGCGGTTCATCTGGTTGACGAGAGCGCCGTCGGTGTCGCGGGCGAGCAGGTCGTCCCATTCGCGGCCCCATACGACCTTGATGACGTTCCAGCCGGCGCCGCGGAAGTACGACTCCAGCTCTTGGATGATCTTGCCGTTGCCGCGAACGGGTCCGTCGAGCTGCTGCAGGTTGCAGTTGATGACGAACGTGAGGTTGTCGAGCTCTTCGCGGGCTGCGACACCGATCGCGCCGAGCGACTCGACTTCGCCCATCTCGCCGTCGCCGAGGAACGCCCACACGTGCTGCTGGCTGGTGTCCTTGATGCCGCGGTTGTGGAGGTAGCGGTTGAAGCGAGCCTGGTAGATCGAGTTGATGGCGCCGAGGCCCATCGAGACGGTGGGGAACTCCCAGTAGTCCGACATGAGACGCGGGTGCGGGTAGGACGACAGGCCCTTGCCTTCACCGTGCGAGCGCTCCTGACGGAAGTGGTCCAGCTGCTCCTCGTTGAGTCGGCCCTCAAGGAACGAACGCGCGTAGATGCCGGGCGCTGCGTGGCCCTGGTAGTAGAGGTGGTCACCGCCGCCAGGGTGGTTCTTGCCACGGAAGAAGTGGTTGAAGCCGACTTCGTACAGGCTGGCCGCCGACTGGTAGGTCGCGATGTGGCCGCCGACACCTAGGCCGGGACGGTTGGCGCGCGAAACCATGACGGCCGCGTTCCAACGGATGTAGGAGCGGATACGGCGCTCGATCGCTTCGTTGCCGGGGAACCAGGGTTCGCGCTCGGGCGGGATCGTGTTGATGAAGTCGGTGCTGCGCAAAGCCGGCACGCCGACGTTCTGCTCGCGGGCACGTTCGAGGAGCTTGAGCATCACGTACCGGGCGCGGCTTCGACCGCCGCTGTCGATCATCTCGTCGAGCGAGCTGACCCACTCGGCTGTCTCTTCGGGGTCAATGTCAGGGAGCTGCGTCGGCAGGCCCTCGTGGATGACGGGCGGACGTTCCTGGCCGGTAGGCGACATGCTCACTCCCTTG
>NZ_JAKFEL010000226.1:0-6418 GCF_036675695.1 Aeromicrobium sp.
GCGCCCTCTTCGCAGACAGCGCGCTTGGTGACGAGGTTGTAGACGTTGTTGGACCAGTTCTGGATCGTCGTGTAGCGGACGCGGGCGCCCTTCTTGACGACGATCTCGACGACGGCCGAGTGCAGCGAGTCGCTCGAGTAGATCGGCGCGGTGCAGCCCTCGACGTAGTGAACGTACGAGTCCTCGTCCGCGATGATCAGAGTGCGCTCGAACTGGCCCATGTTCTCGGTGTTGATGCGGAAGTAGGCCTGCAGCGGGATGTCAACGTGGACGCCCTTGGGCACGTAGATGAACGAGCCACCGGACCACACGGCCGAGTTGAGGGCGGAGAACTTGTTGTCGCCGACCGGGATGATCGTCGCGAAGTACTCCTTGAACAGCTCGGGGTGCTCCTTGAGCGCCGTGTCGGTGTCAAGGAAGAGGACGCCCTGCTCCTCGAGGTCCTCACGGATCGAGTGGTAGACGACCTCGGATTCGTACTGAGCCGCCACACCGGAGACGAGGCGCTGCTTCTCGGCCTCGGGGATGCCCAGGCGGTCGTAGGTGTTCTTGATGTCGTCGGGCAGGTCGTCCCAGGTCGCGGCAACCTTCTCGGTCGACCGGACGAAGTACTTGATGTTGTCGAAGTCGATGCCACTGAGGTCGGAACCCCACGTGGGCATGGGCTTGCGACCGAAGAGCTTGAGGCCCTTCAGGCGGAGGTCGAGCATCCACTCAGGCTCGCTCTTGAGCGCCGAGATGTTGCGTACGACGTCTTCGCTCAGTCCGCGCTTGGAGGTCGCGCCGGCGTCGTTCTTGTCGGACCAGCCGAATTCGTAACTTCCGACGTCTTTGAGGCCTGGGTTGGCTTCTTCGATGGCGTTGGGTGTCTCTGACGTGGTCGTCATGAGGGCAACCTCTCTGCGGTTGTGTGGGGCAAATGGGTCGTGCACACGCCGTCGCCGTGGGCGATCGTCGCAAGTCGTTGAACGTGCGTGCCGAGGAGACGAGCGAACATCTCGGTCTCGGCCTCGCACATCTGGGGGAACTCCTCGGCCACATGGGCGACCGGGCAGTGGTTCTGGCACATCTGGGTGCCGGCAGGCGTGCTGCCGACGGACGCTGCGTAGCCATCCTCGCTGAGCGCCTTGGCGAGCACCTCGACGCGATCCTCGGGCTTCGCACTTGCCAACAGCGGTCGGTAACGCTCTTCGCTCTCGGTCAACCGGTGGCGGGCGAAAGCCATGACGGCGTCGTCTCCCCCGGTTTCCTTGAGATAGCGCAGGGCACCGGCCGCAAGCTGGTCGTACGAGTGCTTGAAATGATCGCGACCGGAATCGGTGATCACGTAGACCTTCGCGGGACGTCCACGGCCACGCTGTCCAACAACACGCTGATCGCGGGTCATCAGGACGCCATCGGCCAGCAGCTGGTCGAGGTGCCTGCGAATCGCAGCAGGCGTCAGGTGCAGCTCGAGAGCCAGATCGGCCGCTGTGGACGGTCCGTGCTCAAGGATCGTGTTGGCCACACGCTCACGGGTCGGAGCGTCGTCACTGTTCCCATCAAGAACAGACGACGCGTCATCCAGCCCGGTGTATTTCACAAGACAAGTGTGCCTTTATTCACCAAGCGCTTTCAACGAAGGTGACCCTTAGTGCGTACGAGCAGCCTTCTCCTCGGCTGTTTCGTCGCCGTGACCCGGCCACCAGGCCTTATGGCCAATCAGTGCAGTCAGTGCAGGCGTGAAGAACATCGCCATCACGAAGGCCGCCACGAAGATGCCGAATGACAGCGCGAAGCCCATCGAGACAATGAGCGCGTTGCCGCCAAGCATGAACGTTGCGAACGAACCAGCCAGAATCAGGCCAGCTGCCGCGATCGTCGGTCCGGCGTGACGTACGGCCTCAGCTGCCGCGTCACGCGGGCTCTTGCCTTCTCGGGCCTCGTCTCTGAGGCGGGCAATCATCAAGATGTTGTAGTCGGTTCCAAGAGCCACGACGAAGAGGTAGATGTAGATCGGCAAAGGAAGATCAGACCGCTCTCGCCCTGGACGTGCTGGAACAAGATGACGGCTGCCCCGAGCGTTGCACCGAACCCGAGCCCAACTGACGCCATGAGGTACAGCGGGGCGACAAGGCTGCGGAGGAGAAGCGCGAGGATCAACAAGATGACCAACGCCGCGACCGGGAAGACGATCGAATAGTCCCTGGCCATCGCCCGGTCCATGTCAACGGTGACAGACGTGTTGCCTCCGACGAAGGCTTCTGTCCCAGCCGGCGCTGACTCGTGCGCGAGAGTCCGGATCGGTCCCTTGACGTTGGAGATGGCCTCATCCGATCCGGGGTCATCCTTGAGCACCGCACTGAAGATCGCGGCGGTGCCATCCGCAGATGTCTGAGCAGGCGCGACAACCGCGATCCCCTTCGCCTTGGCCAGCTCTGACCCGAAGGTTGTGAGCGCGTCCGAATCGATCTTGTTGCCATCTGTTGAATGAACGATCACTTGGATCGGATCAGTCGAACCTGCCGGCAGGCTCCTCTGGAGCGTCTTGAGAGCAATCGTCGACTCGGCGTCCTTCGGCAGGCTCGAGGCGAAGTCGAACGACGGCTTGAAGCCCAATGCGAAGACTGCGAGCACCGCCAAGACCCCTCCTGACATCAGGGCGAAGCGCAGCGGGTGCGTTCCCAGCGACTTGCCGATCGCGGTGAATCGGGCACCCTCAGGCTCGGTCTTCCAGGACTTCGAGGGCCAGAACAAGGCGCGGCCAAGCAGCGAGACCACGGCAGGCACGAGGGTCAACGAGGCAACCAGCGTCACGGCGACGGCAATCGCCAGGGCGGGACCGATCGATCGGAAGATGCTGAGTGAGGACAACACCAGTGCCATGAAGGAGACGATGACTGCACCGCCTGCGGAGGCGATGGCCTCTCCCGCGCGGTCCATGGCGTTGACGACAGCAACCTTGGGCTCCTCGCCCGCTCGCAGCCGCTCTCGATAGCGGAACAGCAGGAACAAGATGTAGTCGGTACCGATGCCGAACAGCACCACGATCAGGATCGCCTGGATCGAGTTGTCCGCCTTGAGGTCGAAGATCTCGTTGGCTGTGCCAATAAGGCCAGTCGCCAACGTCGACACGATGGCGACCACAATGATCGGGAGGAGACAGATGATGACGCTTCGGAAGATCAGTGCGAGGAGAGTGACGATCAGCAGCACCGTCGCGACTGACACGAGCGCCAAGGTCTTCTCGGACGACTCCTGCGAATCGAGACTCTGAGCCGCGTTGCCTGTCACGCCGAGCCGGAGATCAGTGTCACCGAGCAGCTTCTTGGCATCGGCTCGAAGGTCCTTGACGGCATCCATCGACTGCGTGTCATAGCCACTCGCGGACTTGTCGAGCCCAACTGACGCGATCTGGACGAGGCCATTCTCGGAAGGTGCCTGAACAACGATGCCTTCGAACGCCTTGCCGAGCTCACCCTCAAGCGACTTCGACACCGACACCACATCGGCCGAGTCAGCAGCTGAAAGCTTCTCGCCGTCCTTGCGATCGAAGACGAGAATCGCGCCGGTTGGGGTCTCCGCCGGGAACGCCTCGTTCTGCAGGGTCAGCGCCTTGATCGACTCGTAGTGGTCGGGGAGGAACTCAGAGTTGTCGGTAGTTGACGTCAGCTTTGGTGAGAACACCACAACGACGACGGCAAAAACGATCCAAGCGGCGATTACCAACCATCGCCAACGCGTGACGAAGTCCCCCAGAGATTTGAACATGCGTCCAAACTTATCCATCGGGACATCCGCTTGGCCACGTCGATGAGCGTGTGGCGGAGCGGCTCTAAGGTGAACATATGGCATCTGATGCGGTCGAGATCGACGCTGGCGGGCGTTCGGTACGCGTTTCCAGCCCTACGCGCGTGATCTACGAGGCCACGGACTTCTCCGCTGAAGTCACCAAGGTGATGGTCGCCGAGTACTACGTCGCGGTCGCTGACGGGCTGATGCGCGCGCTCCAGAACCGGCCGGTCGCTCTGGAACGTTGGCCCAAGGGCGTGCGGGAAGGCATGGTCATGTCGACGCGTGTCGACAGTCACGGTGACGCGTTCTACCAAAAGCGGATGATGCGAGGTGCTCCCCCGTACGTCGAGAGCACCCGCATCCTGTTCCCTTCTGGCAGACCAGCAGACGAGATCTGCATGACCGAGATCGCCGTCGCGGCCTGGGCCGCGCACATGGGTGCGATCACGTTCCACCCGTGGCCGACGCGCCGTACGGACAACGATCGGCCCGACGAGCTCCGCATCGACCTCGATCCATTCGGTGAGGCGACATTTGCTGACGCCGTACGCATCGCCGACGTCGCTCGAGAGCTGTTCGCAGAGGCGGGCATACGAGCCTTCGCCAAGACCAGCGGCAAGCGCGGAATTCACGTCTATGCCCGCGTTGCACCCAAATGGACATTCACCGAGGTTCGTCACGCGGCCATCGCCTTCGCCCGCGAGCTCGAGAAGCGCACAGAAGGCGTCACCACGAAGTGGTGGAAGGAAGAGCGCGGGGACAACGTGTTCGTCGACTTCAATCAGAACTGTCGCGACCGTACGATCGCGTCGGCCTACAGCCTTAGACCGACACCTGGGGCGACCGTCTCGACTCCGGTGACGTGGGACGAGCTGGCTGGTCTGGCTGGTCCGCAGGAATTCACGCTCCACACTGTCCCGGCGAAGCTTGCCGCAGATGGAGACGCCTGGGCCGAGATCGACGATGTCGCGCACTCCCTCGACACCCTGCTGCAGTGGTGGGACTCGGATCCGACCGAGATGCCCTATCCCCCGGAGTACCCGAAGATGCCCGGCGAGCCCAAGCGCGTGCAGCCCAGCAAGGACACCCGTAACAAGAAGGCCTGACGGCTCAGCTGCCGGTCCAACCACCTGAGATCTTGGCGAGCTCGACGACCCGTCGACCTGCGGGCGTCATACGGCCAGCTCGTTCGAGCCGATCTGCACGATCCTGGTCGGTCGCCGTCCAGACGTCGTCAGGGCAGCGCGGCGCGAACCACACCATCGAACGGTCGTCATCAAGCCGACGCGTCTCTCCATCAGTCCACCCGACTGCCACTGCCTCGAGCAGCGCATCGTCGTGGCAGATGACGCGACGCCCGGATCCTCGGCGCCACAGCACCAGCCAAACGCCGTCAGCGCGCTCGCCAACTGACCTGAGCCAGAAGGCCCAGTCGTCGGCGGAATAGGGCTGGATTCGATCTGCCACATCGAGGACGTCCATGCCTCAAATCTACGGGCGAGGACTGACACTTTTGGTTACGAGAGAACGTCCTTCAAGTTGTATTTTGCGACTTCTTCCAGCTGCTCGTAGGTGCACGATTTCGGCTCCCGATCCGGCCTCCAACGCTTGAACTGTGCCGTATGGCGAAAGCGCGTGCCTTCCATGTGTTCGTAGCCGACTTCGGCGACTCGTGTCGGGTCGAGCGTGACGAAGGAGAGATCCTTCGTGCCGGTCCATCGGCTTTGGCCTCCCGGCAGTCGGGAGCTCGCCTGCGCAGACGCGTCCTGCCATTGACCCCACGGATGATCAGCGGTGTCGACGATGAGTGGTTTCAGCTCATCGATCAACTCGGCTCGTCGTGCTTCGGTGAACGACGCCGCGACACCAACGTGCTGCAGGTCGCCGTTCTCGGCGTACAAGCCGAGCAGCAGCGACCCGAGCAACGGTCGCTCGTCGGTCGACGTCTTGTGCAGGCGATAGCCGGCGACCACCACGTCGGCAGTGCGGGAGTGTTTGATCTTGAGCATGGTCCGTCCGTTCGGCGCGTACGGCTTGCTCAACGCCTTTGCGACGATGCCGTCGAGGCCCGCACCCTCGAACGTGCTGAACCACTTCTCGGCCTCCACTGCATCTGTCGTGGTTCGGGTGACGTGGATCGGGTCGCTCGCCTTCGCGAGAGCCTTCTCGATCTGTGCACGCCGTACGGAGAACGGCTCGTCCATCAACGACTCGTCACCGATCGCGAGCAGGTCGAATGCGACGAACGACGCCGGCGTCTCAGTCGCCAGCATCTGCACACGCGAATCAGCCGGGTGGATGCGCTGGGACAGGGCATCGAACTCGAGGCGTCCCTTGATCGCCAGGAAGATCTCACCGTCGAGCACGATGCGGTCGGGCAGCTCAGCCTTGGCTGCCGCTACGACATCTGGGAAGTAGCGGGTCAACTCCTTGGTCGAACGGCTTGCCAGCACGACCTCGTCGCCGTCGCGGAAGACGATGCAGCGGAACCCATCCCACTTCGGCTCATACGACAGACCTCCGTCGACCGAGTCCTGGGCGGGCACCCCCTTCACGGACTTCGCGAGCATGGGTTGCACCGGCGGCATGACGGGTAGGTCCATGCCAACAGCCTAGAACCCCCACACCTACACTGAGCGGGTGA
>NZ_JAKFEL010000207.1:0-6374 GCF_036675695.1 Aeromicrobium sp.
ATCAGCGTCCCTCAGGACGATGGGGGTTCTGGCAGACATAGGATCCTGATTCTGTCCGTGACACCGGGCGAAGCCAGCGTGAATGACACACTACCGCTGGGCGCCTGCTGCCTTAGTTGAAAGTTGCCAATCGAGTTTCGAGGGAGACCCTACATGTTCACCGGGTTCGGAACGTTGACGAACGTCGCGACGGTGATCGTCGGCTCGGGCCTCGGTCTGCTGATCGGACACCGACTCAGCGAACACGTCCGCTCGACCGTCACCTCCGCACTGGGTCTGGTCACCTTGCTGATCGCCGCCCAGGCCGCATTCGCGGTGTCGGACCCAGAGCTCATCGATGCCGTGGGCGACAGTGCACCCGTGTTGATCGTGCTGGGTGCGTTGGTCATCGGCGGGATTCTCGGGTCATGGTTCCGGCTCGAGGATCGTCTTGAGGATGCAGGCCGATGGCTGCAGCAGCACCTCGTACGCCGGGGATCGCAACGTCCGCCTGAGCCTGACGTTCCCAGCATCCTCGAAGCAGACGTGGCAGAGCCCCCAGCCGGGGTCGGGCGCGAACGCTTCGTCGAGGGCTTCGTCATCAGCTCGCTCGTGTTCTGCGTGGGTCCGCTCACAATCCTCGGCTCGATCAACGAAGGCCTGGGCAATGGTGCCGATCAGCTTCTGCTCAAGGCTGTGCTCGACGGCTTTGCCTCGCTCGCGTTTGCAGCATCGTTCGGTATCGGCGTGATGGTGTCAGCCCTGTCGATCGCCGTCATCCAGGGATCGCTCACGGCACTCGGCGCGTTGCTGGGCTCGTTCCTTCCTGACGCCCATCTCATCGCAATCACTGCCACCGGAGGTCTGATCCTCGTCGGCGTGGCGTTCAGGCTGCTCAATTTCAAAGCCATACCGGTCGCCGACCTGCTCCCCGCGCTGGTCATCGCACCCTTGCTGTGCCAGATCGCGATCGCGGTTCACTGACCTTCAGGCGATCGCAACCTAACTGTTACCTCGGATGGGGCCGACTCGGTCAGAGTTGCTCCATCGGTTGGCTATAGTCCGAGGATCACTCAGAACAATCAGGCAATGCCGACAGGAGTACTTGCGTGCGAATGCGACTCGCGGCCCTACTCGCAGCAGTAGTGGGAGTGTCCATATTCTTCGGTCCGGCTCCGGCCCTGGCCGAAGAGACACCCACCCCGACGCCCTCGGCTGGCGCGGAAATTCCCGAGCAGAACCCCATCGTGGACGGCCAGAACATCACCGTCTCTCTTCGCGATCTCAACGGCGGCAAGGGCGAGCCCACAGCGGTTCCCGGCGTCACGCTGACAGTCTTCGTGGACAACAAGGACGGCGAGGAGCTCGGCAGCCAGGTGACTGACAAGCTCGGACGCGTCAGCATCGCGATCCCGAGCAACGGCACGTACCTCGTGGTGCTCGATCCTGAGACTCTCCCCGATGGTGTCAAACTCAGCGGCAAGGGTGAAACCACCAAGACCATCACGGCTCGTCTGGGCGGCAGCAACTTCGTGCAGTTCCAGATCGGAGCCGTCGTCAACGAAGCAGCATCGTTCAGCAGCAAGCTCACCGATGCCACGACCTCGGGCCTCAAGTACGGGCTCATGATCGCTCTGGCGGCCCTCGGCCTGTCGCTGATCTTTGGCACTACGGGCCTGACGAACTTCGCGCACGGCGAGCTGATCACGTTCGGCGGCATCATGACGTTCGCCTTCAACCGCGGGCTCGGCTTCCCTGTGATCGTCGCTGGCATCCTGGCGGTACTCGCGTCCGCGCTGTTCGGGTTCCTGCAGGACCGCGGGCTCTGGCGCCCACTGCGCAACCGTGGCACCGGCCTGATCGCCATGATGATCGTGTCGATCGGCTTCGCACTGCTCCTGCGCAGCGTCTACCAGTACACCTTCGGTGGATCCACCAAGACACTGACGCAGTACGTCGCGCAGGGCCGCACCGACTACGGGCCGATTGCCCTGTCGGACAAAGAGGTCGCCATCTTCGCCATCTCGATCATCACCCTCGTCGTCACCTGCATCGCCCTGATGCGGACTCGGCTTGGGAAGGCCATGCGTGCCGTGTCCGACAACCCCGCCCTCTCGGCATCATCCGGTATGCGGGTCGACGGTGTGATCTCGTCGGTATGGATCCTGGGAACTGCCCTCACCGGGCTGTCTGGGGTGCTCTTGGCGGTCAATCAGCAGGTCAACTTCCAGATGGGATTCAAGCTCCTCCTGCTTGTGTTCGCCGCAGTGACCCTTGGCGGGCTAGGCACGATCTGGGGCGCACTGCTCGGATCGCTGGTCATCGGCCTGATGGTGGAGGTCGCCCCAGTGCTCTCGATCGGCGGATGGAACCCGGTCCCGGCGTCCATCAAGGATGTCGGCGCCCTCCTCGTGATGATCCTGATTCTGCTCGTCAGACCTCAGGGAATCCTCGGCAAAGCTCAGCGGATCGGTTAAGGGGGAATCATGGACTTCGCAACAGTCATCGACGCCGCCTTCTCAGCGGCCCTCGGCCCCCAGGCCATCGTCTTCGCGCTTGCGGCAATCGGCCTCAACATTCACTTCGGCTACACCGGACTGCTCAACTTCGGTCAGGCGGGCTTCATGGCCATCGCCGCGTTCGGCCTTGCTGTCAGCGTCGTCACCTGGGACTTGAACTTCTGGCTGGCCATCGCCATCGGTCTGGTCGGCTCGGTCGTCTTGGCACTCGTCCTGGGCGTACCGACTCTGCGACTGCGCGCCGACTACCTGGCGATCGCAACGATCGCCACGTCGGAGATCCTGCGCCTTATCTTCGGTGCCGTCGAGTTCAAGGACACCTTCGGGGGCTCGAACGGTCTCACCGGTTTCTCCAGCACCTACCGTGACCTCAACCCCTACGGCGACGGAGTCGACCTCGGCTTCGTGTCGTTCAGCAAGGGCGACATGTGGAACATCACGGTCGGCTGGTCGCTCGTCGCTCTCGGCTGCATCCTGGTCTGGGCGCTCATGCGCAGTCCGTGGGGTCGCGTGCTCCGCTCGATCCGCGAGGACGAGGACGCCGTGCGCTCGCTCGGCAAGAACGTCTTCGCCTACAAGATGCAGGCCCTGGTCCTCGGTGGACTCTTCGGTGGCATCGCCGGCATCTATCACATCCTCAAGCAGGGTTCGGCCGTGCCGACTGACTTCAACACGACGTTCACGTTCTACGCATACGCCGCACTGTTGATCGGCGGCGCAGCTCGAGTGCTCGGCCCCGTGGTCGGATCCATCGTGTTCTGGTTCCTGATCGCCGGCCTCGGCTCGTTCTTCGGTCAGGCAACTGCGGGCGCGGATCCGCTGATCCCCGACTTCATCATGACCAACACCCAGTCCAGCCTCATCCGTTTCATCCTGCTCGGATTGGGCCTCATGCTCCTCATGATCTTCCGACCACAGGGGATCTTCGGAGACCGAAGGGAGATCGCGATCGATGCCCGTTGAACTCAGCGAAGCACGCAAGCAACTCGAAGGCGTTCCCAACGAACCCGGCGCCCCCAAGCCCGATCCGATCGTCAAGGGCAGCAACATCGTCCGTACGTTCGGTGGTCTCAAGGCCGTCGACGTCGACCACATCGAGATCCAGCGAGGTGTCATCACGGCCCTCATCGGCCCCAACGGTGCTGGCAAGACCACGCTCTTCAACCTGCTCACCGGGTTCGACCTGCCGGACGAGGGCAGCTGGTCATTCAACGACAAGCAGCTCGGCAAGGTCCCAGCCTTCAAGGTGGCCCGCCTGGGCATGGTCCGCACGTTCCAGCTGACCAAGGTGCTCTCCAAGCTCAAGGTCATCGACAACATGCTGCTTGGTGCCACCGGACAGCGTGGTGAGAAGTTCTGGTCCGCTCCGTTCAAGAGCCTGTGGAGCGCGCAGGAAGACGAGGTCACCAAGCGTGCCGACGCCCTGCTGGAGCGGTTCAAGCTCGACGCCAAGCGCGAGGATTTCGCGGGCTCGCTCTCAGGTGGTCAGCGCAAGCTGCTCGAGATGGCACGCGCCCTGATGGTCGACCCCGAGCTGATCATGCTCGACGAGCCCATGGCCGGCGTCAACCCTGCACTCAAGCAGTCCTTGCTGGGCCACGTGAAGTCGCTGCGTGACGAGGGACGTACCGTCCTGTTCGTCGAGCACGACATGGACATGGTGCGCGACATCTCCGACTGGGTCATCGTCATGGCCCAGGGACAGATCGTCGCCGAGGGCACTCCCGAGTCCGTCATGGCCGACCAGCGCGTCATTGACGCCTATCTCGGCGCCCACCACGACACCGACATCACCGAGGTCGACATCGAGGAGCTCGAAGAGGCCGCTGAGGCCGAGCTCGACGAGGAGGCAAAGTCATGACCGAGGCAGCGCAGTCCACAGAGCGCGACATTCACCTCGCCAACGCCGATGGTGCCGTTCTTCGCGCCGACAACCTGATCGCCGGCTACCTGCCCGGCGTCAACATCCTCAACGGTGCCGACCTCTACTGCCAGCCGGGTGAGCTCGTCGGCATCATCGGGCCCAACGGCGCTGGCAAGTCGACCCTCCTCAAGGCTCTGTTCGGCCTGGTCAAGATCCATGAGGGCACGGTGCTGCTCAACGACAGCGACATCACCGGTCAGCGCGCCGACCAGCTGGTGTCGAAGGGCATCGGTTTTGTTCCGCAGAACAACAACGTGTTCCCAAGCCTGACGATCGAGGAGAACCTCGAGATGGGGTGCTACCAGGAGCCCAAGAAGTTCAATGAACGCTTCGGCTTCGTCACCGACCTGTTCCCCCGTCTCGGCGAGCGTCGCAAGCAGCGTGCTGGACAGCTCTCCGGCGGTGAGCGCCAGATGGTCGCCATGGGTCGTGCACTGATGATGGACCCCGCGGTGCTGCTGCTCGACGAGCCCTCCGCCGGCCTCTCCCCTGTCTTGCAGGACGAGGTCTTCGTTCAGACGCGCAACATCAACAAGGCGGGCGTCTCGGTCATCATGGTCGAGCAGAACGCCCGCCGCTGCCTGCAGATCTGTGACCGCGGCTACGTGCTCGACCAGGGCCGCAACGCCTACTCAGGCACTGGCAAATCCCTGGTCAACGATCCCAAGGTCATCGAACTCTACCTGGGGACTCTAGGTCAGAAGGCCGACTGACACACGTACGGCAGCAACGCCCGGCACCTGATGGTGCCGGGCGTTCTTGTGTTCCAGGCGCTGGGTGCTCATCTCACCACGCTTCGGAGTCTGGCGGCTCCGCGCCTCCCTCGCCCCTACACGTGCGGTTGGGAGTCCTCTCCCGTGGCGTATGCGTGGGGGGACCCCAGCTTCGCCAGCGTGCCTCCACGTTCGGCCGCAGACTGCCTCAGCGGAGACAGAAGAGCCCCCGGTGCCGAAGCACCGGGGGCCCAACCGTTCAGGCTGTTCTCATCCTTCGGATCAGATGTTGCCCTTGATGAACTTGACGGGCGAGATCTTGTTCTCGGCGTCGTATTCGTAGATACCAATCGATGCAGCCGTCGGGCTACCCGTGTCACCAAGCTCGATCTCGCCGGAGACTCCGTCGTAATCGATGTCCTTGTCGTCCGCGAGCAAATCCGCGCACTCCTTGAACGTGGTGCACTTCTCGCCACCGGTGCTGACGTTGATCATTTCCTTGGCAACGTTCTCACCCGAGTCGTCACCGGCAGCGATCGCTGCAAGAGCCGACAGGATGGTGGCGTCGTAGGACTCGCCCGCGTAGGAGTAGTCCTTCAGCTTCGGGTCGACCTCGAGGAGACGCTTCTTGAAGTCGTCACCCGAGTCCGCACCCGGAATCGTGCCCTTGGTGCCTTCCAGCGTGCCCGGGGGCAGCTGCTTGGTACCGGTCTCGCTGTAGTCCGACGTGTTGCCGTCGACGAAGTACGTCGGAACGTCCTTCGGGCCAGCGCCAGCCTGAATCAGCTTGGGAACGATCGTCGTGGTCTCGTCGAACGCGATCAGGACGACAGCGTCGGCCTTGGCGTCGGCGATCTCGGTGATCTGGGTGTCGCCCGGACCGTTCTTCTCGTCGTAGAGCACCGAAGCGGCGACCGTGGAGCCGGCGTCTTCGAGGTTCTTGGCAACTTCCTTCGCCAGCGTCTCGCCGTATGCGTCCTGGCGAGCCAGGATGGCGACGTTCTGACGTCCGTCCTCAACGAGGAGGTTGGAGAGCACGGCGCCCTGGAGGATGTCCGACGGTGCCGTACGGAAGTACAGGTCAGGCTTGGCGTAGTCACCCTCGTCGAACGCGGTCGACGTGTTGGCGGGCGAGAACATGATTGCGCCGGCCGACATGATCTTGTCGATGACCGTCAGCGAGACGCCCGAGGAGGCAGCACCGACGATGACGTCGGACTTGGCCTTGAGCAGCTTGTC
>NZ_JAKFEL010000105.1:0-6186 GCF_036675695.1 Aeromicrobium sp.
TCACCCGACCGGGTCGATGCTCCCTGCCGGTACGCCGGCCCCGGACTCTGCGGCGGTTGCGACTTCCAGCACGTCGCGCTCGACGCACAGCGCCGCCTCAAGGGCGACGTCGTGCGCGAGCAGCTGCGTCGACTCGCCGGTCTCGACGTCGACCTGACGGTCGAGGCCGTGCCCGGCGACACGGACGGGCTCGGCTGGCGCACCCGGCAGCGCTATGTCTCCCTGCCCGGTGGTGCCCGGGGGATGCGCAAGCACCGGTCCCATGACGTGATCCCCGTCGAGGAGTGCCTGCTCGCCGCACCTTCCGGGCCGTCGTACGACGTCCGGGGACGCACGTTCGCAGTGGCCGACGGTGGCTTCTGGCAGGTCCACCCCGGCGCTCCCGAGGCGCTGGTGGACGCCGTACTGACGGCCCTGGCGCCGCAGCCGGGGGAGTCGGCGCTCGATCTCTACGCAGGTGTCGGCCTGTTCAGCCGGTTCCTCCTCGACGCCGTGGGGCCGGACGGCCGGGTGGCTGCGGTCGAGGGAGACGCTGCCGCGTCGAGCCTCTCGCTCACCAACTGTCCCGGGCTGCAGGCCACCGCCGGCGACGTCGGCTCCGTGCTGGCCGGAAGCCTCGGTCAGGTCTGGGACAGTGCAGATCTGGTCGTCCTCGACCCGCCGAGGGCGGGCGCCAAGCGCGCTGTCGTCGAAGAGGTCGTGCGGCGCGCGCCCCGCGCCGTCGCCTATGTCGCCTGTGATCCGGCGGCGCTGGCGCGCGACGTCGCGATCTTCGCCGAGCACGGCTACCGGCTCACGGGTGTGCGGGCGTTCGACCTGTTCCCGATGACGCATCACGTGGAGTGCGTGGCCCTGCTGGAACCGGCCGACCCGGTGGAGCCGGTCGGCGATGCGCGCTCCTCGGGCCGCTCACGTTGAACGTGGTGAAGTTGGCG
The DNA here is from genome assembly GCF_036675695.1 of Aeromicrobium sp. GTDB lineage: Bacteria > Actinomycetota > Actinomycetes > Propionibacteriales > Nocardioidaceae > Aeromicrobium. The sequence continues at coordinate 936 of NZ_JAKFEL010000105.1, forward strand.
GCCGCTTGGCCGTGCTCCGCAGTGCCAGCTTGTCAATTTTCCCCATCGCGTTCAAGGGCAGTTCCGACAGGACTGCGATGCTGACCGGGCGCTTGTACGGGGTCAGCCGCTGGGCACACCAGGCGTGCAGATCGGCCTCTACAGACGTCGGCACATCTCCCGTGTTGACCGTCACGAACGCGGTGACCACTTCGCCCCACATCTGATCTGGTTGGCCGACCACGGCGACGTTGACCGTCGACGGGTGGGTGGCAAGGACGTCCTCGATCTCGCGCGGGTAGATGTTCTCGCCGCCCCGGATGATCATGTCCTTCACCCGACCATCAATGGTGAGGTAGCCATCGGAGTCCAGGTGTCCAAGGTCGCCGGTCATCAGCCAGCCGTCCACGAGGGCCGCACGAGTCTCCTCAGGACGGCCCAGGTACCCGAGCATGATGTTCGCGCCGCTGATCGCGACCTGGCCAGTGACGCCCTGTCCTACCTCGGAGCCGTCGGCGTCGACGATCTTGATCCGTTGCCCAGGCAGCGGCAGACCGACTGTGCCGGGCTTCCGCGTGCCGTCCGCCGGGTTGATGGTGCTGGCACAGGTCCCCTCCGACAGGCCGTAGCCCTCGAGCACCGGGAACCCGAAACGCCGTTCAAAGGCCTCCAGCAACCCCGCCGGTGCAGGCGCCGCCCCGCACGCGGCGAACCTGATGGAAGAAGCATCGGGCTCGCACTCCTCCGGCAACTGCGCCAGCAAGGCGAAGATCGTCGGGACACCGCTGAAGTAGGTCGGACGGACCCGGTCGACGAGGTCGAAGAAGGTGGCAGGGTCGAATCGGCCTCCAATGACGGTGCTGCCCCCCACCAGCAACGGTACGAGCACGCTGACGACGATGCCGTTGACGTGGAACAACGGCAGGATCAGCAGGGATCGGTCCGTGCGGGATGCCCTGAGCCCCTCGGCTCCCATGGACGCCATCGCGATGAGGTTGGCGTGGGTGAGGATCACGCCCTTGGGTCGACCCGTCGTACCGCTGGTGTAGATCAGGAGAGCCATGGCTTCGTGATCGGTCACGGGTTCGTCGAGGCGGCCCCCGTCAGCCGAAACCATGGCTGTCGCCGCGATGGTGGTCGCCCCCTCGAACCGGGCCTCGCCGTGCAGGTCGACCAGCAGGACGGCGCCGGAGTCGGTCAGCTGGTACTGCGTCTCGTCGGGCAGGAGCGCGGGATTGACGGGCGTCACCGTGCAGCCGATGCGCCATGCCGCAAAGAGGAGGACGACGAAGTCGACCCCGTTGGGCAGCTGGAGGGCGACAACGTCTCCCGGCCTCGCGCCGTGGACGCGGAGGTACTCGCTCGCCTGGAGGACGCGGCGGAGGAACTCCTGGTTGTCGAGTTCGGTGTTGTCGTCGCTCACGGCCGGGCCGTGCGGATCGGCGGCGGCCCGGCGGTCTGCCAGGTTGGCCATGTGGTCGCTGAGCAGAAGGGCAGGGAAGGTCATCGCTCATCCGCCGTTCCTGCGAGGCCGAGGTGTTCCTCGAAGAAGGCGAGCTGGTCAGCGACGAGCTGCTCGAAGGGTTCACCGAGGTAGAAGGCGAAGTGTCCCGCGTCGTACGTCTTGACCACACCTCGCGGAGCCTGGTGTGCGTACTTCAACGTGACGTCCGCGGGGGCGACGCTGTCGGTGCTGCTGACGCAGAAGAGGATCGGTGGCGCCACCTTCTTGGCCCTCCTGCCTGGTCGGTACGAGGCCAGCCGCGGGATCACTCGGGCTCGGGTGTGATTGACGAACGTCTCCCCGGCCGGCATCAGCGCCTCGTAGCCCGGGAGCGCGTCCTCGGCAGTCATGATCGCGACGCCACCCGGCTTCGCGGCGAAGGGCAAGGTCACCGGGGCCCTCCGGGTGACTGTCGCGAGCAGGTCGCGCACCAGCAGGGACTGGAGGCGGAGGGACTCGCCCGGGCGCTGGCGCAACGCTGTGGCCAGACCATCCGTGAACGGGCACTGCGCGACGGCCGCAGCCAACTCGGGATGACGAGACGCGATCGTGATCACGTGGCCTCCGCCGAACGATGTGCCCCAGACAGCCACGCGCTCGCTGTCCAGGTCGGTCCGCGTCCGCACATGTGCCAGGACCGCCTCCCAGTCCTGGAGCTGCTGCCGGGGGTGTATCTCCTGGCGGCGGTCCCCGCCGCTGTCCCCGAAGTTGCGGTAGGTGAAGGCGATGCAGGCGATTCCCCGAGAGGCGAACCGCTCGGCGAAGGCGTCGAGGCGCATCTCACGGGTCGCGCCCATGCCATGACCGAGCACGACGACGGGCGGCGAGGAGACGCCCTCGGGGAGGTACAACCAGGCAGAGCAGAAGCTGTTGCCTGAGGGGATGGAGACAGTGGTGCGACGGTACGTCTGCTCGGAGGTCATTGACGAAGCCCTTCTGTGGAACGAGGTTATAGCGTTGTTATGAGTTGTTCGAAGCCATGAGAGACTGACGCCGTGAGCCCCAGCGACACCCGCGCCGCCCGACAAACGGCCCTGATCGACGCCGCGATCGGCCTGATCACCAGAGATGGCGTTGCCGGCGTGAAGGCCCGCGCAGTCGTGGACGAGGCCGAAGTCACCACGATGGCGCTCTACTCGGCTTTCGGTGGGTTGCCCGGCCTCCTCTCGGCAGTCTGCGAGGAGGGCTACGCCCGGCTCAACGGACGGTTGACCGAGCTGCCGACGACCGACGACCCGGTGGCCGATCTGTTCGCGCAGGCCCTCGAGTACCGCCGTTTCGCGCTTGACAACCCCCACCTCTACGACCTGCTCTTCGGTCTTCCCAGCGGCAATGGCCTCCGCGGAGAACAGGTCGATGGAAGGGACTTGCCGGCAGGCGGAACGTCGTACGTCAACACCTTCGCCACCCTCACTCGCAGCTGTGAGCGAGCGATCTCCGCCGGTCGGGTCACCTCGCCCAGCAGTCGAGAGCTGGCCGCGCAACTGTGGGCCCTCGTCCACGGCCACATCAGCCTGGAGCTGAGCGGCCACTTCGGAGAGTTCGCGGACCCGGTGGAGACGATCTTGGTCCCCCTGACCGTCGGATTCATGGTGGGACAGGGAGACGACCGCGAGGCGTCGAGCCGGGCCACGAAGAGTGCTCGCGGGTTGGCTGGCAGGTCCGCTCCGCGCGCGTAGCGGAGCGAACCCTCCGGTGTGGATCTGCTCAGGCCCTCGAACGTGCGGCCTCGAGCAGCACGTCCTCGCGACCCGCTTCCTTGACGGTCTTCACGTAGAGCGGGAACAGCTTGGCGGCGATCGGCAGCACCCTCACCAGCGCGGACTTCTTCCCCTGGACCCTGACCACACCGCGGGTCATCGCGGCGAGCAGGTTCAGCTCGCCCTGCCAGAACAGGTTCGCCGCCTCGAGGGACATGCGCAGAGTTGCGTCGGACGCATCGTCCAGTCCGCCCTGCCAGGCATCCTGACGCGCGGTGTCGATGATGAGGACGCTCTCCGGGTCGGAGGTGATCACCTTCAGCACCGTGTTCATGCCGTTGAGCTTCTCGACGATCGCGGCGTCGGAGCGAGCGGCGTGGAAGGTGGTGCGAACGAACTGGAACATCTCGTCCGGGTTGGGCACGTTGTTCATCGGAACTCCTGTTGTCGGGTGAAGAGGATCAGGCGGTCAGGCTTGCGGCAGCGTCCTGCCAGGGAGAAGGCGCGTTCTCGTCGGCCCAGCGCCTCTCGTGGACGGACTCCGGCGGCGGTGGCACGAGTCCCTGAGTGCGCCAGAGATCGAGCGGCGTCTCGTCGATGTGGATCTCCCAGTCGAAGCCGCGCTCGCGCACGAAGGGCTCGAGTGTCGCCTCCATGGCCTCCATCGTCAGGTCGCGCAACTCCGGGGTGTCGAGCTGGCGCGCGATGTGATCGATGACGACCCGCACGAAGTTGTCGGCCGGCTCGCCGCCCACCCAGATGCTGCCCTGAGGACGCTCCTCGAACACGACGACCACGTAGAACCGGGGAAGTCCGGCGAAGTCCACGTAGAGGTCGGTGATGGCGTCCGAGAAGGCCTTCTTGCTGTCCATGTCGTACGCGCCCGCGGGGGCGTAGATCTGCCACATCGGCATGTCGAAGCATCTCCTTCGTGTTGTGCGCCTTGACTAGAACAACGTTATAACAGCATTATGATTGGCGCAATGACGACTACGGAGGATTCGATGAACCAAGCCAACGCAACTCCCCGACCGCCCGTTCGCGCGACAGTCTTCGTTGGCCGCTGGCCGCGCGTTCCCTTCGAGGACATGCCGGAGGTGATGCCTTCGGGAGTCTTCTCTCCCACGACGGCCACTCTGATCAGCGGCGAGAGCGAGATCGTGCTCATTGACGCCCTCTACCTGAAGGACGACGTCCGCGACCTCGGCGACCTCATCGAGCGCACAGGCAAGACCCTGACCGCGATCTATGTGACTCACGACCACCCCGATCACTACCTGGGGGTCGGGCCCCTGCTCGAGCGGTTTCCCGGCGCGCGGTGCTTCGCTCTGCCCGAGGTGATCGAGTCGATGAAGGAGAACATGGAGATGCACGCCGACCAGTGGGACCTTCTGTTCGGTGACGCCACCATCCTCGAAGGCGTGCTCCCCGAACCGCTGCCCTCAGACCCGCTGACCGTCGACGGTGTCGAACTGCGGGTCATCGCGGTGAAGCAGGCCGACATCCACCCCACCTCGATCGTGCACGTGCCCGAACTCGGCCTGGTGGTCGCCGGCGACGCCGTCTACAACGAGATCCACCCCATGCTTGGCCTGTCTGGCCCCGAGGAGTGGAAGGACTGGCTCGACACGATCGACTTCATCGAAGGACTCGAGCCGACCATGATCGTCGCCGGACACCGACGACCTGACGGCGACGACCACGCGGTGCGCGACATGCTCGCGCAGACACGCGCCTACATCCAGGACTTCGCCGTCGAGTTCGAGGCGAACGAAACGCCCGAGGCGCTCGTCGACGCGATGGTCGCGAAGTACCCCCATCACGGGAACCTCTGGACCCTGCAGTTCTCTGCGATCACCGGGATGGCGGACATGTCCCTCGGCAACTGAGCGGTTTGTGCCGCCTGCTGGAACCGGCGGACCCGGCGCAACAGGTCAGCGCAACAGGTCAGCGCACGACGTCGTAGCAGAGCTTCTGCACGCCGTTGGCGTACGTCTCGCTCTCGACCAGCGCCAGCTTCTGCCGGTCCTTGGCGGTCTCGCTCCACATCCGCTTGCCCTCGCCGAGG
>NZ_JAKFEL010000205.1:0-6160 GCF_036675695.1 Aeromicrobium sp.
CACTTCGGCCAACGTGGCCGGTCTCGGGGAGGTTCACATGATGCAGTGGAACGAAAACTGGGCGGCACAGGCCGCATGTCGTGGAAAGTCTGACGCGCTGTACGTCAAGGGCGCCGAGCAGAATCGCGCCAAGCAGCTGTGCTCTACGTGTCACGTACGCGCCGAGTGCCTTGCTGAAGCGCTGGACAATCGCATCGAGTGGGGTGTCTGGGGCGGTATGACCGAGCGCGAGCGCCGTGCCCTGCTGCGTCGCCGGCCCAACGTCACCGCCTGGCGCAACATCCTCCAGGTCGCTAGCTAGTCCTTCTTCGCGAGCAACTCGCCGATCTCGCGCAGTCCCTCGAGGTCGTGGACGTCTCCGGCGAGTGCTGCGACTGACACTGTCGGCACGCCACCATGTGCCGCTGCGAACCCTGACTTGAGTCGCGACTCTCGCGCCGACACCTTGAGTCGTGCAGCGTGGATCGCCAGAAGTTCGGCTGCGACCTGATCCGTCGCGCTTCCTGAAGCGAGCCGACGTCCGGCTGATTCGGCATCGGCGGCGGTGATCCCCTGAGCGCCCTCGTCGTGCACACGGTTGATGACGAGGCCAGCGAGAGGCATGCTCTCCCCCGCGAGCCGCTCGACGAAGTACGACGCCTCGCGCATGGCGGCAGGCTCGGGTGAAGCAACGACCACGAATGCCGTCTCCTCAGCCTGCAGGAGCGCGTACGTCCCCTCGGCTCGCTGCCTGAACCCACCGAAAAGCGTGTCGAAGGCGGCGATGAACGTTTGCATGTCGGTGAGCACCTGAGCTCCGAGCACCTTGTTGAGCGCGCCAGTGACGATGCCGAACCCAGCTGTGAGCAGCTTGGCCGGCCCCTTGGCCGGAGCGAGCAACAGCTTGATGAACCGGCCGTCGAGCATCGACGAGAGCCGTTCGGGCGCATCGAGGAAGTCGAGGGCAGATCGCGACGGGGGAGTGTCGACGATGATCAGGTCCCAACGGTGGTCGTCGCCGACGGCCTCGGCGTGCAGTTGGCCGAGCTTTTCCATGGCCATGTACTCCTGCGTGCCTGCGAAGGAGCTCGACAGCGCCACGTAGAACGGGTTGTTGAGGATCTGCGCTGCCTTCTCCGGCGACGCCTGCTGTTCGACGACCTCGTCGAACGTGCGCTTCATGTCGAGCATCATCGCGTCGAGCGAGCCGGGCCCGCCGCCGACGCCCTTGACGGGCCGGGGGTTGTTGTCGAGCTCGGTGAGGCCCATGGACTGCGCGAGGCGACGAGCCGGATCAATCGTGAGTACGCAGACCTTGCGACCCTGCTCAGCAGCGCGAAGCCCCAGTGCCGCCGCGGTCGTGGTCTTCCCGACCCCACCAGAGCCGCAGCAGACGATGATCTCGGTCTTGCGGTCCGCGAGGAGGGCATCGATGTCGAGAGTGCCCGTGGCGGTCCCGGACATTCCACGTGGGGTGGCCTTCACCTTGCGAGGAGGCGGGGCCTTCTTCGGGCTCATGCGATGCCTGCACTCTGGAGGGTCTCGGCGAGCTCGAAGAGAGCGCCGAGGTCGATGCCGTCCGGGAGAGACGGGAGCTCGATCAGCGGCTGGCCACAGTCGACCAGGAGCTCGCGCTGGCTCTCCTGGAGATCCTGACGCTTCAGGCTGGCGACTCCGCCAGCCATCAGGTCGTACGCGGCCTTGGGATCGAGACCCACCGACTCCAGTGAGTCACCGATGGCGTCAACGGTCACGCTGCGGGTGAGGAGTGCCACCTTGGTGCTCGCGCTGACCATCGGCGGTCGTACGAGGTTGAGGATCACGTGGCCGACCGGGAGGCGCTCGCTCCTCAGCTCGGCAATGCCGTCGATCGTCTCCTGGACCGGCATCTCCTCGAGCACTGACACGACGTGCACGCGCGTGTCCTTCGACCGCATCATCTCCATGATCGAGTCAGCCTGACGGCGGATCGGCCCGACCTTCGCGAGTCCGGCGACCTCGGAGTTGACGTTCAGGAACCGGGTGATGCGACCGGTGGGTGGTGCGTCCATCACCACGGCGTCGTACGTGAAGTCCCGGCCCTCGCGTCTGCGGGCGGCCTCGTAGACCTTGCCGGTGAGGAGCACATCGCGAACGCCGGGCGCGATCGTCGTCGCGAAATCGATGATGCCGAAGCGGTCGAGCGCCTTGCCGGCGCGACCGAGTCGGTAGTACATCGCGAGGTACTCCAGCAGCGCTGACTCCGGGTCGATCGCCAGCGCATACACAGAACCGCCGCCGAGGCCGACGGCGATCTTGCGCTCCTCGTACGGAAGCGGCGGAACATCGAACAGCTGCGCAATGCCCTGGCGGCCTTCGACCTCGCACAGCAAAACCTTCTTGCCCTCGCCGGCCAGCGCCATCGCCAGAGCAGCGGCCACCGTCGTCTTGCCGGTGCCGCCCTTGCCGGTGACGACATGGAGCTGGGTCGAGAGAGCCACCTGCCGAGCGTACCGATGATGTGTTTGTCCGGCGCGTTCAGTGTTTTCCCTACTACCTCGGGCGGTCTGTGTACGTCAGCGTTGAGACAACCCCGAGGAGTCATCATGCGCAAAACCCTGGCTGCCAGTGCCGTCCTGCTGATGTGTGTACTGAGCGCCTGCTCGTCGGGAAGCAGCGGTTCAGATGACGCGCCCAGTGGTGACAAGCCGGACTCCAGCAAGGAGAGTGCGGCAGCGTTCGACCCCTGCAAGGCGATCACTCCGGCTGAGGTCGAGGCAGTCCTCGGCTACCCCGTCGTCGTCTCCGAGACGCCCGGTGGCGGATGCTCCTGGGGCAACGAGGAAGACCCGCGCCTCGCGTCGCTGTCGGTCAGCGTGCAGGGTGATGCCGATGTGAATGGTGGACTCGAGGGCTCCAAAGCAGGCACGACGGCCGTTCTCGACGGTGAGGCGGAAGACGTCTCCGGTCTGGGCGATGGCGCCTTCCTGGTCCTTGGCCCGCTGAAGGGCGGTGGCGGTGAATCGATCCAGGCTCAGGGCTCGATCCTGACTGGCACTCAGCTCGTCGTCGTCGGCATCACCCAGCTCGGCGGAGCAGCTGTCACGGAGGATGCGGTGAGGGCTCAGGCCGAAGCGGGCATGGAGCTCGTCGGTTCCAAGCTCTGAGTCCGTCCCGGGGAGACTCAGTACTGGACGCACTAGAGTCGCGTCATGAGCAAATGGGAATACATGACCGCACCGGTGCTGGTGCACGCGACCAAGCAGATTCTTGACAACTTCGGGTCTGACGGCTGGGAACTCGTCCAGATCGTGCCGGGTATGAATCCCGAGAACCTCGTCGCCTACTTCAAGCGTCCGGTCGAATGAGCGCGGTCGAGGACCGTCTCGCGGGGCTGGACCTCGTCGTGCCCACCGTGCCCGCGCCGGTGGCGGTCTACGTGCCTGCCGTGCGCTCAGGTTCGTACGTCTTCACGTCGGGGCAGCTGCCGCTTCGCGACGGCCAGCTGCTCCTCGCCGGCAAGGTGGGTGGCGAGGTGTCGGCCGAAGAGGCCTACGACTGCGCCAAACAGTGCGCCCTCAATGCGATCGCCGCCGTGAAGTCGCAGGTCGAGGATCTCGACCAGGTCGTACGCGTCGTCAAGGCGACCGTGTTCGTCGCGAGCACGCCCGACTTCACCGGACAACCCGGTGTCGCCAATGGTGCGAGCGAGCTCTTCGGAGCGGCGTTCGGTGATGCCGGACAGCATGCTCGCAGCGCCGTCGGCGTACCGGTTCTCCCGCTCGATGCCCCAGTCGAGGTCGAGCTCATCGTCGAGATCGGCTGACGATGCGCATCCCCGTCCCGGAGATGCTCAAGGAGCGGGCGGCGATTGCCGCTGACAACCCGGTCGTGCCGCGTGATGCGGCGACGGTGGTTGTCGTACGCGATGGGGCTGCCGGCATCGAGGCCTACCTCCTGCGTCGCCAGCCGACCATGGAGTTCGCCCCCGGCATGTACGTGTTCCCCGGTGGTGGTGTCGACGACGCCGACCGCAACGCTGAGGTGCCGTGGGCCGGTCCGCCACCTTCCGTGTGGGCCGAGCGCTTCGGTTGCTCCGAAGACATCGCGAAGGGGCTTGTGTGTGCCGCAGTGCGAGAGACGTTCGAAGAGTCGGGAGTGCTGCTTGCCGGCCCCGACGCGGACTCGGTGGTTGCCGACACCAGCAGCCCGGAGTTCCAAGCTGCTCGACTCGCTCTTGAGGCGCGCGAGCTGACGTTTGCTGCCTACCTAGCTGACTCCGGCCTCGTGCTCCGTGCGGACTTGCTGGGCGCGTGGTCGCACTGGATCACCCCGATCTTCGAGCCCCGCCGCTTCGACACCCGGTTCTTCGTGGCTGTTCTCCCCGAGGGCCAGTCCGTCGGTGAGCTCGCCCGTGAGTCCGATCATGCGCTCTGGGCACCGCTGAGCAAGGTCCTCGAGGCAGTCGAGAGCGGCGCCTCGGGCATGCTGCCGCCGACGTTCTTCACCTGCAAGGAGATCGCCGACCTCGCCGCACCTGAGGTGCTGACGGCAGCGGAAAAGCGCATCGTACGAGCCATCGAGCCGAAGCTGGTCGAGGTCGACGGCGAGCTGTTCCTCGAGAGTGACACGGAGGGTCTGTCATGACGACGACAAAGGTGACGGAGCGCGCGTCGGTGCTTCGCTGCGACAACCCGGGAATGATGACGCTCGAGGGCACCAACACCTGGATCCTTCGTGAAGGCTCCGGCCGGGCGGTCGTCATCGATCCCGGTCCGGACGACGAGGCTCACATCTCCGCCGTCGTCGAGGCAGCAGGCGAGGTCGGCCTGGTGCTCTTCACGCACCGGCACTTCGACCACACCGATGCCCTCTCACGGATGGTGGACCTGACGGGAGCGCCGACACGGGCGACCGATCCGGAGTTCTGCCGCAATGCTGGGCCGCTGGTCGATGGAGAGGTCATCGACGTCGATGGCCTGCAGATCGAGGTGCTCGCGACACCGGGGCATACGAATGACTCGACCTGCTTCATGATCGGCGCGGAGGCATCGCTGTTCTCCGGTGACACGATCCTCGGGCGCGGTACGACGATCGTGGCGCATCCTGACGGTGTCCTCGGCCCGTACCTCGACTCCTTGGCACACATCCGTGAGCTCATCGAGGAAGGGCTGGTGAGCCGCATCCTCCCTGGTCACGGACCGGTCATCGACGACCCTGCTGCAGTAGTGGACTTCTATCTCGAGCACAGGGCCGAACGACTTGATCAGGTACGCGCGGCCGTTGAGGCTGGCGCAGTCACCCCGCGCGAGGTGGTCGAGCGGGTCTACTCAGATGTCGACGAGATGCTGTGGCCGGCCGCTGACCTGTCGGTTGCGGCTCAGCTCACGTACCTCAAGGACAACAACTAGCGAGCTCGTCGCTGCAGTCGCTCAAGATCGAGGATGACGACGCTGCGGGGTTCGAGGCGCAGCCAGCCGCGTGACGCGAAGTCCGCAAGAGCCTTGTTGACGGTCTCGCGCGATGCGCCGACGAGCTGAGCCAGCTCCTCCTGCGTGAGGTCGTGATTGACGTGTACGCCGTCGTCGGCGCGACGGCCGAAGCGGGAGGCGAGATCGAGCAGCGCCTTGGCGACGCGACCGGGTACGTCGGAGAACACCAGGTCGCCGACGACCTCGTTGGTGCGGCGCAGACGTCCCGCAAGCTGGTTGAGGAGTGCGTGGGCGACGTCAGGATGGGCGCTGAGCACGGGGCTGAGCGCTGCGTGACCGAGGCTCTTGAGCTCGACATCGGTGACGGCAGTGGCGGTGGCCGAGCGAGGTCCGGGATCGAAGAACGACAGCTCGCCGAACATCTGGCCGGGGCCGAGGATGGCCAACAGGTTCTCGCGACCGTCCGGGGAGGTGCGGCCGAGCTTCACCTTGCCGTCGGTGACGACGTACAGCTGGTCGCCGTCGTCGCCCTCGTTGAAGAGAATCTCGCCGCGGCGAAGGGTCGCCGGGGACATGGATGCCTCGAGTGCCCCAGCTGCCTCGTCGTCGAGACCTGAGAAGAGCGGTGCCTGGCGGAGAACGTCGTCGGTCATGATTCCTTCTGTCCCTGTTGCATGGGTCACAGTGTGTGCACCCGCAGGAAGTTTCCCACATCAGGGCGGGTCATGCGGAGACACACGCTATCCACGTACGCTGGAGCGCGTGCCGAC
>NZ_JAKFEL010000170.1:0-6132 GCF_036675695.1 Aeromicrobium sp.
CCAAGAGACCTTCGCCAAGGCTTTCACCGCTTTTCATCAGTTCACGCCGGGCACCAACCTCAAGGCGTGGCTCTACCGCATCCTGACCAACACCTACATCAACTCCTACCGCAAGAAGCAGCGCCAGCCGCAGCAAGTCACCGACGAGATCGAGGACTGGCAGATTGCGCGCGCGGAGTCGCACGGTTCGTCAGGTCTCAAGTCCGCCGAGATGGAAGCCCTCGAGCATCTGCCTGACAGTGACGTCAAGGACGCGCTTCAGGCTCTGCCCGAAGACTTCCGTATGGCCGTCTACCTCGCAGACGTCGAGGGTTTCCCTTACAAGGAGATCGCCGAGATCATGGAGACGCCGATCGGCACAGTCATGTCCCGACTGCACCGCGGCCGTCGTATGCTCCGCGACATGCTCAGCGACTATGCCCGCGATCGCGGCATGGCCGTCACCGGTGGAGGTGACACAAAATGAACGAGCGCCAGCGAGTGAACATGTGGCCCTTCATGCCGTTGCCGACTTATCGTTTCTTCTTGTCGGAGGTGACGGCATGAACGAGTGCGACGGACCCGACTGCGAGAAGGCTCTCGAGAACCTCTATCTCTTCATCGACCAGGAGATCGACAGCGCCAGCTGTGCCGAGATCCAGACCCACATCGACGAGTGCACCCCATGCCTGTCTGAGTACGAGCTCGAACGGGTCGTGAAGTCACTCGTGTCGCGCTCGTGCTCGGAGGTCGCCCCCGAGGTGCTCCGGCAAAAGGTCCTCGTCTCGATTCGGACTGTTCAGGTCCAGATCACCGAGACCAAGAACCCCTGACCCGGGAACCAAGAAATCCCCGTCCGATGGACGGGGATTTCTCATGTCTTGGAAACGACGGTCAAGCGTTGGGACGCTTGCCGTGGTTTGCGCCCTTCTTCTTGCGAGCGCGGCGCTTGCGGCCTCGACGGCTCATTGATCCTCCTCGAAAAGCTGGAAGGCCTAGTCTCCCACAGGCTTGATCCGACTCATGAATCGCTCCCGGTCCACGATCACCCGACGGATCTCACCGCTCGCCAACAACGTTCCGGCGGCGTCCAGTGCGGCGACCTGAAACCGTACGAGCCTTCCGTCGATGTGAATCACCGTTGCGGTCGCGGTGACCTCGGTCCCGACGGGACTGGCAGCGAGGTGCTCGAGATCCACCCGGGTGCCAACGCTTGTCTGTTCAGCAGCGAGATCGAGCGCGGCGCAGGTTGCTTCTTCGCACCAAGCGAGCACGACCGGCGTACCGAGAACGGGCAGGTCCCCGCTCCCGACAGCGATCGCCGTGTGGGCCTCGCGGACGGTGTGGGTCACTGATGCCGTTTCCATGCGCTCAGGTTACGGGTGCCGAGAATGCCCAGAGGGTGACATCGGGCTCTGGTGACCAGTCGAGCTCGGGTCGTCTGACGAAACCGAACGACTCGTACAGCTGGTGCGCCGGCTTCATCTCCTCGAGCGAGCAGAGCACGACCTCCGTCAGGCTGGCAGCGCGGGCCCTGTCGAAACATGCGTCGACGAGAGCCCGACCGATGCCACGGCCGCGGGCGTCTGGAGCGACCGAGAGCGTACGGAACTCGCCCTGGGTGTCTGATGTGGACACCTCTCGCTCCGACGAGCCGGGCGGGCACCAGGTGGCAGTGCCGAGCAACTCGTCACCCTCGGCAGCAACCAGAAGCACGCTGCTGCGTCCTCGCGACTCGGCGTCGCGGAGCCAACCTGCGTAGTTGTCGTCAAATGTCCCGTCGGGATGGGTGAGGTAGCCGTCAGCGTCATATCCGGCAACGGTCAGGTCGCCCACCGCGGCGTACTCGTCTTCACGGGCCTCGCGAATCTCCACGCTCAAATCCCGGTCGTCGCCCTCGGGTACGCGGCGTTGACGTCGGTCATGACGTTTATGAGGTACGGGACGCCGGAGGCGAACGCGCGATCCAGTGCGGGACCGATGTCCTTGGGGTCGGTCACCATCTCGCCGCCACCGCCCAGTGCGGTCACGACCTGGTCGTAGCGCGTCTGGGGTGCGAGGTCGGCGGCCACGTCGTAGCCATAGAGCCACTGCATCGGGCCCTTCTCGAGACCCCATGCCGAGTTGTTGCCGACGATCATGACGATCGGCAGGTTGTGGCGCACCAAGGTGTCGACATCCATCAGCGACATACCAGCGGCACCGTCTCCGTAGAGGAGGACGACCTGGCTCGATGGCTTCGCGATTCGGGCGGCCATCGCGGCTCCCATTCCAGCGCCGAGGCAGCCGTACGGACCCGGATCGAGCCAGCCGCCCGGGAGTTTGGGCTCGACGAACTTGCCGGCGAACGAGACGAAGTCTCCGCCGTCGCCGATCACGACTGCGTCGTCTGCGAGTCGAGGCAACAGTTCGCCGTAGATGCGGGCGGGGTGGATCGGGTCGGCCGAGGCGGTCAGCAGCTCATTGTCGCGAGCAGTTGCCGCCTTGACCTCGTCCTGCAATGTGCTGAGCCACGGTGACCAGTCAGGCTTGCTGCCGGCGTCCGACTGGAGAGCTGCGAGCACTCCGTTGAAGACGAGCGTCAGGTCACCACTGGCCGAAGCGGCCATCTCGGCATGGGTCGAGACCTGGCCGGGGGAGTCGGCGATGTGCACCGTCTTGGCCGGTGCCGCGCCTTCCTTGCCGCCGAAGATGCCGTAGCCGAGGCGGAAGTCGAGCGGCGTACCGACGACGATCACCAGATCGGCGCCGTTGAATGACGTCGAGCGGGCCTTCGTCACCAGTTGCGGGTGACCGCCGGGGATGATGCCGCGTCCCATGCCGTTGGAGATGACGGCGATGCCGGTCTCCTCGACGAACTGAAGCGCCGCCTGCTCGGCGTGATCAGCCCAAACGTCGGTGCCGATCACGAGAACTGGGCGAGCCGACTCACGCAGGAGCCCGGCGATCTTGGCCAGAGCACCGGAGTCGGGCTCGATCGGCGCTGTCGTGTTGCCCTTGGACTTGGTGGTGACGGTGGTGGCGTTGAAGAACTCGTCCATCGGTACGTCGACGAAGGTCGGGCCGCGGTGCGAAGAACCGGCGAGCGTGAACGCCTCATCGAGCACGGGCGCGATGTCATCGACCTTGTGGGCCGTGACCGCTGACTTCGAGATGCTCTCGACGATCGGTGGCTGGTCGAGCTCCTGCAGGCTGCCTGAGCCCCACCGGTTGTTGGGGGCGCGTCCGCCGACGACGACCAGCGGCGAGCCGGAGAAGCTGGCCTGAGCGATGGGACTGACGCCGTTGGTGACACCGGGACCGGCGGTCAGCACGGCGAGACCCGGCTTGCGGGTCAGCTTGCCGATCGCCTCGGCCGCGAAGACGGCGGTTGGCTCGTGGCGCACGTCGATGATCGGCATCGCCGGCTCAGCCTTGACGGCGCCGTCGTACATCGGGAATACGTGGGCGCCGGACAGGGTGAACATGTGCTCGACACCGTGGGCGCGGGCCACGTCTACGGCGTGGACTCCGCCGTGCTGGGGTTCGTCAGTCATGGGACGCACGCTACTAAACGGGCGGAGCACCCGGTGGTCGGAGCGCTCACGTGATGGGTTTGGCGCGCGTGGTCGGACGATAGAGCCACGGGCTTTCGGCGCGGATCTGGTCGAGCACAGCCAGGATCAGGTCGGCACGATGAGCGGGCTGCTCGGCGAACAGCTCGGCGTCAGCGCGCAGGTCGGCCCGACCCTGCACGCCGAGCGCCAGCTGCAGGTGAAGGGCTCGGAGCAGCGATGAGGTGTTGCGCACTGACGGCGACGGCCACTCGGCCTCGATATGGCCGCGTGTGCGTGGGACCTGGATACCGGCGCCGAGTCGGGCCAGCCACGGCTCGACGATGCCCGCATCGAGCGCATTGCGATGCAGCAACGTCATGACCGCATACGCCAGCCGGTCCTCCTCGCCGTGACGCCAGATGTAGGACGTCGGCGTGAGCACACGATCGGCGATGACGTCGAGCAGGACGGTGAGCTCGAGGCGACCAAAATGGCGCGAGCGGGCGAGGGCAGCGAGGAGGTCGGCACCATGTGCGATCGCATTGGCCCAGCCCTGCTCGGGCACCCAGCCGCGGTGATCCTGCTCGCGTACGTACCAAGCTGTCGCGCTGTCGCCCCAGGCAAGCACCGAGTCGGACGTCATCAGGTGCTCGTTGTTGTCGCGCCCGATGATCTCGGCGAGCATCAGCGCGCTGTAGGAGCGGCGAAGCACCGAAAGGTCGCCGTCATGCCCCAGTCCGTAGCGAAGCCCGGGGACGATGCCATCGCCCAGGCCGGAGAGCAGGTCGTCGTAGACACCCTTGGTGATCCAGGTCGTCAGCAGTGGGTAGGCGATGTCTTCGCGCCAGCGCGGATTGGGGTGGCCGAGCATCTCGACGAGCTCAACTGTGCACTCGTCCAGACTTCGATCGGCCGGTACTTCCATACCGGCCTGCATCACTGATTGCCAGTACGCCTCAGACACTCATCCATCCTTACATGCGCCGCTCCGCACTACCCTTGACGTGTGCCCTCGCTGGATGACATCGCGCGATTCCAGACGTCGCTGTCGACCAGCGATGTCTCATGGCTGCATGCCCTGGTGACGGATTGGCAGATCATTGCGGACCTGTCGTTCTCCGACCTGGTCCTGTGGGTGCCCGATGCCGAGTCGAAGGGTATGTGGGCCGGTGCCCAGATCCGCCCGACGACGGGCCCCACCACACTGCTCGAGGATGCGGCGGGCACGTTCCTGCCGGCCGGACACACTGATCGCCTCGACCTGGCGCTCGCGTCCGGCGAGGTCGTCGACGAGCAGGTCGAGAAGATGCCGGACGGTACGCGAGTCCGGACCCGCACGATCCCGGTGAAGCGTGAAGGCTCGACGATCGCGATCATCTCGTCGCGGCGCAGCGACAGCGCACCTCGTACGGCGAGTGAGCTCGAGGCGACGTACCTCGAGGCGGCCGACGAGCTGATCGACATGATCCAGCGCGGTGAGTTCCCCCTTGAGGGAATCCGCTCCGACCTGGCCGACTCGTTGCGTGTTGGCGATGGCCTGATCCGTACAGATGGGCGCGGCCGTGTCGCGTATGCCAGCCCGAACGCGCTGTCGGCCTATCGACGGCTCGGGCTTGCCGGTGACTTGATGGGTGCGGAGCTGGGGGAGGTCACGACGGGCCTGATCGACCGGAGACCAACCGACCGAGGGCCGCTGGGCCTGCTGCGCGGTGATGCGGGAGGAGAGGCCGAGATCGAGAACGCGACCGGATCGCTGCTCCTGCGCGTCATCCCTCTGAGGTCGGGCGGGCATCGCAATGGCGCGTTGATCCTGCTGCGAGACGTCACCGAGCTGAGGCTGCGTGAACGCGAGCTCGTGTCGAAGGAAGCGACGATCCGCGAGATTCACCACCGGGTCAAGAACAATCTGCAGACCGTCGCGGCGCTGCTCCGCCTTCAAGGGCGACGCGTTGAGCTGCCCGAGGCACGTGCCGCACTCGATGACGCCGTACGACGAGTCGGTTCGATCGCGCTGGTGCACGAGACGCTGAGCCAGTCGTTCGGTGACGAGGTCGACTTCGACGACATCGCCGACCGCCTGATTCGCAATGTCCTCGATGTCTCTCGTGGACCTGACGTCGGTGTCGTTCATGCCGACCGAGTCGGTTCGTTCGGTTCTCTGCCCGGAGTCGTAGCAACCCCGCTGGCCATGGTGCTGACCGAGCTCATCCAGAACGCTGTGGAGCACGCGTACGGGCCCGGCGGCGGCACGCTCACGCTTGCGGTCAACCGGATACGTGACCGTGTCCGCCTGCGAGTCAGTGATGATGGTGTTGGCTTGCCGAAGGACTTCGATCCCGCTGACAGCCTCGGACTCTCCATCGTCACGACGTTGGTCGAGGGCGAGCTCGGCGGCACGCTGACCTTCGAGCGTCGCAACAGCGGCGGTACGACCGTCGCGATCTCGCTGCTGGTCTAGAAACGGCTGGGGACGCAAAGAACCCCGCGCTCCAAGGAGCACGGGGTTCACCGATACGTGTACGTCAGGCAGTACGAATACGTGCCCGAGCATTGCGGCGCTTCAGCGTACGACGTTCGTCTTCGCTCAAGCCTCCCCACACACCGTGGTCCTGGCCGC
>NZ_JAKFEL010000200.1:0-6081 GCF_036675695.1 Aeromicrobium sp.
CCGTTCCAGCACGTGACCAGTACGCAGAACAGATCCCCGACCCGGCCCTCGGGGATGAACGGCAGAGGAGGAGCGATCTGCCAGCCGAAAAAGCATCCGAGCTGTTCGGGCGCATCCGCAATGTAATCGCGGTAACACTCCAGGACCGCCGCGGCATCATCGAACTCGTAGAACAGCGGGCCGCCCACGATGTCACCGACCTCGTGGAGCTGAAACACAAAGCTGGTGACGACACCGAAATTGCCGCCGCCGCCGCGCAAGGCCCAGAACAAGTCTTCGTTCTGGTAATCGCTCGCAGTGACCTGCCGGCCATCGGCGAGAACGACATCGGCCGCCAGCAGGTTGTCGATGGACAGACCGACGCCGCGGGTCAAGTAGCCGATGCCGCCGCCCAGCGTCAGGCCGCCTACCCCGGTCGTCGAGATGATCCCGCCGGGCGCTGCCAGGCCGAACGGGTAGGTCGCATGGTCGACATCACCCCACGTCGCGCCGCCCCCAACCCGGGCGATCTTCTTGACCGGGTCGACCCGAACGCTGTTCATCCTCGACAGGTCGATGACCAGGCCGCCGTCCACTGTGCCGAATCCGGGAACGCTGTGGCCACCGCCGCGAATTGCCAGGTCGAGCCCGGCGTCGCGGCCGGCCGTGACCACAGCCATCACGTCGGCCGAATCCACGCAACGGATAACGGCGCGGGGTCTGCGGTCGTGCATGGCGTTGTAGACAGCGCGAGCGTCGTCGTAGTCGGAATCCGAAGGGGTGACGACGCGGCCCCGTACCGCTTCGGTCAATGCCTTGATCGTGTCGCTCATGGGGTGCTCCTTTGCATCCGTTTCAGCAAGGATGCGCCCTCGGGCGTTCCCGAAGCGTTCCCTCTCAGCCGGACTCGCTCAGAAAGCCGGTTGCTGCCCGGAACGCCGGGAGATCATGGCCCGACGGAATGGTCTCGAGGAGCTCCCCAAGTTGTTCGCGCAACGCCTCATCGGGAAATCGACTGGCCAAGGAGTGGAGCGCCCGAAGCTCCAGCCAGCCCGCCCCTTGAGCGCCGGCGATCTCGACGGCACTGCGCAAAGAAGCGGCGGCGGCTTCGGTTTCCCCGCTGCGATAAGCCAGCTCACCGTCGACTCGCCACAGCTCGGCCTCGAGATAGCGCTGGTTGCAGCGGTGTGACCACGAGAGCCCCTCGCGTGTGGCGGCTCGTCCCTGGCGGAGCTCGCCGAGCATGCCGCGAGCCCGGGCGAGGAGAAGAAGGGTGTAGGTCAGATGAAGAGTCTCCCCTTCGGTACGCGAGCGTGCCACCGACCGCACGATCTTCTCGATGCCCTCAGCCGATCCCTCACAGACGTCCAGCCAGCCCCGAAGGGCCTGCAGGACGACCATGAGGTAGCGGTCCGAAAAACGCTTCCATAGACGGTCGGCCTCCCCGAGCAGCTCGGCGAGGCGGGCGAGATCTTCGGATTCGGCCGCGATGATCGCCGCGTAAGTGATCACGTACCCCAAGGTCATCAGATGATCGAGATCGACGGCGATCTCAAGAGCAAATCGGGCTGTCTCGTTGGCCCGACCAGCATCTCCGGCCCACAGCTCGACCCAGGCCAGCCGTACGAGGCAAACCGCCTTCGGGTCCTGGGCGTACAAGCTCAGATGCTCGCCGCGATGGGACACGCGATAGGCTTCGATCGCGCCATCGAGATAGGGGCGGGCTCTGGCCAGATCGCCCCGCCAGAACGCGCTCACGCCGAGGAGATATCGGCCCTCTGTCCTGGCGATCGGATCATCACTCTCATGCTCGAGAAGGGCCCGGGCGAGTTCATCGCAATCGTCGAAGCGGCAGCCCTGCAGCCGGGCGAGGCCAAGACCGCGGAGGATCGGCGGCGCCACGGGTCTGTGAAGTTTGCGGCAAATCGAAAGGGCTCGCTCGTAGAGTTGGTGCGCACCCTTGGAGCCGTAACCTTCGAGGGCAACAAGCGGGGATCCGAGGGCGATCCGGATGTCGAGTTCGAGTGCATCGCGGCCGGGTGACGGTGGCAGGTCGGCGAGCAGTGCGAGCGCTCGCTGAAACATGGTGACCGCTTCTTCCAAGGCCGACACGGCCACCGCTCGGGCCCCCGCCACACGGTAGGCATCGATGGCCGGCTCGGCCATGCCGGCCTGGTCGTAGTGTGCGGCCAGCTGCGGGCTGGCCGCGTCGATGTCGCTGTGGAGTTCGACCGCGATCGCCTCGGCGATAGCTCGATGGAGTTGGCGTCGACGAGCCGGACTGACCATCTCCAGGGCAACCGCCCGAAGCTTGTCGTGACTGAAATCGTACGTGAGCCCCTGTTCGCGAATGATCCGGCGACGCCAGAGTTCGTCGACATGCTCCACGAGCTCGCGCTCATCGGCCTTAGTGGCCGAGACCATCAGACCGATCGAGAAGGGCCGACCGATGACGGCCGCCACTTCGGCTAGTCGCCGGGCACCGTCAGTGAGTTGGCCCAGTCGGGCGCGCAGCACCGCCCGCATCGTCGGTGTGAGGACTGCCTGGCTTCCACCAGAGGAAATCCCGGCTCGAAGAGTTTCGATGACAAAGAGCGGATTGCCTTCTGTCTCGCTCCAGAGTCGTGCCGCCAGCTCCGGATCAATCGTGTCTTCATCGCGTAGCCGGGCAGCGAGCGTCGCAGTGGTGGCTTCGTCGAGTCGGTCGAGTGGCACGATAGTCACCGCCTTGTCGTGGCCCAAGGCGTCTACAAGTCCAACGAGGGGATGATGCTGTGGGATCTCCTCCCAGCGGACAGTACCGACGATGAGGACTGGCGCCGTCTTTCCGGAACGGACAACGAAACCGATTAACTCAATGGTCTCGGCGTCACACCACTGCAGATCGTCAATGATCAGCAAGCGCGGGCGGTCGCCGACGACGATGGCTCGGTTCACAGCATCGAACAACCGATGGCGCTGAGCCGAGTCGCCCGCCTGGCTCCATTCAGATGACCGGGAAGCGTCGAGGAGCTCGGGCAGGAGATGAGCGAGCTCGGCCCTCCAGACCGTGTCGAGCGTGTCGATGTGGCTTCGCAGAGCATCCGATCGCAGTAGGTCGACGACGGGACCCCACGGCAGTCTGCCGGCAGCCTCGTACGCACGAGCCGATGCCACCACGTGTCCCTCTGATCGAACGCGGCGGCCGAGTTCCAATGCGAGACGGGACTTTCCGATCCCCGGTTCCCCGGTCACCAACAAGAGATGTGCCCCCGTCTCCCGCGCGGTGCTCCATGCCCCGATGAGCTGGCTCCACTCGCGGTCGCGGCCGACGAAAGGCGATTCTGCGACGGGTAGGTCCTTGCCCTGCACTTCGTCGCGGTTGAGTGTGTCAGCCCGGAGCTGCTGGTACATGGCCCTGATCGCCTCGCCTGGTGCCACCGCGAGGTCGCGCTCGAGCACCTCCGCGTACCGGTGGTAGGAGCGCAGCGCCGCGGCTCTACGCCCAAGCGCGAGATGTGCTTGCATCTGAATTCGAACGGCCGCTTCGTCGGTTGGCTCCAGGTCGATGATGCGTTGGGTATGCCTGATCGCGGCTTGGTGGTCGTCGCGCCTCGCAGCCTCTTCTGTCAGCCGCACGAGGGCCCTATACGCCTCAGCTCGAAGTTTCGCTCGCTCATCCAGGACCCAGTCGTCATAACAAGCCGGAAGGAGATCGCCCGAAAAGAGGCGCGCGGCGAGCTCGAAATCACCAGCCGCCATGGCATCCTGGAACCTCAGCACGTCGACCTCGCTCGGCCCACCCGGAATCCACCGCACAGTCTCGTTGTCGATTTCGACGAACTCACCGATGTCGGGAAGGAAATGACGGAAGTCGTGGAGCAGCTTTCTGAGGTTGGTGCGCGCCTGATGTTCGTCGGAGTCGGGCCAGAGCTCGAACGCGAGTCGTGAGCGGTGCTGCGGGTCTCTGCGTAACGCGATCAACCCCAGGAACCGTTGCAAGCGAAGAGAGTTGAAGGCGCGAAGACGCCGGCCGTCCAGGATGATCTCGACGGCACCAAGAAGTCGGACCTGTAACCGCGTCGGCCGTTCGCCACCGACCCCGCTCGTGTCACTCGGCATATGGCTCCTCTGGTTGCGGTCCAGCTCTGAAAGTCCGCTGTCTCCCCCGCCTGTGTCGATAACAAACCGATCACCAGCCTGATGAGTGTCGACTCCGAGTTTACGGGCCGGAACCGCGGGATTGTGTTGTGGTGTTCACATCCCCCCTGCCTCACTATTATTGTAGGTCCGTTCCCGCGACCGTTGCCGGGTCGGGCCAAGGATCCAGCCTGTTGCGTTGGCGGTGGCAATCTACCGATCGACAGAGCGCCGACGTTGGTCCAGCCGCTGACGGTTCGCCTCCCGACAGACAACTCCATGTTGATGTGATGAAACCGTCCACAACTCTTCGATGTGTCTCACGGGCGAGTACGACGCACATATCGCCAACGCCGACGTGAACCAAAAACCCGCCGGCCCTGCGCCTTGACGACATGCTTTCGCTTTATCTCCCCCGGACCGCCCCCCTGGTGGCCTCCCCAAGTGTGCTATCAAGCAGTTTCTACCGAGTTCAGGCCACCAGATGGCCCAAGACCGGCTGAAATCTCACCGGACCAAGGTGGATTACGCGGTTTCTGAACGTCAGCTCTTCCCGAAAGCTGCCGTTCAACTGAGTACCTGGCAAGCAAACGCGAATGTCGCCTTCGGATCGGCAGTGTGAGTTCGCCCCGTGAACAGCGGACATTCGATACGAACTCAGTGCCGGCCAGCGTCGGCGCACCTTGTGCGGCCGATCTTGAGAATTCGGCACTGCGGGCGGACGTTGGACCATGTCCGCAGTACCTTGTAGGCCGGTCGTTCGTATCGCAACTGCCTGTGCACATGGACGACCGGAGTGGGTCCTAGACCGTGAGTTCACGGGTCGGCCGAGAAAGACCGGAATCGCTGCAGTCCCGCCTTTCAAAGCCCAATTCTCGGTGACCGCAATGGGGCGGCAGTAGCAGTTCAATACGTTCGGATGCAGCCGTTGGGTGAGGGAGGGCGGAAGGCGGGGCATGACCGTGAGCGTCCGGCTGCCGCCAGGGCTGGAGGCGACAGTGCCGCAGGTGCGAGACGCGTTGAGCGGGTTCCTGTTCAAAGTGAACGTCGCTTCGAATTAGAAAGCGACATCTCAGCGGTGTGCTAGTCGGCGCGTTCCGGCCCGCAGGCTAAAGCTGCATTCCGACACTCTGAACCTCGATCACAAGCGCGCCGCGAGCCCATGGGAACACCGCTTTCGCTCGGTCGGCCGCTTCGCCCTCGGTCACGATAATGCCGGTTCCGCGCAGCACGCAGCCCTGGCCCGGGCCATGGCTCCCCTTGACCGACCGGGAAGCGACCAGTACCTGGATGCGATTGTTGCGCTGCAAGTTCTTCTCGGTTTCGTGGTAGTGGCCAGCGGGGAGAATGATGCGGTCCCCTCGAGCCCGATGCGGCGCAGATAGTCGCCCCAGTTGCCGGCCAAGTGCGGATCGTCCGGGCCCTGCGTCACGATCGCCAGGAATTCGGTCTTGTCCAGGAGGTCCTGCGTCACGGAGTCGATCACGTTCATTGCTTACCCTTTCTTTGTCGTCCAGATGCAATCAGTTCGAGGGGGGTGAATGTGCAGCCATTTCGGCCATAGGGATTTGATCTCGCGCAATGCAGAGCGGTCGCATGGCGGCGGCATGCATCGGTTGAACGCGGCAGTCGCGTTGATCGATTGAATGAGAGTGATCGGATCAGAAGCGATTGAGCCATGCGCATGAGCATGACTCTTTTGCATGAGCTGGCGTTCGGGCGCTCCTTCTCGAGTGGCCCAGCTGGAGTTTGGCCAGGAGTTTTGCGTAGTCTTCCTTGCCACGCCGAGACGGCAAGCTTATAGTGTGACTCCGCCGTTCTCAGTTCACTGCCGGCAGCTGTCGGCCATGCACTGGCTTCATGTCTTCAATTCAAGGAGTCATCGAAATGAAAACAAAGCAGATTTCCGGTATGGCGCGAGGTGCGATCTTTATGGCGATGGCCTTTTCGATTGCGCCGGGGGCGACTGCGGTGGAGAACAAC
>NZ_JAKFEL010000090.1:0-6068 GCF_036675695.1 Aeromicrobium sp.
GATCTACTTCGTCTTCTCGATCAACCTGATCTGGCAGTTCCACCTGCACACCGAGAAGATCGAGAAGCTCCCGCGCTGGTGGGAGTTCATCTTCAACACCCCGTCGCACCATCGCGTGCATCACGGCTCCGATCCGATCTACCTCGACCGCAACTACGCAGGAATGCTGATCATCTGGGACCGGATGTTCAAGTCGTTCCAGCCTGAGCTGCATCGCCCGACCTACGGGCTGACGGTGCCGGTCGAGACGTACAACGTGTGGTCGCTGCAGTACGGCGAGTACAAGCGCATCTGGCAGGACGCCCGGCGCGCCACGCGGCTTCGCGACAAGCTCGGTTACGTGTTCGGACCGCCCGGTTGGGCACCGGGGCAGCCAGCCAAGACCGTCAAGCCTTCTTGACCACGCTGGACTTCAGCTGCATGGGTCCGAACCCATCGACCTTGCAGTCGATGTCGTGGTCGCCGACGCCGTCGACGAGGCGGATGTTGCGCACCTTGGTGCCGACCTTGATGGACTGCGCCTGACCTTTGACCTTGAGGTCCTTGATGATCGTCACGGTGTCGCCGTCGGTCAGGACGGTGCCGTACGCATCCTTGATCTGCGCTTCGGTCGCAGCGGCCTCGGCTTCGGCTGGCGACCACTCATACGCGCATTCAGGGCAGACGATCAGCTCGCCCATCTCGTAGGTGTATTCGCAGGCGCAAGAAGGACAGGGTGGCGGGTTCATCGGATCAGGATAGAGCGCATCGGTCCGGCTTCTATGTGATCCAGGCGTGTGGCAAGAATGGGTACATGAGCACAGAGGTGAAACGGACCGTACGTCTCGACATCGACGACGCCATCTGCACCATCACGATCGACCGTCCGGAGGTGCGCAATGCCGTCGACGGGCCGACGGCGCTGCAGCTCCGCGATGCGTTCGAGGAGTTCGAGGGCAATGACGATCTCGCTGTCGCCGTGCTGACTGGCGCTGAGGGCACATTCTGCGCCGGTGCTGACCTGCAGGCTTTCGACGACTCATCTCGCCGCAACGAGCTGGATCCCGCCGGTGGGGGAGACGGTCCGATGGGTCCCTCTCGTATGGAGCTCTCCAAGCCAGTCATCGCTGCCGTCGCCGGTCACGCCGTCGCCGGTGGTCTCGAGCTGGCGCTCTGGGCCGATCTGCGGGTTGTCGAGGAGGACGCCGTGTTCGGTGTGTTCTGCCGACGCTGGGGTGTCCCGCTGATCGACGGCGGAACGGTACGTCTGCCGCGCATCGTCGGCCAGGGCCGCGCGCTCGACATGATTCTCACCGGACGACCTGTCGGCGCGCACGAGGCGCTGCAGATGGGGCTCGCCAACC
Organism: Aeromicrobium sp.; assembly: GCF_036675695.1. Classification (GTDB taxonomy): domain Bacteria; phylum Actinomycetota; class Actinomycetes; order Propionibacteriales; family Nocardioidaceae; genus Aeromicrobium. The sequence continues at coordinate 1,344 of NZ_JAKFEL010000090.1, forward strand.
GCGTCGTACCCACGGGTGAATCACTGACAGCGGCGTTCGATCTCGCTGAGCAGATTGCTGCTTTCCCCGCAGCCTGTATGAAGGCTGACCGCGCCTCGGCCTACCGCCAGTGGGATCTGCCCCTCGACTCCGCACTGCGATCCGAGGGGGCAGCTGGCGTGCACATGCTGATGTCCAACCCCGATGCGGCGGATGGCGCCAGGGCGTTCAGCGAAGGTGCCGGCCGCCACGGAGAGTTCTAGGACACGCCCTAGCGCAGCGACGCGGCTGACGAGGCGAACAGGGCGACGCAGAGGTCGACGACCTCGTCCTGGGTCAGGTCGAGGTCCCCGTGCAACCAGGCGGTCAGTGTCTCGCCGAAGCCGCCGACGAGGAATCGCGCGATGGCATCGAGACGGGTCGTGCGATCAGTCTCATAGAACGACTCGGCCTGTGCCGCGAGCAGTCCCGCGAACATGCGGACCATCTCGAGGCGCTTGGCGGCGAGCGCCGGATGCGTCAGAGCGATGTTGAAGATCAGCCGTCCGCGACGGGGATCAGCGGCGAGGTGCGCAACGATCGCGCTGATGCCCGTGCGGATCCGCTCCTGCTCGTCGTCGGATGAAGTCGTCAGGGCTGCGAGGGTCTCGTCCACGAGGTGCGTGATCACCCGCTCGTAGACCTCGACCGCGAGCGCGTCGCTGTCGGCGAATGACTCATAGAAGTAGCGCGCAACGACCCCGGCCTGCGCACACACGCCGCGTACGGTCAACGACACCGAGTCGTCGGCCGATCCGAGTAGATCAAGGCCCGCTTCGAGCAGCCGTTCGCGGCGCTCGGTGGCGCGCTGATCGGCGTTCACGCCGCCGTAGGGGCGGATTGACGCTGGCGTGCTCATACGTACATCTTGACACGTGCGTGTGCGGAGTGTTCCATAAGTGCTAACACACGTTCTCAGATTTGGAGCAGCATGGCGACCGCGACAGTCCTGCCCGACGATCATCGGCTGCGCTACACGTTCGACCCGATGATGCTGCAAGGCGCGACAGCCAACGTGATCATGCAGCTGGCGCTCAAGCCGGTCGGCTATGGCGTGATCTACGGCAAGGTCGACAGCGGCAACGTGTTCAAGCACCCGATGAAGCGGCTGCGCACGACGCTGAGCTATCTCGCGGTGGCGACGCTCGGCACCGAAGCAGAGATCAACGCCTATCGCGAAGCGGTCAACGAGGTCCACAAGTACGTCAAGTCGCAGCCCGGCGCCGAGGTGAAGTTCAACGCGTTCGACAAGGACCTTCAGCTCTGGGTCGCGGCGTGCCTCTACATGGGCTTCAAGCTCGGCTACGAGGCCATGCACGGCGAGATCGATGAGGACGTTGCCGACTACATCTACGACGAGGCGGCCAAGCTGGGCACCTCGCTGCAGGTCACGCAGGACCAGTGGCCAGCTGATCGCGATGCCTTCGACGAGTACTGGGAGCAAGGTCTCGCCAAGTGCGAGATCGATGACGTGACCCGCGAATACCTCTGGTCGCTGACCAATCTCAAGCAGCTCCCGGCCTGGGTGCGCTGGCCATTCGTACGCATGAGCCGCTTCTTCACCATCGGCTTCCTGCCTCAGGTTCTGCGCGACCAGATGCACGCCAAGTGGACTGACAAGCAGCAGAAGAGGTTCGACCGGTTCTTCCGCATCTGTGGTCGCCTGACCCGCTTCTCGCCTCGATTCGTGCGCGAGTACCCGTTCAACCTCTACATCTGGGACGTCCGTCGCCGGATCAAGAAGGGCAAGCGGCTTCTCTGAGCAACTGGATGGCACCGCCGAATTGGAGCAAGGGCCCGTGGTCTGGCAGAATGACTCCTTGCGTCCGGTACGCGTGAGGGCCCTCTCTCCCACATGCTCCGGCACACAGATTTCGTCGGCCGTGTCCCCACGCGGCACCGGCAAGTCACCACATACAAGATTCTGAGGAGACACCACACTCGTGGCAGTCAAGATTCGCCTGAAGCGCATGGGCAAGATTCGCACGCCGTTCTACCGCATCGTCATCGCCGACTCGCGCACCAAGCGCGACGGTCGTGTGATTGAAGAGATCGGTACGTACAACCCCAAGGCCGACCCGTCGATCATCAACATCGATGGCGACCGTGCCAAGTACTGGCTCGGAGTTGGCGCTCAGCCGACCGAAGCCGTCGCCGCACTGCTCAAGATCACCGGCGACATCGGTGGCAAGAACACCATGAAGTTCGCAGAGCCCAAGCGTGACAAGGAAGAGATCTTCCAGGAAGCGCTCAAGGAGCTCCACAGCGACAACAAGGCTGACGCCGTGACTCGCAAGGCTGCTGCCGCCAAGAAGGCTGCCGCTGCCGCTGAGGACGAGGCGAAGGAAGCCACCACGGCCAAGAAGAAGGCTGACAAGGTCGAGGCTGACGCCCCGGTCGAGTCGCCCGCCGACGAGACTCCGGCTGCTGAGGCAGCGCCCGCTGAAGAGGCAAAGGCTGAAGAGCCTGCCGCTGAGGCTGCGCCCGCCGACGAGGCAAAGGTTGAAGAGGCTCCCGCCGACGAGGCAAAGGCTGAAGAGCCTGCTGCCGAGGAAGCACCTGCTGACGAGGCAAAGGCCTGATCGTGGCCGCGCCCATCGTCGAGGTCATCGAGCACCTGGTCGCCGGCATCGTCGACAATCCTGACGACGTCAACGTGCGAGCCAAGCAGACACGCAACGGTGAGCTTTTCGAGGTCCGGGTCAATCCCAGCGACCTCGGCAAGGTCATCGGACGTCAGGGTCGTACCGCAACCGCCATCCGCAAGGTCGCTGGCGCGATCGCCGGCAGGGGCGGCGCGCGCATCGATTTTGTGGACGTCGACCGCCGGAACTGACTCATGCAGGTCGTCATCGGCCGCATTGGTCGAGCCCACGGCATCCGCGGTGAGCTCAACGTAGATATTCGAACTGACGAGCCCGAACGGCGTTTCGCCGCGGGCTCGTCAGTCATTTGTGGCGACCGCACGCTGACTGTTGCGAAGTCGCGCCATCACAGCGGCCGCCTGGTCGTCTCGTTCAAGGAGATCGCCGATCGTACGGCCGCCGAAGGCCTGCACGGCAAGATCCTCGAGGCCGAGATAGATCCCGTCGAGACGCCGGACGACCCCGACGAGTTCTACGACCACCAGCTGGTCGGACTCGAGGCCCGCAGCGGCGACGCTGTCGTCGGCACCGTGACGGGCATCGTCCACGGCCCCTACCAGGACACCTTGACGATCGAGATCGACGGCCGCGAGGTCTTCGTGCCGTTCGTGACCGCGCTGATCCCTGAGGTCAGCGTGAGCGGTGGATACGTGACGATCAACGAGATCGAAGGTCTGCTCGACCCGGACAAGGCCGAGAGGGCCGACGGATGAAGATCGACGTCATCTCGATCTTCCCGGCCTATCTCGACGCGCTGCAACTGTCGTTGGCAGGCAAGGCTCAGGCAGCCGGGCTGCTTGAGATCGCCGCACATGACCTGCGTGAATTCACCCGAGACAAGCACCGAAGCGTCGACGACACCCCGTACGGCGGTGGCGCCGGCATGGTGATGAAGCCCGAGCCCTGGGGTGAGGCTCTCGATTCCGTGACGAGCGACGAGTCGGTCATCATCGTGCCGACACCGTCGGGCGAGGTGTTCACCCAGCGGATGGCCGAGCGTCTCAGCGGTGAGCGTCACCTGGTTTTCGCCTGCGGACGCTATGAAGGCATCGACCAGCGCGTCATGGAGCACGCCGCGACCCGGTGGCGGGTCGAGGAGATCTCCCTCGGTGACTTCGTGCTCAATGGGGGAGAGGTCGCTGCGCTCGCCATGATCGAGGCCGTCGTACGGCTCATCCCTGGCTTCATGAGCAATCCCGAGTCGCTCGTCGAGGAGTCACACGGCGATGATGGGCTGCTCGAGTACCCCGTCTACACCAAGCCCGCGTCCTGGCGAGAGCTCGACGTGCCCGAGGTCCTCTTGTCGGGGAACCACGCGGCGATCGCCGCCTGGCGGCGCGAGAAGGCAGTCGAGCGGACACAGGATCGTCGCCCCGATCTACACGGCGACTGACTCGCCGCCACACAGCATTAACACACGCGGCTGTGCCGTAACACGACCGTAATGCTGCAGAAAGCCCGAAATAACCTCTGCCCGTCAGGATGCAGGTGCTTCCTCGCGCAGCAAAGACGCTGCCGTGGTCCTGAATCTCCAATCGATGAATGAGGTAATTATGGAACCGGGAACAATTTGGCTGCTGCTGTGTACAGCGCTGGTCATCTTCATGACGCCAGGCTTGGCGTTCTTCTACGGTGGACTGGTCAAGGCCAAGAGCGTCGTCTCGATGATGATGCTCAGTTTCGGTGCGCTCGGTCTGATCAGCGTCCTGTGGATCCTCTACGGATACAACATGGGTGTCTTGAGCGACAGCGGCGACGACCTCATCCCTGGGGTCCTTGGCAACCCGTTCGGTGTCGACGGCAATGACTTCGGTCTGTACACCTTGGTCAAGGGTGACGGCAACGCTCTTGGATGGGTCGCCTTTGGTGGCTCGTTCGCGATCATCACGACGGCGCTCATCTCCGGCGCCATCGCCGATCGAGCGCGGTTCTTCCCATGGATGCTGTTCGCCGGAATCTGGGCGACGATCTGCTACTTCCCGGTCCAGGGTTGGGTCTGGGCGTTCAACGACGAGGGCATGACCGGCTGGATCGGCAAGTTCGGCTTCGGTGACACCGCCAC
>NZ_JAKFEL010000089.1:0-6064 GCF_036675695.1 Aeromicrobium sp.
CGGGTGTCGTACTTGTCGATCCGGAGGAGTTTCTCCTCGACGTGCTCCCTGAATCGTTCGGAGATCTCGCTGTTGCGACCGTTGACGACAATTTCCATGGGAGCTCCTTGCCTCGAGTGATGCTCGGCTCATGCCATATTGCGACGTTAGACCCGCGGTGCAAATTTCTCTATAGGAACCTGGAAACTCCTTGGTGATCCTCAGACTTGAGAGGTGTCGCGGCAACGACTGCGACGCCGATCGGACGCTTGTCGATCGCTGTCAGCGCGCGAACGGCCTCGCCCACCGTCGCGCCGGTTGTGAGGATGTCGTCGATCACGATCACCCTCGCTGCCGTCCGCAGCGTTCCTCGACGAACGCGAAACGCGCCACGCACGTTGACTGCGCGGGCTGACGAGTCGAGGCCGGACTGGTCTGCCGTCGCCCGCGAGTAGGTGAGCGCCTGCTCGACTCTGACATCGACGCCGATCCTGCCCAGGAGTCGCGCGCTGTCGCGAGCCAGTTCGTCCACGACGTCCGAGCCGCGCGCACGCTTGCTTCGACGGGAGGTGGGGACTGGCACCAGAACGATTGGAGATCCGACTGGCGACAGCTCGACGACCGAGGCAGCCAGCAGATGGGCCAGTGGCGCGGCAAGTCCGAACCTGCCCTGCTCCTTCCAGGCGATGAGGGCGGCGCGCAACACTCCCGCGTTGACGCCTGCCGCGACCGGAAGGACATCTGGTCTGCGAAGCACCGGTGGCGTCGGCTTGGGCCACGCCACGCGCGGATCGGGACGGATCGACGCTCCGCACGATCGACACAGTCCCAGCGCAGGACATTCGCACCCTGGGCAGCGCGCGCCCAGGATCAGATCGGCCGCCGAGACCGCCAGCTTGCCCATCGGTCGATCATCGTCGGTCCAGCACGACCGGCACGTCGTAGGTTGTCGCGCTGTGGACGCTCAACTTCCGTACGTCAGGCCTGTGACCTCTGCCGACTTCACCACGTGCCAGGTCCCGTCGGGTGGCAGATACCAGACACGGTTCTTCGTGTCGGTCGCGTAGCGAATCTGAGGATCTCCGGCACCGAGGACGAGGACATCAGCGCCCACGTCGGGCAGCAGTGCGCCACCGCCGACACCGCTGTCCCCCGCCGAGCTGTCGATGCGGATGTACTGCACCTGTCGGCTGATCTTGCTGCCGGCGAGGTAGGCCAGCTGTGTGTCCGACGACCACACGGCCGAGGTTGGTGTGGCCGCGTCGACCGCCAGCGGCTGTGGCTCCGTGAGGCGCAGGATCTGGTTCTTGTCGCTGCGCTCGATCATGCCGACATACACACCACCATTGGCAGTCGCGGCATAACGCGTACCGCCAGGTGACAGCGAGAACGTCGTGACATTGAGACCGGCCAGCGACCCGATCGGCAGTGCCGTGATGATGTCGTCGCGGACCAGTCTCACGCGTGTGGATCCTCCGACGCGATCGACGAGCCAGAGCACGCCGTCACGGTCCCAGCGGGGAGTCACGAACTGGCTGCCGCCAAAAATACGAGGGGCTGAGCCGGCCCGGTTGGTGACTCGTACCTCCGAGCGACCCGCCAGGACTCCCGCCACACCAGCGTCGCTCACTGCAATCCGCACGGCGCCTCGAGCATCCTTGCCCCACTCGCCCGTCAGCGGCGTGATGCGTTCCTCATCGAGCTGCACAACCTTGTCATCGCTGATCCCGTACGCATGCGTACCCGATGTGCTCGGGCCGAATGCCCCCCACGAGTCGATCGGCTGTACCGGAAACCCGTTGCGGGTGAGGACGGGCGCACCGCCAGACAGTCGAACACCTTCGATCTCCCGGACCTGGCGCAACGTCCAGATGATCTGCGCGGACAGGTGGTCCTTCGTCGACTCGCTTGCTGTGCGGAACTCCTGGTCGAACACAACATCGGCCACACCGTCGGAGATCGGCACCGACGTTCGCAGCGACTCCAGCTTCGGCACATACGTGCGGGTCACCCGGTCGTCGTCAGCTGGGCCTCGAGCGAGACTCGCCACCAGGGATGTTGCCAGCTGATCGCCAACAGCGAGGTAGACCGGCACCGGGATCAGGCGTCGCCCGGGGTTGTCGAACATGAAGATGTCGAACGGTCGGAAGTAGTCGTTGAAGTACTTGCTGCTGACCAACAATCCAGCCTGCGGCGTCGCGATGCGCCACTCGCCGTCCACCTGCTGCAGTCCGTAGGTAAGAGCGGAGTCGCCGCTCATGCGGGTGTATCGACCCTGCTGGTCCAGCCGTGCGATCTGCGACGACGACATACGCACCACGACCCGGTCGCCAGCTTCGTCACCGTCGTCGACGTCCGTCGACCGATCGGGAACCGGAGCCGAGACCTTCGGACGCGAGTAGACGCGCACTCCGTCGAGCGGACGCCAGCCCTTTGCCGCGGACGGAGTGAGGAACGCCGAGGCCGTGCCCGTCGAGACCGGGAACGCGAGCATCGCGTCGAGGTAGCCGAGCACGATCTCCTGAGGTGACGCTCCGGGCACCGGGAGCGCCGGGGCATACCGCACCGTGCTCTCGCCAAAGCCCTGGTCGTCAGCGACCCGCGTGACTGGCCCGGAGGTCGGAATGCTGCCGCAGCCGCCCACCAGAAGTACGCCGAGCACGGCGACCAGCACAGGCCTTCTCATGCGTACACCGATGTCAGTGCTGGCGACGCCGCCGATCCGTCAGGCTTCGGGATCGTGAGGATGAACTCGCTTCCCTCTCCCGGTTCGCCCCATGCCACCAGTGATCCGCCATGCAACTGCGCGTCCTCGCGAGAGATCGGCAGACCCAGACCCGTACCGCCCTGCGTGCGCGCGGGGTCGGCCCGCCAGAACCGGTCGAACACCCGGTTGGTCTCGTCACCGCTCAGGCCTACGCCGAAATCGCGTACGGCCAGCGAGACACAGTCATCGTTCTGGGCGATCTCGATCTCGAGGCGGTCCGAACCGCTGTACTTCGCAGCATTCGTGAGGAGATTGCGGACGATGCGATCGATGCGTCGGATGTCAGCCTCGACGACGGCGGGCTCATCGACACCAATGACCTTGACCTTGATGCCCTTGCGCTTGATCGACGGATCCTTGGACGCGTCGCGGGCGACCTGGGTGAGGTCGATCGTGTCGAGCGCGAGCTTGGCTGCGCCGGCATCGAAGCGGCTGAGGTCGAGCAGATCTGACAACAACGACTCGAAGCGATCAAGCTCGCCCTTGAGCAGCTCAGCAGATCGCGCAGTCTGGGGATCGAAGCGTTTGCGCGAGTCATACAGGACCTCACTGGCCATTTGTACCGTCGTCAGCGGTGTGCGGAGCTCGTGCGACACATCGGATACGAACCGTTGCTGGAGTCGCGAGAGGTTTTCGAGTCGCCGAATCTGGCTCTGCAGGCTGGCCGCCATCTGGTTGAACGACGTGCTCAGACGGGCGATGTCGTCCTCACCGCTCACGTGCATGCGTTGCTCGAGATTGCCGCTGGCGTAACGCTCGGCGATGCGTCGCGCCATCCGAATCGGGTCGAGCACCTGTCGCGAGACGAGCCAGGCCACGCCACCCACCATCAGCACCATCGCCAGACCGCCGAGCAGAAGAGCACGACGTACAAGGTCGAGCGTCGACTGCTGGTCAGCCATGGAAAACAGGTAGAACAGCGCGTACGTGTCCCCCGTGCCGGGAGCCCGCAGCTGACTGCCGACCACCACGGCGGCTTCGCGATCCTCGCCGCCGAGCAGCCCTAGCTTGGAGTAGCGCCAGTAGGTTCCAGCCTTGCTCTTGACAGTGTTGGCGAGGTCCTTGGGCAGCGCGTCCGGCATGATCGCGGCCGACGAGCGAACCGGGACCTGACCACCCTCGGCAGCCAGCGGTCCCTGCAGGACGAGCTCGTACGTACGTCGCTCTCCACGCGAGCTGGTGAGCGAGTCGACCATCTGCGTGAGGCTTTGCGACTGGGTGCCGGGCTCTGTCTCAACCGCAGCGTCGAGCCGGGCCTGTGCGGCTTCGAATCCGGAGCGCGCCTCGGAGATCGCCGCCGTACGGCGACTTTCGGCGAGACCGCTCGCCACGTCACGCAGCAGTGCCCATCCCGTCAGGCTGATGACGAGCGCGCTCAGCAGGATCGTGCTGGTGACGACTCGTGCCTGGATCGAACGGCGCCAGATGCCGGCGAGGCCGCGCATCAGGAGGGTGTTATCGCCTGGTAGCCGACACCACGAACCGTGCGGATGATCTCAGGGTTCTCAGCATCGTCCTCGATCTTCGAGCGCAGACGCGTCATGTGGACGTTGACCAGCTTGGTGTCGCCGGGGTGGTGATAGCCCCAGACCTTCTGCAGCAGGACCTCGCGGGTGAACACCTGGGACGGATCACTCAGCAGGCAGGCCAGCAGGTCGAACTCGAGCGGAGTCAGCTCGAGCGGCACACCCTTGCGGGTGACTGTGTGGCCAGCAGGATCAAGCACGATCTCACCGAACTCGAGCGGTTCGACGAGGGTGTCTGAGCGACGCAGGCGGGCACGTACGCGGGCGACCAGCTCGGTGTTCTTGAACGGCTTGGTGATGTAGTCGTCGGCGCCGGCTTCGAGACCCGCCACCACATCGGGGGTGTCGGCCTTGGCCGTCAGCATGATGATCGGGACAGCTGACTTCTCCCGGATCTGTCGGCATACGCTCATGCCGTCGAGACCCGGGAGCATCAGATCGAGCAGGACCACGTCGGGCTTGAACTGCGCGAACACAGCCATCACCCTGTCGCCGGAGCGACACACACCCGTCGTGAGTCCTTCGCCCTCAAGGACGATCGTGAGCATCTCGGCGAGCGAGGCGTCGTCATCCACGACGAGCACACGATCCCGCTTCGTCCTTCGGTAGTTCACGACACAGCCTCCGTCAAAAGGCAAAGATACGGACACCGTGTCGTGAAGTGTCCTGTTAGCCTCTCGCTTCGCTCGTTCATAAGAATCCAATGATACGGAGCCGTGAACAAGAACGAGCGCCAGATGGGTTCACCTGGCGCTCGTTCATGCTGTGGCTACGTAACTCAGTAGCGGTAGTGGTCAGACTTGTAGGGGCCGGCGACGTCTACACCGAGGTAGGCGGCCTGCTCCTTGGTCAGCTCAGTCAGCTCGACACCGAGAGCGTCGAGGTGCAGACGAGCAACCTCTTCGTCGAGGTGCTTGGGCAGGACGTGAACGCCGAGCTCGTACTGGCTGGCCTTGCTGAAGAGCTCGATCTGAGCCAGCACCTGGTTGGTGAACGAGTTGGACATCACGAACGACGGGTGACCCGTCGCGTTGCCGAGGTTGAGCAGACGACCCTCTGACAGGACGATGAGCTTCTTGCCGTCAGGGAAGATCCACTGGTGAACCTGGGGCTTGATCTCGTCCTTGACGATGCCCGGGATCTTGGCGAGGCCCGCCATGTTGATCTCGTTGTCGAAGTGACCGATGTTGCCGACGATCGCCTGGTGCTTCATCTTCTCGAAGTGCTCGACACGGATGATGTCGAAGTTGCCCGTCGTCGTGATGAAGATGTCGGCGGTCTCGACGACCGACTCAAGCTTCTTGACCTCGTAGCCGTCCATGGCTGCCTGCAGTGCGCAGATCGGGTCGATCTCAGTGACGATGACGCGAGCACCCTGGCCGCGCAGCGACTCAGCGGAGCCCTTGCCCACATCGCCGTAGCCACAGACGACGGCAACCTTGCCGCCGATCATGACGTCGGTGGCGCGGTTGAGACCGTCGATCAGCGAGTGGCGGCAGCCGTACTTGTTGTCGAACTTGCTCTTGGTGACCGAGTCGTTGACGTTGATGGCCGGGAAGAGCAGCGTGCCGTCACGGAAGCGGTCGTAGAGACGGAGGACGCCGGTGGTGGTCTCCTCGGAGACACCCTTGATGTCCTTGGAGATCTTGGTCCAATGATCGGGCTTCGCGGCGACCGAACGGGCCAGCACGCGCAGCACCTCCTTGAACTCCTCGTTGTCGGTGCTGTCCTGCGAGGGGACGACGCCGGTCTTTTCGTACTCGACGCCGAGGTGCAGCAGCATCGTGATGTC
>NZ_JAKFEL010000254.1:0-6057 GCF_036675695.1 Aeromicrobium sp.
ACTGAGAGTACGAAGTCCACCAAGCCTTTGAAGGAGGCCAGCAATGATCATCACCGCTATCAGCGCAATCGTCATCGCCGTGATCGGAGTTGGCGCCACCGCACGCACCGTCAACCACGACGGTTTCGGTCGCATCCCGACGCAGCTCCGCTGAACCAAAACAGCTAGCGAAGGCCGGTCACCCCAGGAGGGTGGCCGGCCTTCTTCTATTGACCAGCACCGCGTACGTCAGGAGATGGCGGCTGCGATCCGGTGCACTGCGGAGATGTCGGAGCCGGTTGGGACCAGCTGCACTTCATCCGTGCCGATGTCCTCGAACCGCTTCAGTACGTCGAGCAACTCGGCTTCAGTTCCGGCGAAGCCCGCCGCCGGCGCCAGAGCCTCGACGAGGTCGACTGGCAACCAGTTCATGTAGTGCCGGAGGTGACGGTGCATCTGCTCGCGGGCGCTGCCATCACCGTTGTCGAGCGCGAACCAGAACGACGTGGTGAGCCGCGGAGCTGGCCGACCTGCGCCGCTCCACGCCGTACGCGCGACGTCGAACAGCGTCTCGGTACGGGCAAGGTCCAGATCGAGCTCGAACCCGGCGAGCCCGTCCGCCCATACCGACGTACTCTGAATCGTCTTCGGACCAGTCGTGCCGACCAGGATCTCTGGGCCTCCCGGCTGTACGGGTGGTGGCCCGACCGGTCGCTGTGCCTCGGTGACCTTCTCCCCCGCCCAGACTCGCTTCATGACGGCGACGCGTTCGGCCATGCCCGCCATCGTCTTGCTCGACATCGGAGCGCCGACCGCGCGATAGTCCTCGTCACGCCCTCCGACACCAAATCCGGCGGTGAGCCGTCCCTTGCTGAGAACGTCGCCGGTTGCGAGAGCCTTGGCCAGCATCACCGGCTCATGCAGCTGCGGGACGATCACCGTCGTCACCAGTCGGACCCGCTCGGTCCACGCGGCCACGGCACCCAGAAGGGTCAGCGTCTCGGGATTGTCGAACGCCATCCGCTCGCCGAAGCACAGCGATGAGAACGGGCCTTCGTCGACGGCCCGGGACCATTCCGCGAGAGTGTTCGGTCCGAGATCGGGTTCCATGATCGGCAATGTCATCCCCAGCTGCATGAGGGACATGTTGACAGACTGAACGCGTGACCACGATCGGCTTCGACCTCGACATGACCTTGATCGACTCTCGACCGGGAATCCGAGCAGCGATGCAGCACCTGGCTGACGAGACCGGTGCCACGATTGACACCGAGCTAGTTGTGTCGCGGCTGGGACCGCCGCTGGAGCACGAGCTCGCCCATTGGTTCCCCGAAGGCGAGGTGGCACGCACGGCTGACCGCTACCGCGAGATCTATGCCGCGATCGCGCCCCCGCTCATCGAGGTACTGCCGGGAGCTCACGCTGCGCTCGAGGCTGTCGCCAAGCGGGGTCGCTCGATCGTCATCACGGCCAAGTACGGCCCCAACGCGCGGCTCCACGTAGACCGGCTGGGACTGCCTGCCGATGCTGTCTTCGGCGATGTCTGGCGCGACGGCAAGGCGACGGTTCTTCGCGAGCAGGGCGCACTCGCATATGTCGGCGACCACGTGCATGACATGGACGCAGCTCGACTGGCGGATGTCGTCGGCGTCGGCGTCGTCACGGGACCGTGCTCGGCCGACGAGCTCCACGATGCCGAAGCGAGCGTCGTACTGGCATCCCTTGAGGACTTCCCGGAATGGCTGGCAACGCAGGCGATGTGACACTCCCAACACGGCTGCCGCAGGGACTTCACTTGTCTTTGACCCACCTCGGGCGGATACTTAAGTTACTAACCAGTAGCACTTTCTGAACAGATCCAGCCTGAACAAACCCAGCCTGTACCGCCTGCGCCCAGCGCGGCCCTCACAAGGAATGGCGTCAATGAGCCACTACAAGAGCAATCTGCGCGACACCGAGTTCAACCTGTTTGAGCTCTTCAATCGCCAGGAGATCCTCGGCACCGCCCCGTTCGACGAGGTGGATGTCGACACGGCCAAGAGCATCATCAGCGAGATCGAGCGCATCTCTCGCGAAGACCTCGCCGCATCCTTCGACGACTCCGATCGCAACCCTCCGGTCTACGACCCGGCCGCCAAGACCGTCGTCATGCCTGACTCCTTCAAGAAGTCCTACAAGGCCTGGATGGACGCTGAGTGGTGGCGCCTGGCTCTTCCCGAGGAGCTCGGCGGACAGCGTTCCCCCGCTTCCCTCGTCTGGTCGACCGCTGAGTACGTCCTCGGCGCCAACCCGGCCATCTGGATGTTCGCCTGTGGTCCCGCGTTCGCCCGCATCGTTTTCGAGAACGGCATCGAGCGCGACAAGAAGATCGCCCAGTTCATGGTCGACAAGCAGTGGGGCGCCACCATGGTCCTCACCGAGCCTGACGCCGGATCCGACGTCGGCGCCGGCCGTACCAAGGCGACGATGAACGAAGACGGCTCCTGGAACATCGAGGGCGTCAAGCGCTTCATCACCTCGGCTGAGCACGACATGTCCGAGAACATCATGCACCTCGTCCTTGCCCGCCCCGTGGGCGTCGAGGGCGTCGGCGGACCCGGCACCAAGGGTCTGAGCCTGTTCCTCGTACCGAAGTTCCACTTCGACCACGAGACCGGCGAGCTGACCGGCGAGCGCAACGGTGCCTACGTCACCAACGTCGAGAAGAAGATGGGCATCAAGGTCTCGACGACCTGCGAAGTCACCTTCGGCGATGGAGCACCAGCCCAGGGCTGGCTGCTGGGCGAGGTCCACGACGGCATCAACCAGATGTTCCGTGTCATCGAGAACGCCCGCATGATGGTCGGCTCGAAGGCCATCGCGACACTGTCGACCGGTTACCTCAACGCACTCGACTACGCCAAGGAGCGCGTCCAGGGTGCAGACCTGACGCAGTCCTCGGACAAGAACGCGCCGCGTGTTGTCATCACCAACCACCCCGACGTGCGTCGCTCGCTGCTCACGCAAAAGGCGTTCGCCGAGGGCCTGCGCTCGCTGATGATCTACACCGCGACGTTCCAGGACAACATCCTGATCAAGGAGTCGACGGGTGAGGACGCTTCGCTCGACGAAGCGATCAACGATCTGCTGCTTCCCATCGTCAAGGGCTACGGCTCGGAGCGTTCCTGGGTCATCCTGGGCACCGAGTCGCTGCAGACGTTCGGCGGTTCGGGCTTCCTGCAGGACTACCCGGTCGAGCAGTACGTACGCGACGCCAAGATCGACACCCTTTACGAAGGCACCACCGCGATCCAGGGCATGGACCTGTTCTTCCGCAAGATCGTGAAGAACAAGGGCCAGGCGCTCGGCTTCCTGTCCAACGAGGTGCAGCAGTTCGTCGAGAGCGAGGCCGGCAACGGTCGGCTCAAGGTCGAGCGCGACCTGCTCGCCAAGGCCCTCGAGGACGCGCAGGCGATCGTCGGTGCCGCCTTCGCCGATCTGATGGCGTCCAACCCGGCTGACGAGAACGGCGACATCAAGAAGATCTACAAGGTCGGACTCAACACGACCCGCCTCGTGTACGTGCTCGGTGACCTCGTTGTCGCCTGGCTACTGCTGCGCGGCGCAGAGGTTGCGCTCGAGAAGCTCGGTGGCGACGTTTCCGCCGCCGACAAGAGCTTCTACGAGGGCAAGGTCGCGGCTGCGAGCTTCTTCGCTCGCAACGTGCTCCCGCTGATGGCCGGAGAGCGTGCCATCGCCGAGAACATCGACGACTCGATCATGGAGCTGGACGTCGCCAGCTTCTGATCTCTTACGACATGACGCAAAGCCCCGACCGGCAACGGTCGGGGCTTTCGTTTGCTAGCTGTGGGAAGGTGACTCCGTGAAACCGACGAGCCCGCTGTGGTACCTCACGGCCTTCTTCATCGCCCTCGGCGGCGCCGTCATCTCGATCATCGTGGCTGCCGGTGCGTGGGATCCCGTACGCGAGGCGTCGGTGACTCCGATTGGCGAACGCGTCGACGGGACCGGCAAGAGCATCGCTGTCTACACCGACATCGTCCAGGCAGATCGCGACGTGACGTGCCGCGCAACAGGGCCTGGCAAGAAGGTCACTCCGATCCCCGAGGCCAAGCTGGCCCTGACGGTCGACGACGGCAGCGACCAGTGGCACCTCATTGGAATGCTCAATGAGGGCAGCAAGGGTCAGTTGATCACGTGCACGCCGAAGGATCGCCGAGTCGACGACGCGACCTACACGTACGCCGCCGTGACCGGGTTCGCGTCGAAGGCGAACACCGCCAAGGGCATCTCGATCCTGACCACGGCAATCGGCATCGGACTGGCCGGCTACACGTTCTGGTGCCGCCGCCAACAGCGCCTCGCCACACACTCCCCGGCAACAGACACGTAGGTTTGGCTCATGCCTTGGAAAACCGCTGACATCCCAGACCTGACGGGACGCCGCGCTCTTGTCACCGGCGTGACCGGCGGATTGGGCGTCAACGCCGCCATCGAGCTCGCCCGTCACGGCGCCTCTCTCGTCGTCACCGCGCGCGATGCAAAGAAAGCCGACGAGGCACTCGACCACATCGAGAGCGAAGCTCCCGGATCCAACATCGACGTGATCTCGCTGGACCTCGCCAACCTCGCGGACGTCAAGCGCGCCGCAGACGAGGTGTCAGCGGCGTACGAGCACCTCGACATCCTGGTCAACAACGCCGGAATCATGTTCCCGCCCAAGCCTTCGAAGACGGTCGACGGATACGAGCTGCAGATGGGCACCAACCACCTCGGTCACTTCGCCTTCACGGCTCACCTCTGGCCCCTGCTCGTCCGGTCCAAGGCCCGCATCGTCTCGGTGTCGTCCAACATGCACAAGGCGGCGAGCGGAGTCGACCTTCGTACGTTCACGCCCGAGGGGTCGCCGCGACGCTACAAGCGCACGCAGGCGTACGCCGAGTCGAAGGTCTCCAACCTGCTGTTCGCCATGGAGCTCGACCGACGGGTCAAGGCGGCAGGGATCGACGTGGTGAGCGTCGGTGCGCACCCCGGCTACGCGTCAACCAACATCACCAAGACTGGTCCGTCGGTTGGTGGCAAGTCTCTCCAGGCGATGGGCATGCACCAGGTCTCGAAGGTCATCGCGCAATCGGCTGCCGCCGGCGCTTGGCCCCTGCTGATGGCCGCGACTGACCCTTCGTTGACCGGCGGCGAGTACGTCGGGCCGAGCGGTCCAGGCGGCTGGCGGGGACGTCCGAAGCTCGTCGGGATGTCTCGCACTGCCCGCGACGCAGAGCTCGCCAACGCTCTGTGGGCAGCGTCCGAGCGCGCCGCGGGCGTCGAGTTCACGGTCTAGTGCACCTCCGTGACGCGACTGCCGAGGACTTCACTGCGATCGTCGCGATCAACCAGCAGAGCCTCGACGGCGTCACCCCAATCGATCTCGACCAACTGACGGATCTCGTTGCCTTCTCGTCGCGCACCCTGGTGGCTGACGACGACGGCCAGATCGCCGGATTCGTGGTGATACTCGGCCCGGGCACCACATACGAGTCGGTCAACTACCGGTGGTTCGAGGCGAACCAGATCTTCACCTCATACGTCGACCGGGTCGCGATCGCTCCTACACATCGCCGCCTCGGAGTCGGCACCCTGCTCTATGACGAGCTCGAGCAAAACCTGCCCGTTGCGCTCGAGGTGTATATCGATCCGCCGAACGATGCATCGCTGACATTCCATGCCAGCCGCGGATACCGCGAGGTCGGGCGCCTCTTGCAGGAAAACGGCAAAACCGTTGTGCTGCTGGTCAAGAACGCCGATTTGGGCTGATTGGGCCGACGTGGGATGGCCCACAAAAGTTGGGGTTGGGCGCCAGGTTGACGTAACGTCGAATGCCTGATGATCCGAGAAATGACGCACAGCGACTTTGACAGCATCGTCCACCTCAACCAGAACGCCCTCGAAGGCGTCGGTCCACTCGACAACGAGAGCCTGTCTCTCCTCGTCAAGATGTCCGACCAGGCCCTCGTTGCAGACCGCGACGGCGACATCGCCGGCTTCGTGATCACCCTGCCTCCGGGCGCAGAGTACGACTCG
>NZ_JAKFEL010000095.1:0-6042 GCF_036675695.1 Aeromicrobium sp.
CTTGTCGACTGCTGGGCGATCCTGACCCGGAAAGATTCGGGTGGTCTTGTCAAACGTTACTGAGGACATGCTGGTTAATCCCTTCACCGGCAGGTACGTGCCGGACGATCCAAGTGATGGGTGGGTGTTGCCTCTGCAGACTAGCGGCTTTTGGGGTTCAAAAGCGCTGCCAATCTGGTTTGTTCTCCGCCGTGAATCGGTAGTAGGCGGCGAGTCTGAGCTGAGCTGCGGCTGGTGGGTCGACGACAACGGTGACGTGTTGGTGGAGCTGTAGGACCGACGCGGGACAGAAGGCGGCGACCGGGCCCTCGACGGCGGCAGCGACTGCATTGGCCTTGCTCGAGCCGGTGGCGATCAGCACGAGGTGCCCGGCGTCGAGGATCGTGCCGAGGCCCTGAGTCAGCACGTGGTGCGGCACATCGTCCACCGAGTCGAAGAACCGGGCGTTGTCCTCGCGGGTTTGTTGGGTGAGGGTTTTGACCCGCGTACGAGACATGAGGGACGAGCCTGGCTCGTTGAACCCGATGTGGCCGTCGGTGCCGATGCCGAGCAGCTGTACGTCGATGCCGCCCGCCTCGACGATCGCCGCTTCGTAGCGAGCGGCCTCGGCAGGAATGTCTTTCGCCTCGCCATCGGGTCCGTCCACGCGATCGAGATCGATGTGATCGGTGAACTCGCGACGGATCACCGAGTGATAGGACTCGGCATGGCTCTGCGCCAGCCCGACGTACTCATCGAGCGTGAAGGCGCGCACCCCGGCGAGGCTGAGCTCGGAACGCGTATGTCGATCGATCAGCTCTCGATAGACCGGCAGCGGCGACGAACCGGTCGCCAGCCCGAGCACGGCACCGGGTTGAACGTGCTGGGCGATGGCATCGGCCACAACGGTGCCGGGATCGTCGACGATCAGGACCTCCATGCCGGGTCCCTTCCGAGCAATGCAGCTCCGAGTGCGCCGGCCGGGTAGTCCGACGGCAGCCACCGCACGCGGTCCGCGATGGCAGCGAGCTTGCCGAGCGAGGTGCCTTCGTCCGTACGCAGGTCGTCGAGGATGGCCTGGCGAAGCGCCGGTGTCGCGGAGACGACACCGCCTGTGACCAGTACGTATGAGACGTCGAGCCCGTATGCGAGCAGGCTGATCGCCTTGGCAATGCCTGCTGTCAGCTGATCGCGGATTCCCGCCGCGTCGCTGCTGCCCGCTGCCGCAGCGGCAAACAGCTCCGCGGCTGTCCCGTCCCACTGTCGGCGGAGACCGCTACCGGAGGCGAACAACTCAAGGCAGCCGCGGCGACCGCATGGGCAGATCGGTCCGTCGGGATCGTGCACGAGGTGACCGATCTCTCCGGCCATACCGCGCGAACCGTGACGCAGCTTCCCGTCGAGCAAGAAGGCGGCGGCGAGGCCGGTGCCGACGTTGAGCAGTGCAAGGTCGTCAACGGTCGAGCCCTGCTCCTGCAACCAGGCGAGGCCGCCGAGGGCTGCGGTCTTGACGTCGTTCTCGACGGTGACGAGAACGCCGTCCGCCCGATCGGCGACGCGGCCGGCGAGATCGAGGGGGACATGGTCGAGGCCGAGGTTGACCGCGTGAGTCACCGCACCGTCATGAACGATGCCAGGCACCCCGAGACCGACAGCGATGACGTCGTGGTCACTCGGCAGAGCAGTGCGCAGCGCGGAGATCATCTCGACGGCGCCTGTCACTACGCCGTCCGCGCCGTGACGCGTCGGGTGGGTGATCTGCTCGCCGATCACGTGGTGGCTCTCCGCATCCACAACTATTCCGTGAACGGTCGTGCCACCGATGTCGAGCCCGAGACGTACCTTCATCGTTCTGCCCTCAGGGCAGCGCCGAGCGCGTCGGTGAGCACAGCGGCAGAGCCGTACGTTCGTACGACCTGATCGTGGTCGTCGAGTGCGGGGCTCGGCCAGCCGAGCTCGATGAGTACGGCGCGTGGGTTGTCGGCGAGCTGACGCTGGACCCAGTCCGATACCTCCGGCACGGCGTCGACTCGGCGTACGACGATCGCGACCTCACCGGTGAACGACGGCGTTCCCTCCAACGCCGCGGGCACCAGGTCGATCGTCGTGCCGCCGAGGTCGAGCTGGCCCCAGGACGTGGGACCGACGGCGGGATTGGTGCCGGTGTTGATGCGTAGGACCGTGGCCGGGCCAGTGAATCGCGGGGCAGTCGCGGTGATCGCAGCTGCAACCTCGACCGATAGCGCACGGCCATCGGCGATGACTTCGGCAGCGTCCGCGCGGGGAGCGAATGATGCCCAGGCCGTACGGAGTGCTTCGACCCGTTCAGCGGCATCGCTGAGCCGCCCGATGTCGAGGTGACCCTCCTCAACCGCACGACACACGGCGTCCACAGCTTCGGTGATCAAGGACGGCTGGTCGGTCGGCTCAGGACCCAAGCACAGCAGGTCGGCGCCAGCCGCCAACGACAGTACGGCGGCTCCACCGATTCCGTGGATTGCGCTCGCGCCAGCCATGTCGAGTGCATCGCTGACGATGACGCCGGCGTATCCAAGCTCCTTGCGCAGCAGGTCGGTCAAAACTGCGCGGCTGAGGGTCGCGGGCTGGTCGGCATCGAAGGCCTCGAGCACGACGTGAGACGTCATGATGCTGGCGGCGTCGAGATTGGCTACGAACGGAACGAGCTCGCGACTGCGTACGACGTCTGCCGGTGCGCTGACGTGGGGGAGCCCGATGTGTGAGTCGGTCACCGTGTCGCCATGGCCGGGGAAGTGCTTGATGCAGGCGGCAACGCCTTGAGATGCCAAGCCGGCGACATACGCCGAGGTGTGTCGAGCCACGAGCGCCGGATCTTGGCCGAAGCTGCGGGTGCCGATCACCGGGTTGCGCGGATCGCTGTTGATGTCGGCGCTGGGTGCGAGGTTGAGCCAGATTCCTGCTGCGGCAAGCTCTGCGCCGATCGCGGCCGCCACCACTTGCGTCGCCTGGACGTCGTCGCGGATTCCGAGTGCCGCATTGCCGGGGTAGGGGCTGCCATGTCGCATGTGCAGTCGAGTGACGTCTCCACCCTCCTCGTCGAGCGTGAGGACAGCAGTCGGGTCGAGGGCCCTCACGGCTTGCGCCAGCTCGGTGACGTCGCCTTCGGCGTCGAGGTTGGCGCCATACAAGCAGATGCCAGCGAGACCATCCGCGTACGACTGCGCTAGCCAGTCGGGGATCACGGGTCCGCTGAAGGAGCCGAGCATCACCTGGTGCGCCAGGCGCCTTACGTCGCTCATCCCTTGACCGCCCCGCCGACCATGCCGGACGTCATCCGGTTCTGGACGATCATGAACAGGACGATCACCGGGACCGCGACCAGAGTTGCACCGGCCATCACAGCGGGCCAGTCGACCGCTTCATTCGAGACGTCAGACAACCCGCGAAGCCACAGCGGAAGCGTGCGGTTGGAGGGATCCATGACGACAACCGCGAGCGTGTACTCGTTCCAGGCCTGCAGGAACCCGTAGACGCTGCTCGCCACGAGACCCGGGGCGAGGAGCGGGAAGGTGATGGTGAAGAACGCCCGCGTACGGCTGCAGCCATCAGTCATCGCTGCTTCCTCGAGCTCCAGCGGGATGCCGTCGACGAACCCACGCAGCATCCACACCGTGAACGGCAGGATCAGCGCGGTGTAGAGCAGACCGAGGCCCAGGATGCTGTTGTAGAGACCCCACTCGTTGAGCATCTTGTACTGGGAGATGAACAGCGCCTCGGGCGGAATCATCTGGATCGCCAGCACCGTGAAGATGAACGACTTGCGTCCCTTGAACCGGAACCGTGAGATGGCGACGGCGCCGACGAAGCCGCAGAACGTGGCCGCCACGATCGCCAGCAGGGTCACCGACAGGCTCAGCTTGAGTGAGTCGAAGAAGGCTTCGTTGAACACCCGGTCGAATGCAGCTGCCGCGAAGTCCGGGATGAACGGCGGATTGGGGGAGCGGAGCTTCTCGATCGGCTGGAACGAGCTGTTGAGCACCCAGTAGACGGGAAACGCCCAGATCAGCGCGATACCGATCGCGATGAAGCCCCAGAGTCGGCGGCGCGTGTTCATGCCGGGACCTCCGTAGAAAAGGGCACGGTACGGAGGCCACAGCATGAATCGTGTCTGATTGTTCGCGCCCCCTGCGCCCCGTGCGCCCTTGGAACATGGACGACTCCAGTTCGGATGGCGCGGGGGTACCCCCAGCTTCGCTCGCTCATACTGTGTCCTCCGATAGCAGGCGGCGGACGTACCGGTACGTCAGGGCGAGGGTGAGCACGAGGACGAACATTGCAAGGGCAGATGCGGAGCCGTAGTCGCTCTGGCCGATTCCGAGCGTGAAGATATAGGTGCCCAGCAGGTGGGTCTGGCTGACCGAGCCGCCAACGCCCTGGAGGAAGTCGATTTGGGCGAACACGCGGAGGTCCCAGACGATCTGCAGAAGCAGGACGATCGTGAGCACCGGTTTGATCGTCGGATAGATGATGTGGCGAAAGCGCTGCACGGCTGTCGCGCCATCGAGATGGCTCGCCTCAAGCGTCTCTTCGGACACCTGGGTGAGTGCTGCATATGCGGTGAACGCGACGAAAGGCACGCTCATCCAGATTACGATGACGCCCGCGACGAAGAAGAAAGACATCGGCTCGATGAGCCAGTTGTGGTTCTCGAAGGTGGAGAAGCCGAGCCCCTTGAGAGCCCAGTTGATGACGCCGTAGCGGGTGTCGAAGAGCCATTGCCACGCAGTCATCGCCGCGATCACCGGCATGGCCCAGGTGAGCAGCATGCTGATCTGGAGCACGAGTCGCGGACCGGTACCGACGCGCTTCATGAGGAGGGCGAACAGGGTGCCGATGAACATGGTGACTCCGGCGCACACCGCGCAGAAGACGAGAGACCGGACGATCACGGTCCACATCGCCTTGTCGGTGATGAGGTCCTGGTAGTTCTGAAGTCCGATCCACTCTGCCGGCTGCCCGAACTGCTGGGCCCGACCGAACTCCTGGAACGACAGGATCAGCTGGCGTCCGAGCGGATAGCCCATACCGACGATGAGCACCAGGATCGTCGGGACGATCAGGAAGTACGGCGTCCTGCTGCGGGTCATACGCGGTGTCGTCATGATCGTCCTTTCTGTCTGGGTCGTGGCGTTGAAAGACAGAGTGGGGCCCGCAGTGGCCCGCAGGCCCCACTCTGTCGTGTCTTGCAGGTGTTGCCGAGTGCTACTTGTTCAGCACTGCTACTTGTTCAACATCGTGTTCAGCTTGGCGTCGGCAGCCTTGGCGGCGTCTGCCGGATCGTCGCCACGGGCGATCGAACCGAAGAACTCCTCCATGACGCTGGCACTCTCGACTGCGGCCCATTCAGGCGACGCGGGCGTGAGCTTGGCGGTGGCTGCGGCAGCGATGGCCGACTTCGCGAACTCGTCATCACCCATGAGTGAGGTGAACTCGTCGTTGGCCGGACCGAGGCCGTTCTTGGCGAGCTGCTCCTGGAACTCGTCGCTGTAGATGAGCTTCAGGACGTCGAACGCGCCGTTCTGGTTCTTCGACTTGGCCGAGATGGCGATGTTCGAGCCACCGGCGAAGACCGGTGCTGTGCCACCGTCAACACCGGGGAGTGCGAACGCGCCCAGGTCCTTGGCCTTGTCCTCGGCAACGCTCCAGCGCGCCCAGCTGGGGCCCATGAACATGGCTGACTCGCCGTTGTTGAACGGAACCCACGGCTCGGCGTCGAGGCCGTCCTTGGGAGCGAGCGTCGCACCCTTGTAGAGCTCCTGGACCTGCTTCAGACCAGCCTGGGCTTCGGGAGCCGACAGCTTGCCGACCCACTTGTCGCCGTCCTGGACTGCGATGTCTCCGCCGTTGGCGAAGATCCAGCTGATGCCGTTGCGCCAATCCTGACCCGGCAGCCAGAGGCCCGAGGTCTTGTCGGTCTTGAGCTGCGTGGCCGCCTTCTGGAAGTCGGCGAGGTTGCTCGGCACGTCGATGCCGGCATCTGCGAACGCCTTCTTGCTGTAGAAGATGTAGCGCGAACCCCAGTAG
>NZ_JAKFEL010000116.1:0-6031 GCF_036675695.1 Aeromicrobium sp.
CGAGGTCAGTCCAGTCGAGTGGGGTGGGGGCTGTCGTCACAGCTCGGGCTCCTGAATCGTCGATCACGGGCGTCGGCCGGCCATGCCCAACCGTCGGTGACGACACTACTCGTGTGGGCAATGAGCCGCTCGGGTGCGTGGCGACCATGAGACGTGACATTCCAAGTCCCAACCGTCGGTACGTCGCCGGTTGCGTGGCACTAGACTCGCCCCTGTGACTGCCGTGCATGTGACGCCGACCGATGGCGTCGATCAACCCACCGTGCCGCTGGCCTCCCGTCGCGACGTCGTCCTCTCGTACATCGCGCTGACGAAGCCGCGAATCATCGAACTCCTGCTGCTGACGACAGTGCCTGTCATGTTCCTGGCGGCGCAGGATGTGCCGCCGCTGTGGCTCGTCGTTGCCACCGTTGTCGGCGGCACCCTGTCAGCAGGTAGTGCCAACGCGCTCAACTGCGTGGTCGACGCCGACATCGACCAGCTGATGCGACGAACTGCCCGGCGTCCGCTGCCGCGCCACCAGGTATCGACAAACGGAGCGCTGTACTTCGGCCTTGCGCTGGGTGTCGTGTCGACCGTCTGGCTGTGGACCTTGGTCAACCCGCTGTCGGCAATGCTGGCCCTAGCCGCCAACGTCTTCTACGTCATCGGCTACACGATGATCCTCAAGCGCCGCACCACCCAGAATATCGTCTGGGGAGGCGCCGCTGGTTGTTTCCCGGCCCTGATTGGCTGGACGGCCGTGACGAACGAGCTTGCCTGGGCACCTGTCGTGCTGTTCATGGTCGTGTTCTTCTGGACTCCGCCACACTTCTGGGCTCTGGCAATGCGCTACCGCGAGGACTATGCCGCGGCGAGCGTTCCGATGCTTCCATCTGTCGCCAGCTCGGCCGAGGTCGCCCGCCAGATCGTCATCTACAGCTGGGTCATGGTTGCCACCTCGCTCTTGCTGTGGCCCTATACCGGCTGGTTCTACCCGGCCATGGCCATCACGCTCGGCATCATCTTCCTGATCGAGGCGTACGACCTGCGCTCCCGCGCCTGGGACACCGAGGATCTGTCGATCATCAAGCCCATGCGGCTGTTCCACCTCTCGAACGCATACCTCGCGCTCCTGTTCGTCGCAGCGGCCATCGACCCGTTCGTCAAGTGACCTCTGGCGCATCCAGATGAACGCCGTGGGCAAGGGCATCATCGCGTTCTTCGGCGGTGCCGGCGTGTTGATGGTCCTTGTGGGCCGCGAGTTCGTGGATCGCGGTGGCGAGAATGGCGAGGCGGCCAGCGTCATCGTGCTGATCGGCATGATCTGGACCGGCGTGGCGATCCTCCTGCTCTTCCTGTTCCTTCTCATCGGTCGTGCAACGGCCCGCAATGCCGCCCGTCAGGCAGAGCTGCTGCGCGAGGCCAACGAGAGCTCCGATGGCACTTCATGAGCTGAGCCCCAAGGCATACAGGTTGGTCGAAGCAGCGCGTTCGACCAACCTGACGGAGCGATTCTTCGGGCGCTATGCGCGAGTGGGACTCCGCGGAGTGCTCGCCGACACCAATCGGGTCGCGACCTGGGACAGGGTGCCGGGGAAGGCGGCGCTGGGCGGCTACGCCTGGCAGCAGGGTGACTTCAGGACCAAACGCTGGATCCCGCAGGGCATCACGACATCATCCGACGCGTACGGTCCTGATCCCACCGCCGGGACGGTCGGTGGGCGGCATCTGGTGCTCGTCAGCTGGTACGCCCGCAACCTTTGGGGCTTCTTCTTCGGCTCGCGGATCTCGGTCATGGATTGCACCGAGGAGACCCACGCGCCCTACCGGCATGTCCTGCTCGTCAACCCCCGGCGGTTTCTCGGCATCAACTGGCTCACGACGATTCGCGTGCATGCCGGCGGCATGGTTTGGTACGGCCAGTACCTCTACGTCGCCAGCGGGCAGCGCGGCATCCGGGTGTTCCGCCTCGACGACCTGGTGAGAGTTCGCAATCGCCTTCGCACCAAGACCTACAGGTACGTGTTGCCGCAGTTCACCTCGTACGACGCCGATCACGACGAGGCGGTCGGCAAGATGATGTATTCGTTCATGTCTCTCGACCGTTCCGGCGATGAGGATCACCTGATCGCGGGGGAGTACGGCCGCAAGGGTGGCAGTCACCGACTCATGCGCTTTCCGCTCGACCGCGAGACAGAGCTGCTCCGTCGCGATGACCGCGGATGGGCCGTGCCGGCCGAGCTGTATGACCGTCAGGTCGAGCGCATGCAGGGCGCAACTCTGGTCAACGGCACTTGGGTCATCACCGCAAGCAACGGCAAAGGCAACCCCGGTGACCTGTGGGTCGGGCGACCGGGTGACTACGTACGGCACGCAGGCGTTCTCCCGACAGGACCGGAGGACATCACCTATTGGCCCCAGCGGGGGCAGCTGTGGACTCTGTCCGAGTGGCCCCGGCAGCGCTGGGTCTATGCGATTGACGCTGAAAAGTGGGCAAGACCCCCGGCACCAGACGATGGACCTGACCCCCACGACAGCTGACTGAGTCCTTACGTAGACCACACGCCCGCTCTAGGATGCGGGCATGTCCAAGACACTCCTCTCGGTCCTTCCGCTCATATTCAGCGTGGTCAGCGTGGTCCTGTCCGGCTACATGTCCGTGCGACAGCAGAAGATCAGCCACCGACTGCGCGTCGAGGAGGACAGGCGTGAGAAGGAAGAGTCGGCGCTTGCCGCTGCCCAGCGGGTCTATGAGCCCATGGCACAGGCCGCCGCGGAGCTGCAGTCCCGGATCTATAACATCGTCGAGAACGACTGGGTCACCCTGACCAAGCGCTACGAGGGCCATGGTGACTACCCGACGAGGAGCACCGCGTTCCTGTTTGCTCACTACTTCGGCTGGGTCGAAGCCAGACGCCAGTCTGTGCTCGACTCGAGCGGCAAGGGCGGCCGCGACGAGACAGTCCAGGGCCTGATCGACAACATCCAGAAGATCATGCGCCGTGGGGACGACAGCGAAGGCTTTTCGTTCTTCAGCGCAGAACAGCGCGCAATCGGCGAGTTGATGTTCTTCTGGGAGGTCGTGCCCGACAGCGGGCTACGCATCCCACACGTGCTCGGCTACGCGGCGTTTTCGACACGCTATGAGAACGATTCCGAGTTCCGAACGTGGTTCACGCCAGTCGACGCCGGCATCGCACGAGTTGCCGAGGGTGACGTCAGTCGCCTCGTTGACATTCAGGGCGGGTTGGTCAGGCTGATCCTTGAGCTCGACCCAAAACAGCGTTACACCACGGGATACGACCTCACGCCGATCCACCTCGCCGCCGGTGGCGAGCCCGTTATCGACGCGCCGACAGCGGAGCAGTCGACTCAGTGACGGTCGCCTGAAGAAGCAGCCGAGTTGCTGCCGCAACCAGGACGGCTGCACCCACCAAGTGGGCCGCGACCAACGCGATCGGCAGGTCAGCGAAATACTGCATGAACCCGATCGCACCCTGCGCCAGCTCGACTCCGAGCAGGATTATGGCCAACCGTCGGATCGACCCGTGCGCCACGACGCAGAGCAGGATCGTCATGGCGACCAGCACGTACACCGACACGGCGTGGACATGGCTCATGACCTGAGGATCCAGTCCGTTGCGGGGTGCCTTCTTGTCACCTGCGTGGGGTCCGCTTCCCGTCACGATCGTCCCGAGATAGACGACGACCCATGCGACGGCGTACGTGGCGATCACGTGCGTCACGTGCGAGCGCGAGCCGGCGAGCCCGCCTCGGACCCGCACCAGCAGCACCGTTGATGCCGCGATCAGCCCCATCGAAAGGATCAGGTGGAGCGACACGATCCAAGGGTTGAGGTCGGTAAGAACGCTGATGCCACCGATGACGGCTTGGAATGGCACGCCGAGAGCGATGATCAGAGCCAAGCGGCGCATGGTTCGGGTCGAGTCGGACCAGCGCCACACTGCGATGAGTGCGGAGATCACGACGAACACCAGCACATACGTGAGCATCCTGTTGCCGAACTCGATGACGCCGTGCGTGCCAAGCTCGCCGCGAGGCACGAACGAGTCGTCGGTGCACTTCGGCCAGGTCGGGCAGCCCAGTCCCGAGGCTGTCAGTCGGACCAGCCCTCCGGTGAGGACGATCAGCGTGTTGGCCGCGAGTGTTGCCCAGGCCCAGCGTTCAACAGAGGTTCGATCGGGTTGGCGGATGCTCGCCAAGAAACTCATTCAGTCACTCCCACTTGAACGTCCTCGACACCCCGAGGCCACAGCAGACTGCCCACATGATCAGGACGACCACTGAGAACGAGCTGAGCCCGTCGCCGGCGAACACGTCGCGCAGGCCCTGCCCAAGCGCGCCAGAAGGCAGCACCTGCAGTGCATGGCTCGCAGCTTCGGGATAGCGACTCAGCGGGACGATCAACCCACCACCGACGAGCAGCAACACGTAGACCAGGTTGGCGACCGCCAACGTTGCCTCGGCGCGCATGATGCCGGCGATGAGCAGGCCGAGCGAACCGAAAGCCGCTGTACCAAGAACGACGAGCAGCAGAGCCTCAGCGATTGCCGTCAGCCCACCACTCGGCTCCCAGCCCAGAAGCAGGCCGACGACCGAGAGGATCGCCAGCTGGATCACTTCGATGATGGCAATGGCGCCGATCTTGCCGACCAGAAGCCCCCAGCGGGGCAGCGGCGAGGCCCCCAGTCGCTTGATGACTCCGTAACGACGCTCGAAGCCGGTGGCGATGGCGAGCGAGGTGAAGGACGTCGACAGCACAGCGAGAGCCAGGATGCCCGGCGTGATGATGTCGATCGGGCGACCGGGGCCGAGATCGACGATCTTGTCGGCACGTGCACCGAGGATCAGCAGCACGAGCGGAATGATCAGGGTCAGCAACAGCTGCTCGCCGTTGCGTGACAGCAGACGCAGCTCCATCGAGCCCTGCGACCGCAACATGGCCGTACGTCGCGCAGCTCCGGGCTTGGGCGACAGGTCCAGGCTCGTCATCGCAGGGCCTTCCCGGTCAGCTCGAGGAACCGGTCCTCGAGCGTCTGGCGTTCGACGAGCACCGACTCGGTGAGCACGCCATGGGTGGCGCACCAAGCAGTGAACGTTGCGAGGAGCGCTGGATCGACGTCGCCAGCAATGACATAGGAACCGGGGGAGACCTCGTCGACCTTCACGTCGTCGGGCAACGCCAGCATCAGGCTCTCCACGTCAATACCGGGTCGTGCTGTGAACCTGACGGTGTTCTGAGCGCCTGATGCAGCGAGCGCCTGAGGAGTTCCGGACGCGATGACCTGGCCCTCGTCCACGATGTGCACATTGTCGGCGAGCACCTCGGCCTCGTCCATGAAGTGGGTCGTGAGGACAACGGTGACGCCGCTCGTTCGTAGCTCGCTGATGAGCTCCCACGTCGATCGGCGCGCCTGCGGGTCGAGGCCTGCTGTGGGCTCGTCGAGAAACACCAGCTCGGGGCGACCGACAATCGCCATCGCCAGGCTGAGTCGTTGCTGCTGACCACCGGACAGTCGGCGATAGGGCGTGCGGCCGTACGACTGCATCCCCAGGCGTTCGATCAGCAGGTCGACGTCGAGAGGGTGGGCGTGAAGTGAGGCGATGTGCCGAAGCATCTCGTACGCGCGTGAGCCGGACCAGGCACCGCCGGACTGAAGCATGACGCCAACCCGTGGACGCAACTGATGGGCGTCGGCGATCGGGTCAAGTCCGAGCACACGTACAGAACCGCTCTGCGGACGGCGGAAGCCCTCGCAGGTCTCGATCGTGGTCGTCTTGCCGGCGCCATTGGGGCCGAGGATCGCCGTGACCGTGCCCGGCTCGACGGTGAGGCTGAGCCCATTGACGGCGGTGACCGATCCGTACTTCATGACGAGGTCCTTGACCTCGACAGCGGGCTGATTCACCCGCTCAGTGTAGGTGTGGGGGTTCTAGGCTGTTGGCATGGACCTACCCGTCATGCCGCCGGTGCAACCCATGCTCGCGAAGTCCGTGAAGGGGGTGCCCGCCCAGGACTCGGTCGACG
>NZ_JAKFEL010000102.1:0-5900 GCF_036675695.1 Aeromicrobium sp.
CCCGTACGTTTTGCCTGCCGCCCCGAGGCAACTCTGCTCACTCTGACTGAGATAGACTCTCCCGGGTCCTCCCAGTAGTCAGTACCGGGCGGGACGGCCGGGGTGTGGCGCAGCTTGGTAGCGCGCGTCGTTCGGGACGACGAGGCCGCAGGTTCAAATCCTGTCACCCCGACGCAGTTGAAGGGGCCGGCTCATTCTCATGAGCCGGCCCCTTCTGCATTCGCAGCCGGTCCCTTGAACTGCGTCACTGATGGCGCGCAGGATTTGAGGAGGAGGCGCACTCGGCGCGCAAGCTCATCGTCAAACGCGACGGCGCCGAAGGAGTCCTGTCACCCCGACGGACGACAAGAGGGCGGCTCATTTTCGATGAGCCGCCCTCTTGCTGTTTCTAGCTCAGCGTTCGCTGGACCATTGCGGGTCGCGGCCGAGGTAGCGCAGCAGCGCATCGGTTGCCGTGTCGCCGTGCTGCGCGGGCAGGGCCGGTGCGTAGGCAAATGCTCGAAGCGGCTCGACGAGTGAGTGGGCGGCTTCCAGCAGAGCCGCACTCAGCTCGTCATCCAGAGGAGACGGCTGTCCGGTCGCGACAGCGACATCCCAGGCGTGGACGGCGGCGTCGAGACCGCACGCCGCGGCGCCGATCTCGGCTGCGAGCGGCCCCACCGGCAGGGGCGTCTCAATCGGGCCGGAGTCTGAGGCGACCCCCGACCAGGCCGCAGCGGACGTCTGGATCGCGTCGTCGACCAATGCACGGATGTCGACGGCGAGATCGCCCGAAGGATCAAAGGGGTTGTAGGTCGGACCGGGCCCACCAGTGAGCGCCGAGGCGTAGCCGACCTGGTCTCCGGCCGCGTGCTGCAGGACCTGCATGACGTTCCAGTCGCTGCACGGGGTCGGACGAGCAAGATCGTCCTTGCTCAGCCCGGCAGTCACGGTCGCCAGCCGATCGAGTGAGCTGTCGAGAACGTTCCAAGGTGTGGTTGGGATCTTCATCTCGCATTTCCTCTCGGTCTAACGGAATGATCTATTCCGTTAGACCCAAACGTAACAGAATACTTCATTCCGTTCAAGTGCTATCCTCAACGCATGTCCGACAACGAGGTGCGGCTTCCTGGGCGGCAGGCTGAGGCTCTCCGCAACGACACCGCAATCCTGGACGCTGCTCGGCAGGTCTTCATCCGCGAACCCGCCGCTCCCATGTCAGCCGTCGCGGCGGTTGCTGGCGTGGGCATCAGCGCTCTCTACAAGCGCTACGCGAGCAAGGAAGAGCTGCTTCGTACGCTGTGCGGTGAAGGACTCGAGCGCTTCTCTGCAATCGCCCGAGCCGCAGCCGAGATTGGGGATCCGTGGGAAGCCCTCGCACAGTTCGTCACCGGCATCGTGGAGTCCGACGTCCACTCACTCACGGTCAAGCTCGCTGGCACCTTCACACCCACACCCGAGCTGCACGAGCATGCGAGTGCTTCGACGGCGCTCGCAGAGAAGCTGTTCGACCGGGCGTCGAAAGCCGGTGTGCTGCGTGACGGACTCGTGCCAAACGACCTGGCCATGATCTT
Source organism: Aeromicrobium sp. (assembly GCF_036675695.1). Classification (GTDB taxonomy): domain Bacteria; phylum Actinomycetota; class Actinomycetes; order Propionibacteriales; family Nocardioidaceae; genus Aeromicrobium. Next base: position 1,554 of record NZ_JAKFEL010000102.1, read on the forward strand.
TGAGCAGCTTGCCTCCATCAGGCTTGGTGACAGTGAGCGCACTCTGCAACTGCGCCGCCGATACCTGCGCATTCAGCTCGACGCTCTGCGCGCTGGGCCTGATCGTGCCGACCTCCCCGCTCCAGCGGCGACGGATGACGAGCTCGGCCAACGATGGCAGCCACGTCGCACCTGACTCGCCGGGCTGACGTGCCGATTGCAATCGGATCGCAACTTATCTCGGAATGACTTCGCCCACCCCTGTGAAAGACTCGGAACATGGCCGACGATCAGACCCCCGCAAAGAAGGTGGTCAAGCGGGTAGTCAAGAAGGGCGTCGCCAAACCTGCCCCCAAGGACTCAGCCCCACAGGTGCGGTACGGCCGAACGGTGGCCACCGCGCCTCGCCCGAAGGCCAAGGCAGACGCGGCTCCGACAAAGCCGGCACCCAAGGTGCCGCGCCCCAAGATCGAGGTCGCGTCGAAGGTCAAGGGCGCCCAGAAGGCGGTCACCTCCAAGAGCTCGAGCGCCGCATCCGGTGCCGCCGGGGCGATCAAGTCTGGAGCAGGTCGCCTACGCGACGCTGTCGATGACACCTTCTTCCGTGTACGGACCTGGCGGATGCCGCACTGGAGCCCGATCCCTGCATCGGTCTTCACCGGAGCCGTCGTGGGAATCATCGCTGTCACCCTCGGCTTGGCGTCCAAGAGCCTGTTCAACGAGTTGCGTGGCGTCTCCACCGGCGGTGGCCGTTGGGGCTCGCTCACCTTCGTCGTCGTCGCCTTCATCGCCTTCGTCCTCGGCGAGCTACTCCTGTCGGGCTTCGGAGTCACCCAGGCGCGACTGACGAGCTTCCTCGGTGTCGTGCTCACCATCGTTGCGATGCTCGGGTTGTTCCTCGGCCTCGCCGACACGGTGTGGGGACTCCTGATCGTGCCGGTGGTCGCCGTCATCTCGTACGTGCTGGCCAAGTGGTTGCTCGACCTCGCGGAGACCTCAAGCGAGGAAGTCGACTAGCCTCACCCTCATGCACCGGGTGAGGCTCATCGCTGCTGCTGCGCTGCTTGCGATTCTCGCTGCCTGTGGCGGCAGTGACGGCGGCACGAAGAACGGCGACAAGGCCGAGGGGCCAGCAAAGGCCGCCGAACCCCAGTCCGGTCAGTGTGTCGCCAAGGAGGTCGCCGACGGTGACGACTTCGCTCCCGACCTGCGAACAGTAGTGCCCTGCAGCGAGCTGCACGCGTACGAGATCGTCGCGGTCGTGGCCATCCCCGACGACATGCTCGCCGGCACCACGGACACCGAGAAGCTCGCCCGGCGCACCGAGCTGTCCCAGATCAGCGGCGAGGACACCGAGCTCCGCAAGCGACTGCGCACGGAGGTCTACTCGCTGTGCGACGAACCGTTCCGGGAAGCCACCGGCCTCGGACAGATGAAGGTGGTCGAGAAGTCAGCGAAGGACGTCGACCTGCGATTGCCGCCCGGTGCTGCGTCGCAGTGGTACAACCTCTCCTCGCCTGAGCTCTGGGTCAAGGGCACCACCCAGGCGGTGTGCTCGTTCCGCTTCGCGCCGCCGTCCGAGGGCGACGACGTCTCCCCCGTCACGCCCATCAGGTCCAACAACACCAACCCGGCCATGTCGTCGTACCTGACACGCAAGTACCCCGCAGAGCTGCGCTCGTGCTGGGACACCAAGACCGACAAAGCCGCCTCCTGCTCGGGAACGCACGACCAGGAGCTGCTGTGGACCATCGACATGAAGGCCGTCTACGGCAAGAAGTTCCTCGAGGGCGCCGACCTCGCCGACGTGAACGACGCTGACTTCACCAAGCTGGCTGACGCCTGCATCGACCCGTACGAGGAGTCCGGCGGCGGACTCACCCAGAGGATCGGCATGGGCTTCCGCTTCTTCTCGGACGTGCCGACCACGAGCAAGACCCTGCCGATCATCTGCGTGCTGGCAGCACGAGACGGTTCGCGGCTCGAGGACGTTGTCGCGTACAGCAGGTTCTAGACGAGAAGCTCTGCGATCTGGACCGTGTTGAGGGCTGCGCCCTTGCGGAGGTTGTCGCCGCTGACGAACAGCACGAGACCGCGGTTGCCGTCGATGCTCTGGTCCTGACGGATACGTCCGACGAGGCTCGGGTCTGCACCAGCCGCCTGCAGAGGCGTGGGCACGTCGACGAGCTGGACGCCGGGAGCCGAAGCAAGGAGCTCGGTGGCACGAGCAACGGTCAGGTTCGAGGCGAACTCAGCGTTGATCGACAGCGAGTGTCCCGTGAAGACCGGAACGCGTACGCAGGTGCCGGCGACCCGGAGGTCAGGGATGCCGAGGATCTTGCGGCTCTCGTTGCGAAGCTTCTGCTCCTCGTCGGTCTCGAACGATCCATCGTCGACGATCGATCCGGCCAGCGGCAGCACGTTGAACGCGATGGGCGCGACGTACTTGTTGGGCGCGGGGAACTGGACGGCTGACCCGTCGTACGCGAGCTCGTTGGCCTTGTCGACCACGGCGAGGGCCTGGCCGTGCAGCTCCTGGACACCGGCGATACCGGAGCCCGAGACAGCCTGGTAGCTGCTGACGACGAGGCGTACGAGCTGGGCCTCGTCATGCAACGGCTTGAGGACCGGCATCGCTGCCATGGTCGTGCAGTTGGGGTTGGCGATGATGCCGCGTCCACCCTCGCGAGTCGCTATCTCGATGTCCTGGGGGTTGACTTCGCTGACGACCAGCGGGATCTCGGGGTCCTTGCGGAACGCGGACGAGTTGTCGATGACCGTGACGCCGGCAGCCGCGAAGCGCGGAGCTTGTGCGCGCGAGAGCGTCGCGCCAGCCGAGAACAGCGCGATGTCGAGACCTGACGGATCAGCGAGCTCGGCATCTTCGATGACGATCTCGCCACCCTTCCACGGCAGCGTCTTGCCGGCCGAGCGAGAGGACGCGAAGAAGCGCACCTCGTCGGCGGGAAAGTTGCGCTCCTCAAGGATGGCGCGCATGGCGACGCCGACCTGGCCGGTGGCGCCGACGATTCCGATGCTTGTCATCGTCCGGTGCCTCCGTAAACCACGGCCTCAACCTCGTCATTGCCGAGGTTGAACGCGTCGTGCGCGGCGTTGACGGCAGCATCGACCTGGTTGTCGGACACGACGACCGAGATGCGGATCTCCGAGGTCGAGATCATCTCGATGTTGACGCCTGCGTCGGCGAGAGCCTGGAAGAACGTCGCGGTGATGCCCGGTGACGAACGCATACCGGCACCGACGATCGACACCTTGCCGACGCTGTCGTCGTACTGCAGACGCTCGAAGCCGACGTCATCCTTGAGCCGCGCGAGGGCAGTCATGGCGGTCTGGCCATCGGCGCGAGGCAGGGTGAACGAGATGTCCGTCAGCGCGGTGGCTGCGGCCGAGACGTTCTGGACGATCATGTCGATGTTGATCTGGGCATCCGCAAGCGCGCGAAGGATCGCGGCGGCCTCGCCGACCTTGTCGGGCACGCCGACCACAGTGATCTTGGATTCGCTGCGATCGTGCGCAACGCCAGAAATGATTGCTTGTTCCATGGTGGACCCCTCTTGGATGACGTCCTCGGTCTTGACGACCCAGGTGCCGGTCTTGTCGGAGAACGACGACCGTACGTGGATCGGAATGTCGTTGCGGCGGGCGTACTCGACGCACCGGAGATGCAGGATCTTGGCACCGCTGGCGGCCATCTCGAGCATCTCTTCGTACGAGATGCGCGGGATCTGGCAGGCGTCGGCGACGATGCGCGGATCGGCGGTGAAGATGCCGTCGACGTCGGTGTAGATCTCGCACACGTCGGCCTTGAGCGCGGCCGCGAGCGCCACAGCGGTGGTGTCGGAACCGCCGCGGCCGAGCGTGGTGATGTCCTTGGTGGTCTGCGAAACGCCCTGGAAGCCGGCGACGATTGCTACTGCGCCTTCGGCGAGTGCGGCTTCGATGCGTCCGGGGGTGACGTCGATGATCTTGGCTCTGCCGTGCTCGGCATCGGTGATGACGCCGGCCTGCGAACCCGTGAACGAGCGGGCTTCCTGGCCGAGGGTTCCGATCGCCATCGCGAGGACGGCCATGCTTATGCGCTCGCCCGCGGTGAGCAGCATGTCGAGCTCGCGGCCCGGCGGCAGCGGGGCCACCTGGTTGGCGAGGTCGATGAGGTCATCCGTGGTGTCGCCCATGGCTGAGACCACGACGACAACGTCGTGACCGGCCTTTTTGGTCGCGACAATGCGCTGGGCGACTCTCTTGATGCTGGTTGCGTCGGCAACCGAGGAGCCGCCGTACTTCTGGACGACAATGCCCACGAGCCCGTTCCTGACTGGGTGGTGATGTACGGATGCGCGACGCTGC
>NZ_JAKFEL010000051.1:0-127970 GCF_036675695.1 Aeromicrobium sp.
ACCGGTAGACTCTTGCTTCGGTTCGGCGGGCGATCCTCGCTGAACCTTGGCCGCTTTAGCTCAGTCGGTAGAGCGTTTCACTCGTAATGAAAAGGTCATCGGTTCGATTCCGATAAGCGGCTCAAGGAAAATCCGACCTCAGGCTTTTGGACGCGTCCCCCCGGCGTCCCCCCACTGGTTCAACCGGGTCAATGCTGTCTCGTCTGCAGCCGTTCCGAGGTAGTGAAGGTATCTCTGGGTCGTGCCCAGATCCGCGTGTCCCATCCATGCCTGGACCGTCGTCGGAGAGACTCCGCCTTCAAGCCACAGACATGCCGCAGTGTGTCGAAGGTCGTGCAAGCGCCGACCGCGTCCGGTCTCTGCCCAATGCGTCGAGAGCTTGAAAGCGGTGGCATAGAGCCGCGCTCCGCTCTTTGTCGTGACCAGCAGGTCGTCTGCATCCTTACCCGCGGCCATGGACCTGACGAGCGGCAGGACGGCATCGACGAGGGGGACGTGGCGACTGCGCCCTGACTTCGGCCTCTTCGTGCCGATGCCTTCAGGTTGGGCTCGCCGGATCACCAACCGAGGGACGGGCATCTCGACGAAGTCGGCTACCCGCACCTCACGCAGCTCAGACCACCGAAGACCCGTCCACCCTGCAAGCCAGACAGCGTCGGCCAGGTCAGGGTGGTGTACGGCGATCTCGTGTCGAACCTCCTGCAGCTCCTCGCGTGAGAACGGCATCATCTCCGCGGCCGGAGCCATCTGCGCCGGTACCTTCGTGCGGGCGACCGGATTGATCGTGATGATTCGCTCGTTGATGCACGAGGCGAAGAAGGCCATCAGCGTCGCCCGGTATCGCTTCACGGTGGACTCGGCGTAGCGCCGCGACCAGTCGTTGATGCAGCGCTGGACCTCGCGGTCGGTCACCCGGTTTACGTGAAGGTTGGCTATCGCTGGTGGCATTGCCTTGAGGACCGATCGGTCCGACTTGGTCGTCTTGATTGCGACCATGCCTTCCCGGTCGACCAGCCACACGGCAAACGCGTTCCGCACCAGGATCTTGCCGGCGCGCGGGTCGACACCGCCGGCGAGGGAGGCGCGCTCGCGGGCGAGCCACGCCTCCGCCTCGCGCTTGGTGTCGAACGTCCGGCTTGCGACCTGTTCGCGCCCGAACTTCAATCGGGCACGCCACCGGCCAGACTTCTCTTGCTGGACGGCCATCAGGACGCGCGTGACTCGACGTAGGCGAGGAGGTCATCCTCGCGATAGCGCGGCGCATGGTCCGTAACCCAGATGCATCGAGGCCCCGTGCCGGTCTGCCGCATGCGGCACAACGTCGACGTCGCGACACCCAGGATCTTCGAGACCTCGGCAGGCGATAGAAGCTTGAGAGCTGTCATGGCGATCATTCCTTCCTCCCACCACGAGTGATGCTGTGCGGCCTGCCCGACCCTCCAGTTTCGCTCGGTCCGGGCGGGGACGAACCGACTCGATGAAGCTCTGTGGAGAACCGTGCATGCCTACGTCCTGTGGATAGGGCGTCACACAACAAGGGCCGTCTCCAAGGACTGAGCGGTCAGGGAACTTTCGAGTTTCGGGGGAACGTTGGGGAAAACGTTGGGGGAATGCGGGGTGGGGAACGTTCCCCGCCTTGTAAGCGTTGCGTTTATTGTGTTTAATGGAGGTATGGAAAAGACGATGCTCACAACTGGAGAGGCCGCTGAGATCCTCGGCGTCTCACGCCAGCACGTCGTCAACCTCTCCAATCGAGGCGAGATCACCTCGACCAAGGTCGGCGCGCACCGTCGCATCCCCCTGTCAGAGGTCCAGAGGCTGCAGCGCCCGGGTCTGACGCCCGAGCGCGAGAAGTCCTTGCGGCTACATCAGGCGCTCATCGGCGATCTGTTGGAGGATCCGGATGCGGTCATTGGCAAAGCTCGCGAGAACATCGCTCGCTGGCTGCCCCAGCAACGTCCGGATGGCATGAGCGCTATTTACCTGCGGGAGTGGGAGCGGATCCTGGACTCAGGCATCGACCAGATCATCGACGCATTCACGGCGACCGATGAGAAGTCGTATGAACTTCGCGAAAACTCGCCGTTCGCGGGCGTGCTGTCACAAGAGCGCCGAGTGAAGGTTCTCCGGACCATTCGCGAACGCCGGGCTGTTCTCGCCGCGTGAACCGTACGCAGCTGGCTCACGTCCTACGAAGCGCCTCCCGCATCGCTGGCGACAGCGATGTCCTCGTCGTGGGGTCTCAGGCGATCCTAGGAGTCCGCGACGAGGACGAACTGCCAGCTGAAGCGACTGCTTCGATGGAGGCCGACATCGCATTCATGCACGACGCCGATCGCGCGAAGGCTGATGAGGTCGAGGGTGGCATCGGTGAGTTTTCGTCCTTCCACGAGGAGTTCGGCTACTACGCCGAGGGCATCCATATTGACACCGTCGTCCTGCCACAGGGCTGGGCGGAACGACTCGTTCGACCGAATCTAGCTGGTGCTGAGCCGGCCGAGGCAGCGTTTCTTGAGCCCCACGACCTCGTTGCGACCAAGCTGGCAGCCGGTCGTCTCAAAGACTTGGCCTTCGCTCGTGCACTCGTCGACGTCGGCCTCGTCGACTTGGACGTCTTGCTCGAGCGGATCTACGCGATGCCCGCCGGTGTGCACCAGTCGGTCATCGACCGCATGATCGGCTGGGTTGCAGCGATAAAGGACGCCAACGGCTGACCACCGCATCGTCATATCAGCGCATGACGGGCGTTCTCAGTCTTCACCGGGGAACGTCGGCGAGCTTCGATGGGCAAGGCTCATCAGAACTACTCCCTAGGTCGATTCGCCATCGATCGGCTTGATGCATGCGTAGGCTCTCGGTGTGTATCAACCGCAGACCCTTGGAACGCCAGCGGGCTCGGTCGCGGCAAATCTGGCCAGCATGGCACATCTGGGTCGTCTGACGATCTATGCCGGAGCTGGGCTGTCAGCGGCTGATCCAACGTCTTTACCTGGGGCCGCAGCACTCGCCAGCCGCATCTGGCGGCACTTGTCGTCGGTGTTCCCGCTGGACGGGGTGAGCGAGTGGGATCTGCTAGCTGTCGCTGACGCCGTCGCGGAACAGCCGTCGGGGACCGCACTCCTCCGTCGCACCGTTTTAGAGGTCGCTGACATGACTGGCGCCCCGTTCAATTACGCGCACGAAGTCATTTCTCTCCTGCTCTGCGAAGGGGCGGTAACCGTCCTGGAGACCAACTATGACAACTGCATTGAGCGGGCAGCGCAACCAGAGATCCCCGCCGTGGTTCGCACGCCTGATGAACTCCTGCATGGAGCGGCCAAGGCACTCCTAAAGGCACACGGTTGCGCAACTCTCCCCAACACAATGCGGCTCACGACGGCAGAACTAGCAGGCATCGATCTCTGGGCCAATGCCGTCGTCCAGGCACAAATGAGCCAGGACCACGTCGTATTTGTCGGAATCGGAAGCGTCGCTGACTACGTTCGAGAATCGTTGACAGCGGTGGTCAGCGTGGTTGGATCCGAGCATCTGGTTCTTGTCGACCCTGGGCTCGCAGATTGGGATGAAAACGACCAACTCGATTGGCGTCTCCTTCTGGGCGATATCGCTCCTGCGCAGAGGGTCGCGACATCGGCTGATGAATTCTGCGATGCACTACTGCGTGCATACGTTATGGAGGTGTGTCGTCGTCTGACCACCCTTGTCGAATCATTGGCAGACCTTCACCCCCAGAAACTCGGAGTAGGCCGTCTCCTAGATGCATTCTTCGCTGAGGACGCTGTCTCAGTCCTCAGATGGCTCCGGGCAGTGTCATGGAGGCCCCGCGCTGGCCAAGGCGTCACTTCCACGACGGTCACCATGCAGGGGCTGTTCGCGATAAGCGGCCTGCTTGGGGCGACATGGACAACCGGCGCATTGGGACGCGACTTGGTGAGGCTCGAGCCAACCGATGCTTCTGCCTTTGCGCAAGCTGTCACAGTCCTGCCCTTGCTTGCTGGCGAAGTCGTCTCGGGCACTGATCTTGTGCGGGAGGCGGAAAGAAGAATCGCAATCGCCCGAAGGTCCGGTGTGGTCCTCGATGATTCTGAGATTCTGGTCCTGTGTGACGGCCATGTCGGAACTTTGGGCTCCGCCGAACTGACCGTGGGTCCCGACTCCGACCTCGATGTCGTGCTAACCGCAGCGCAGCCGTATGTCGACGGACTTGCCTATGATCTTGTTGCAGAGGCCAGAGCTGATCATCTCATCGACGGAAGCCGGCCTGGCCGAATTGTCTACATCCGCGCATCGCATCTGGGAGTTGACTCGTGACTCTCGATGACGAACTTGCAGACGTCGGCCTCTTGGACCTGGCTCAAGTTGTGATGCTCGAGGCTGGCTATGACGTGCAGCTCGGGTCAACTGAGCGACAGAGTGTCCTGCTAGTGGAGAACGACGACAACGTTGCGGTCATCGCCGCGCCCGTGACCCTCGAGCAGCTTTTCGAGGCAGAACCATCAGTCAGCCGGCTACTGAGCGAACAACTTGTCGCTGGGCCGCCGAGCAGAAAACGGTGGGATGCTTTCGTCATCCTGCTCTGTGCTCAAAATTCGACCCCTGACCATGCAGAGGCGATCTCTGATCTCGTCAACAACCTCAGGTTCGCTCGACGCTTGGTAAGGGTCGGCGTGGAGCCGACCAAGGCGGCACTGTCTCGATCGTTGCGGCCGTTGCTACCACCCCCGACAGCCACGACGAACCAGCTTGAGCAACCGCTTCACCAACTAGAACGATTGTTGGTTCGTGACGGGTTGGATCCGGTGGCAGTGGAGGACGCCATCAGGGATTTCGAGCTCTCCAAGCCGGCTGGGGCGATGATTGCCAATGAGGCTGCAGCGGCTGACGGCGAGGACGACCCATTAATGTCCCTCGACCTTGATGACGAGGAGGAGAGATGAATAGCGAACAGCCGGCAGATCGCCAAGACCTGCGGCGGCGCCTTGTAAGCGTCACCATCGCGGGCTTTCGAGGCTTCAATGACCCAGTCACGCTCGACTTTGATGCCTCGGCAGTCCTTCTCCACGGCCCCAACGGCAGCGGAAAGACGAGTGTATTTGACGCCGTTCAGTGGTTGCTGACAGCCGATCTTCCCAGACTTGGTCAGTATCGACTGCGAAGAACTGACCAGTATCTCGCCAACGCCTTTTCCGGCGGCCATGAGGCGCGCGTTGAAGCCACCTTCGACCTTGGAGGTGCACCTATACGCGTCATCCGACGAGGTGACAACCGGGGCTCAGTTCTCGAGGTTGAAGACCAGTACGGTCGCTACAGCCGCGCGAGTGCCGAGGTTCGCGTTCAGGAGCTCCTAGCGCCGGGCGCGCTGCCCTTGGCAGAAGTGCTGCATACGAGCGGCCTCCTCCAGCAAGATGAATTGAGGCAGATCCTGCAAACCCGACCAGATGCTCGCTATCGCCAATTAATGAGATTGCTCGGCCTTGAGTCACTGGAACAGTTCGAGGTCTATGCCAGAGATCGGAAGGCGCGAGCGCGATCACGATTGAACGAGCATGAACGCGAGCATGACGAGGCCATTCGGAAGCACGAGTCCGCCGTCGAGCAACTTGAGACGGCTGAGATCCAGGTACTGAGGGTCGCGCCGAGGCCGGACCTCGCGAACGCAATTAGCACTGTGCTTGAGCGCTTCCCTGGTGCTTGGACTCTTTCGCTCGCGGGCATAGAAGACGGATCAGGACCCGCGTTCGCCCTCGAAGTCACCCGTCGTCGTGGCGAGGTGACGCGCATTATGGAGTCCTTGAGATCATTTCCGGGCAGTGTTCCACTTGTTGAAGCGAGCGAGCTTGCCGAGTCAGACCAACGACGTGCCGAGGCGGAGCGAAAGGTCGACCAAGCGAGCCAGGCCGTGCAAGTGGCAACGCAGCTACGCGCAGGAGTGGCTGCCACCAGCGACGCGCTGGCGGCGCTGAGCGCCGTAGCTTTGCCTCTCCTCCCTGACACCCAAGAACTAACTCCCTGCCCGGTCTGTGAGTCGAGAATCAACCCGATGGAAACGAGCGCCGCCCTGCGGGCACGTTCTGCCAACGGAGAGGCGCTTGCGGCTGCAGACGAGTCTCTAGCTCTCGCGCAGTCTCAACTTGATGAGGCCCGCACCGAACTCGAACAGGCCGCCGCCGAACAGTTGGCCATAACCGGCAAGCGGGAGGAGCGTGCGCGTTGGTCGAGCGAAGCGAGATCGATACTGAACTCACTTGGAGCACTCGTTGATGGGTCGAACTTCGGGCTCAATGCGAACCTCCGCTCATTCCAACGAGGGGAGGACGAAGTAGGCGACGACTACGAACTCGTCCTTGCAGAACTCGATTCGCTGTTGGTTCAGCTGGAACTCCTCGACGCGGCCGCCGCCGCCCTCGAGTCTGCCTCGCGCGAACTCTCGCAGCACCAAGCCGCGACACGACTGGCGATTGAACGACAGAACGCCATACCAAGGCAGCGACAAAGCGTCGCTCTGTCACAGAGAAGTCTTGACGAACTTGTCACTGTTGTTGAAAGCGATAGGAAACTCGCTGTAGCCGCATCCGCTTTGGCCGATGGCACATCCGCAGCGAACGCCGCCATCTTTCGCGAGAGATTCCAGACCCTCGAGCCACTCATGAATGACGTTTTCGCCAGGCTCGACCCGCATCCGGCTTTTACCCATCTGAGCTTCAATGTCGAGTCCTATCGGGCAAAGGGGACAGCGTCGGCAACAGTCTTGGACTCGGAGCGAGAGATCACCGTCAATCCAATGCTGGTCTTCTCGTCGGCCCAAGCGAACATCGTTGCCCTCTCCGCCTTCTTGGCCTTAGGTTGGGCCGCCGGCCAGGGCCGCCTGCCATTTGTCATGCTCGACGACCCGCTGCAGGCAATGGACGATGTGAACGTGCTTGGCTTTGCGGACCTTGCTCGACACCTTCGTCGGGATAGGCAGCTGGTACTCGCGACTCACGAGGCTCGCTTCGCCGAGCTCCTCGAGAGAAAGTTGTCAGGCATCCATGCGGACGAGGATCTCCTGGTTCACAAGTTCGTCGGCTGGAGTAGGAACGGACCGGAGATTGAGACCACCAGACTGGCCGACGGCGACGAGGGCAGACAACGCATCTTGGTCGCGTAGGGCGTTTCTGTGCCGATGAACTCCTGAGCCTCCTGCCGTCGGCGTTTTGGTTGGCCTTTTCGTCAGTTTTCCGGGAATGCATAAGGTGTGTGACGAAATTCTTTGGAGAACGTGTCGTCTCAGGTAGGGGAACTCGACCTTTGTTGTCAGGAGGTCTTCTGATGAGCGATGACAAGGGATCGAAAGAGCCGAGCAAGCCTCGGTTGTGTGAGCGGTGCGGGAAGAGGATGCCGCCTCAGAAGCGGGGCAGGCCACGGCGTTGGTGTTCCCAGCAGTGTCGGCAGTTGGCGTACGAGGAACGTCACGGTCTGGAGAGCTGGAAGGACAAGCAGCCCAAGGTCAACGACTTGTCGGAGATCGTCGAGGTGATGTCGGAGCGTGGAGCGCGTCGAGATGCCACACGTCGACGGTCGACGTCCGATCGTCGCGGAGTCCATACGCCAAACGATTGCCTTTTTGCCGTCGGCGAGGACCTGATCTCGATGATGATGGTCGTCGAGCGGGTGACCGACATGGTGCGCGACTACGGCGTGGTCAACACATTCGAGGGCCGGCTCCTCGCTGATCGAGTGGCGGAACTCGTGAACACCGTTCTCGAGCGATGTGCGGCGGTAGTGCCGGTGGAGGCGTGTCCTGGGATCAACCCACCACCAACACCCGGAAGTTGACGACTACCACGCCCTGCCGCTTGGAGGATTCTGTTCCCTGTGTGCATCGGCAAGTGACAAATGTTGCCGGTCCACACGACGGACATTCGGAGGGTTGGGTGGCGTGCCCTGCGGGATCAGCTCGCGTCGTTCACTCCATTGTGGACGGGATGCCGCGGACACAGCCGTGGGCGGGCTGGCTAGGCTGGCGGTTCGGCCGGAGAACCGCCGGTCTCGCCGGTGACGAGGGGGCCACGAATGATGGACGCTCCGAGCGCTGACATCCACGTTGACGCAGAGCTCGCGGCCGGGCTCGTGGCGGCGCAGCATCCGGACCTCGTCGGACCAGTGGCCGTCGCTGCGAACGGCTGGGACTGCGTCATGTTCCGGCTCGGGGACGATCTCGCCGTGCGGTTGCCGAGGCGCAGCGTGGCCGCGGGGCTCGTGCTGCATGAGCAGCGCTGGCTGCCCGAGCTCGCAGCCCTCTCGCCGGTGCCGGTGCCCGCTCCCGTGCGTGTGGGGTTGCCGACGCGCGAGTTCCCGTTCGCTTGGAGCATCGTGCCGTGGTTCGACGGGGTCGCGGCGCATGTCCTCGAGCCAGCGTCTCGGGCGGCTGCCGCGCCGGGCCTTGCGGTGTTCGTCGCTGCTCTCGGCACCGGAGCGCCAGCTGATGCGCCTTTGAACCCGCATCGCGGTGTGCCGCTCGCGGCGCGCGACAACGTGATGCGGGCGCGGCTCGCGAGCGGTCGCCTTCCCGATGCGCGAGCGCTCACCGCGGTCTGGGAGCGCTCGCTCGCTGCGCCAGTGTGGACGGGGGCACCGGTGTGGGTGCACGGCGACCTGCATCCAGCGAACCTCGTTCTCGCGGCATCCGGAGTCCTCGCGGCCGTGATCGACTTCGGCGACGTGTGCGCCGGCGACCCGGCGTGCGACCTCGCGACGGCGTGGCTCACGTTCGACGCCGCCGGGCGTACAGCTTTCCGCGCAGAGCTCGAGGGTATGCAGGGGACAAACGCCGCGACGTGGGACCGTGCACGCGGCTGGGCGCTCGTGATCGGCAGCGCAATCGCCGACTCGGTCGAGACGTCGAGTCCGCTCGGACGTGTAGGGACACACACACTCGCGCAGGTGCTGCTCGACTGAAGGGCGAAATGTTACCCGAGAGCTACCCGCACTGCTCCGTCTAGACGGATGGTTTCGCCATTGAGCATCGGGTTCGCGACGATGTGCTCGACGAGCATCGCGAACTCGTCCGGGTCTCCCAAGCGCTTTGGGTGGGGAGTCTGATCGCCTAGCGAACTGATCACGTCGGCCGGCAGCGATTCGAACATCGGAGTCATGAATAGGCCCGGTGCGATGCTGAGAACTCTGATCCTGTGCTGAGCTAAGTCTCGAGCGGCGGGGAGCGTCAAGCCAACGATGCCGCCTTTCGAAGCTGCGTACGCCGCCTGTCCCACTTGCCCCTCGTATGCAGCGACGGATGCGGTGTTGATGATCACGCCTCGCTCTGCGCCGCCCGACTTGTTCTCGATCATGTGGCTGGCAGCGAGCCGCATGATGTTGAAGGTGCCGACGAGATTGATCTCGAGGGTGCGCCGAAATGCATCGAGTGGATGCGGGCCGTGTCTGCCTACGATCCGTGCTGCCTCACCGATACCGGCGCAGTTCACGACTATCGATAGGTTGCCCAGTTGGCCGCCGCGCTCGACGGCGGCTAAAACCTGATCCTCATCTGTTACATCCGCGGGGACGAAGGTGATTGCTCCGCCAACCTCTTCGCCCAGCAACGATCCCTTCGCCGAGGGCAGGTCTAGCGCGACAACCTTCGCGCCCGCTGCCGCCAGCCGGCGAGCCGTGGCGAGCCCAAGACCGGACGCTCCACCGGTGACTAGAGCGACTTGTCCTTTGATCTCCATGTTCCGCCTTCTTGTCGTTTGAGGGATTGGGTTTGCTGGTTTTCAGCGAGCGAGGTCGCGGCTGATGACGAGGCGCTGGATCTGGTTCGTGCCCTCGAAAATCTGCATGACTTTGGCTTCACGCATGAACCGCTCGGCGGGAAAGTCCTTGGTGTAACCGGCGCCGCCAAGTACTTGGACCGCGTCGGTGGTGACCTTCATGGCGTTGTCGGTGCAAACGAGCTTCGCAATGGACGCTTGCCGCGAGAAAGGCTTCCCGGCGTCCTTGAGCCGCGCCGCCGCGATGTACGTCGCGCGGGCTGATTCGACCGCCGCCGCCATATCGGCCAACAGGAAGCCGAGGCCTTGGTGCTCGATCACCGGCTTGCCAAATGCGCGGCGATCCTTGGCGTACGCGATCGCGACGTTGAGCGCCTCTTGAGCTAGTCCGGTGGCAACGGCAGCTATTCCGAGGCGACCCGCATCGAGGCCAGCGAGAGCGATCGATAGCCCTTGCCCCTCAGCGCCGAGGCGACGGTGGGCAGGAATGTGGACGTCTTCGAACAGCATCGTTGACGTGGTCGACGACATGAGGCCCATTTTGCGTTCGGGTGGGTCGGCCGTCAGACCTGGTGTGTCGGCAGCGACAAGGAAGCAAGAGATTCCTCGACCACCCTCGTCCGACGTTCGTGCCATCACCTTGTAGAAGTCGGCCTTGCCTCCATGTGTCGTCCATGCCTTCGCGCCATTGATCACGTAGTGGTCCCCGTCGCGAACAGCCGTAGTGCGCATCGATGCGGGATCTGAGCCGGCGTGAGATTCCGAGAGGCAGTATGCCCCGAGCTGGTCTCCTGCGAGCATCGTCGGAAGCCAGTTCGACCGCTGCTCATCCGTTCCGGCAGTGAACAGACCGAAGCACGAGAGTGCGTGGACGCTGACGCCCACGCCGACGCTGGCGGAGCCGGACGCAATCTCTTCAAGGACCTGCAGGTAGACCTCGTACGGCAGCCCTCCACCGCCAAGACTCTCCGGGTACGGCAAGCCAAGCAGACCCGAGCGCCCGAGAATTCGAAAGACGTCGCGTGGAAAATGTGCCTCAGCGTCGAGGTCTGCGATGACTGGACGGATCTCCCTATCAACTAGAGACCGAGTCAGGCTGATCAGCTCAACCGACTCATCATCGGGTAGAAGGCGCTGGATGGGTGCGTACGACATGATACGCACTATCGTACGATAGTATCCTGATTAGTACAGTATCGATCTGCGATTGAAGGGTGCGACCGAATGCTCAAGACCGAATTTACCGAGCAGTTCGGAGTGGACCACCCAATCGTTTGCGGGGGGATGACTGGCCTCGGTACCGCGGCCTTGATCTCAGCTGTCGCTAACGCCGGCGCACTCGGATTTCTCACGGCTCTGACTCAGCCAACCCCCGGGGACCTGGCTAAGGAGATCGCCAAGACGCGCGATCTCACCGATAAGCCATTTGGCGTCAACCTCACGATTCTTCCGACGATCAACCCCGTGCCCTATGAGGAGTATCGGGCGGTCATCGTCGATGCCGGCATCACCGTCGTGGAGACAGCAGGCTCCAGCCCTGAGCCGCACCTGCCTGACTTCAAGCGCGCGGGGATCAAGGTGATTCACAAAGCGACATCCGTGCGTCACGCTCTGTCGGCGGAGCGCAAAGGGGTCGACGCGATCAGCATCGACGGGTTTGAGTGCGCAGGCCACCCCGGCGAGGACGACGTCCCCGGCCTAATCCTTATCCCGGCCGCGACCCAGGTGCTCTCTGTTCCTGTGATCGCCAGTGGAGGGATTGCGAACGGGCGCGGCCTAGCGGCTGCGCTTGCCCTCGGTGCATCCGCAGTCAACATGGGCACACGTTTCATGGCGACTACAGAGGCGCCCATTCACCACAACGTCAAGCAGCAAATCGTTCTCAACTCAGAACTCGACACCGTCCTCGTATTTCGTCGGTTCAGCAACACAGCTCGTGTCGTGCGCAACTCCGTCTCCGAACAGATCGTTGAGATCTCCGAGACGCCCGAGGCGACCTTCGACGACATAGCGGAACTGGCCTCCGGTGCTAGAGGGCGCAAGAACGTCTTGGCGGAAGGCCGCCTGGAAGATGGCATGTGGTGGGCCGGACAGTCGCAGGGCCTCATCCACGACGTTCGTCCAGTTGGAGAAGTTGTCGATCAGATCATCCAGGACGCTGAACAAATCATCGGCCGTCTGCCGTCTCTGGTGGGGTCACCTCAATCGTGACGGGGCCACTGGCGGGATTGCGCGTCCTGGAACTGGCAGGGATCGGACCGGGGCCCCATGCAGCCATGATTCTTGGTGACCTTGGCGCGGACGTTTTGCGCGTCGAGCGCCCGACGCCCGGGCTGGACGTTCTCGACGGGAACCCAGACCACATGCTCCGAAACCGGCGATCCATCATCGCCGATCTGAAGTCCGAGGTCGGGCTCGACTCGGTTAGGCAACTCGTCTGCAGTGCGGATGTCCTCATCGAGGGCTATCGGCCAGGAGTTGCCGAACGCCTGGGCCTCGGTCCACTGGAGTGCCAAGAATTGAACGCCCGACTTATCTACGCACGAATGACCGGCTGGGGCCAAGACGGGCCACGGTCTTCGCAGGCTGGCCACGACATCAACTACCTGTCCGTAACGGGCGCACTTCACGCGATGGGTCGCAGAAACGAAGCACCGACACCACCACTCAACCTGGTGGGCGACTTCGGCGGAGGGTCGCTGTTCCTGGTCGTGGGGATATTGGCCGCGCTCGTCGAGCGGGAGAAATCAGGCTTGGGGCAAACCGTCGACGCGGCAATCGTCGACGGGGTCAGCGTCTTGTCGCAGATGATGTGGGCAATGCGCGGGTTCAACACCTGGACTGATGCTCGTGAAAGCAATCTCCTCGATGGTGGCGCACCTTTCTATGACACGTACGAATGTGCCGACGGAACCTTCTTGGCAGTGGGAGCGCTTGAGCCCGAATTCTTCAAAGCGCTGATTGGCGCGCTCAACTTGGACCCTGGCTGGTGTGCAAGGCAGATGGACAGGTCTGTCTGGCCAAGCCTTCGACTAGTGCTCACTCGGGTCTTCGCGCAGCATGATCGAGACCACTGGACAAACTTGTTCTCTGGGACCGATGCATGCGTGACCCCGGTGCTCACCTTCGCGGAGGCCGCAGAGGACCCCCACCTGCGTAGTCGCGGGACATTGCTCGAAGTCGGCGGTGTGATTCAGGCCGCCCCAGCCCCACGATTTTCCAGGTCCACGACAACTACTCCTTCCGGACCGCCCGAGTTCAACGCCGATGCTCGCGACCTACTGAAGGAGTGGCAGTGATCGAGAACAGTGGAGGAGTCATGAGCAGAGATCTCCGGAACGAGCGTCAGCTTGGCGTACGGACGGTTGATGGCGTCCTCCATCTGAGATTTAACCGACCCGAACGGCTGAATGCAGTCACGGTCTCGATGCTCGACGAACTGGCAACCCAGTTGGAGGAAGCTGAGCTGGACGTCAGCGTCCGTGTCGTCCTTGTCTCTGGTGAAGGATCCTCGTTCTGCTCCGGTGCCGATCTAGGAGCCAGCGGTGAGTTGGCACCCACCGACCTAGCAGAGGCCGTCGACGCAGCCAATCGTGTCGTCGCAGCGATGACCGGTTTGTCGAAAGTTGTGGTTGCTGCGGTTCAGGGTGCGGCGGCTGGTGTTGGCGCATCGATTGCCGCAGCTGCTGACCTCACAGTTCTCTCGGAGAGCGCTTACTTCATGCTCTCGTTTACCAAGGTTGGGCTGATGCCGGACGGCGGTGCCTCGGTGCTCCTTTCATCATCGATCGGACGAGCGAAGGCGATGAAGCTGGCCCTATTGGCCGAAAAGCTGCCAGCGCTCGAGGCCGAGCGACTCGGACTAGTGTCCACGATTTTTCCGGACGAAGACTTCGAAGAGTCCGTGGCCCATCTGATCGATCGACTCCGCGAGGGGCCTGGTCCAGCGTTCGCGAATACGAAGCACGCAATCAACCAAGGGTCGTTGTCCCAACTCCCTGAAGCGCTGAGATTCGAGAGGGAAGCACAGGTCGCACTCCTTGCCTCGCCAGACTTCGCGGAAGGAGCGGCGGCCTTCGCAGAACGGCGGCCGCCCAAGTTCTCGTCGAGCCAGCCATTGTTCGGCGACGCGGGAGCGAGAACCTGGTCGGAGACTTAGCGGGTCGCGCAGTTTTCGGCGGGCTAGATCGTCCGCCCGGCAGTACCCCAGTATTCGTCCTTGAGCAGCCTCTTGTAGAGCTTTCCGGTCGCGTGTCTTGGCAGTTCTTCGCGAAAGTCAACGGAGCGTGGGCATTTGATAGGCGCGAGGTGCTCTCGGCAGTACGCGATCAGCTCGGCGGCTAGGTCGTCCCCTGCAGCGAGCATGTCGACCGGTTGCACAACGGCCTTGACTTCCTCACCTGTGTCGTCGTTCGGGACACCGAGGACGGCCACATCGGCAACGGCCGGGTGCATGACCAAGATGTTCTCGGCCTCCTGCGGGTAGACGTTTACACCCCCGACGATGATCATGTAGGACTTGCGGTCCGTCAGGTAGAGGAATCCGTCGGCATCGAGGTGGCCGACGTCCCCGAGGGTGGACCATCCTCTTCCTCGGGGGTCGTGCGATTCCTTCGTCTTCTCGGGGTCGTTGTGATATTCGAAATTGCCGCCCCCCGCGATGAATACTGCGCCTGTCGATCCGACAGGTACGTCGTTGCCATCCTCGTCCAAGATATGAATCTGCCCGCTGATCGCGCGGCCAACGGTTCCTTCGTGGGCGAGCCACTCTTCGCTGTTGCAGTAGATGAACCCATTCGCCTCGGTTCCACCGTAGAACTCGTGGATCACCGGGCCCCACCACTCGATCATCTGCCGTTTTACCTCGGGTGGGCACGGCGCAGCAGCGTGTACGACGTCGGTGAGAGACGAGAGGTCGTACTTGGTGCGCATCCCCTCGGGCAGCTTGAGCATCCGGATGAACATGGTCGGAACCACTTGGGTAAACGTGCATTGGTATCGCTCAACCGTCTGTAGATATACCTCGGGCTCGAAGCGTTCCATGACAACGACGGTTCCTCCGGATCGAAGGACTGAGCGCGAAAACCGGTTGGGGGCTGCGTGATAAAGCGGAGCCGGCGAGAGGTAAACCGTCCGATCGGTCACGTTGAACATTCGCTGGCAGAGCTCGGTTGCCGGTTCGGGTTCGCCGAGTGTCGTGCCCGGCAGCGGAACCTGGACGCCCTTTGGCCTGCCAGTAGTTCCTGAGCTGTAAAAGAAGTCTTGACCCTCTGGGCGGTCTTCGAGTGGTGCGGACGAAGCGCCCGCGACAACGCGCTCATATGACTCGAAGCCGTTGGCCACCCCATCGACCATGAGTCGGAGCGTGACTTGCGGCAAGCGCGAGACGGCGTCAACTGCCGGCTCGCCGATTGAAACCGACGTAACGAATGCCGTCGCGCCGCAATCTTCAAGAATGTAGGCCATCTCATCAGAGGTGAGTTTGGGACTAAGCGCCGTGTAGTAGAGGCCCGCGTAGTGGGCGCCCCACACGATAGGGAGAAGTCGAGCATGATTCTCGAGGCAGAAAGCAAAGTGGTCGCCAGGTCGCAGCCCCGACTCGCGGAGCACACGCGACAGCCGGTTGGCCTCTTCGTCCAGCTCGCGGTAGGTGACCGTCTCACCGGTTTCGGCCATGATGATTGCGGCCTTGTCTGGTGTCAGCTCTGCGTAGTAACCGGGGTACATGTGATCTCCAACTCAATTCGGGCTATCCAGACAGTACCAATAAGTGTACTGTCAACCCATATTTGTTACACCACCGGTTGAGGTCAGGGAGACAAGCATGAGCGTTCAAGGTAGTTGTGATCCGCGATTCCAGTCGGTTCGCGAAGAGTTTGAGCGGAACTTCGCCGATCGCGGCGAAGTCGGCGCGGCGGTCTGCGTGATGCTTGATGGGGAGCCAGTGGTCGACCTTTGGGGCGGAGTAGCCGACCCGGCAACCGACGCCGCTTGGGTCGAAGACACGCCTGTGATGGTCTTCTCTTCCACCAAGGGAATGACCTCAACGGCGGCGCACGTGCTGATCGACCGCGGCCAGATCGACATCAACGCTCCTGTTGCACGCTACTGGCCGGAGTTCGCGAAGGCCGGCAAGGAGAACGTGACCGTGCGTCACCTCCTGACGCATCAGTCGGGCCTTGCAACATGGCAGGAGCAGCTCGGGGATTTGGATTTCTACAACTGGGAACGCGTAACACAGTTGCTCGCTGACCAGGAGCCATTCTGGGAACCGGGCACCCGCACGGGATACCACGCGCTGACGTACGGGTACCTCGTCGGCGAAGTCGTTCGACGAGTCAGCGGCCTTTCGCTTGGCACTTTCTTCGATCAGGAGATTGCCCAGCCGCTCGGATTGGATGCTTGGATCGGCACCCCAGCGGAGGTGCACCCTCGTGTGGCCAAGTCGACCTACTACGTCCCGGTGCCGAGCGACCTTGACGGTCCCATCGGCGACCTGGTCAAACTGGTTACCGACTACCCGGAATCCCTCCCAGCCCGGCTTCAGCTCAACAATTCGAACTGGATCGGAGTTCAGGAGAACCTTGACACCCCGGAGTCGTACGCGGCCGAGATTCCGGCCGCCAACGGGATCGCGAGCGCTCGAGGACTGGCCACCATGTACGCGCCGCTATCTCGCGACGGCAGCCACAATGGCGTCCGCTTGGTGCGGCCCGAATCGCTTGCCGCCCTTCGCCATGTTCAGTCACGGAGTTCTGTGGACGCCTCCGTGCCCATCATCACCACCTCGTTCTCTCTCGGCTACATGAAGGGCTGGGACAACCGCATCGTGGGCCCAGGTGCCAGCATCATCTGGGGCGAGGACGCGTTCGGGCACGCGGGACTTGGTGGCAGTGTCGGGTTTGCTGATCCGTCCCTGAAGCTGGCGTTTGCGTATGTCATGAATCAGCATGGGCCGGGGACAGGGATCAACGAACGTGGACAGTCCCTCGTCGATGCGACGTACCGCGTCCTCGGTTCGTCGACGGATGAGCCGGGATTCTGGGTGCGTCCGACTCACTAGATCCACCCCCGCCACTAATATGAGGTGCTAACCATGACTGAGACATCGAGCATCTCCGAAGTTTTGAGACCACCTCGCCTGGGCCCATCCTCCAATGAGCTCAGCGCGAGGGGGCGAGAGATCCTTGACGCGATTGAAGAATGGATCGTGGAGGAGGGCTTCGGGTCGCTCACAATCGAGAAGATCGTCGCGCGCTTGAAGTGTTCACGCAGCACGCTCTACGACCTGGCTCCGAGTCGGGAAGAGCTAGTGCTGGTGGTTGTGGATCGTCGCCTGCGCCGCATCGGTGCGATTAAGCACGAACGGCTGGAGGAACTCGATGATCCCGCCGCGAAGATCCGACTTCTCATCGGCTCGCAAGACCTTCACATTCAGGCAACTGGGCTGCGATTCATGGAAGACGTTGCGAAGGCGCCCGCGGTCCAGCGTCTTATCAGCGACCATCTTCGATACGGGGTCGCTCAACTGCGAGATCTCGTAGAACAGGGAATACGGTCCGGGCAGTTCCACCAGACGTTGGACAGTCGGATTGTGGCTGAGACGATCGATGCGTCGCTGTCGCGCATTCAGAATCCCGTTGTCCTGCGCGAGTCTGGCACGAGCTTCGACGACGCGTCGCGAGCGTTGGCTACCCTGCTCCTAGATGGCTTGGTCGCAAACTGATCCAAGTCCGCGAGGCCGCACAGTCCGCTGGCCCGGAGTCCGAAGTCGGGATGACGCGTCGAATGGATCGGCGAGTGTGACTTATCTGAGTCCCGGCAGCTGGTCCAGCATCGTTGACTTGACCGACGTTACGCTTCCCTCGATCCGAGGATCTGCGAGCACAGCAAGCCATGCCTCATCGGCGTAGAACGATTGCCATGCCTGGGAAGGATCGCCTTTGTGCCGAACAACGTAGACCAAGCGCGGCTCCTTCTCCCGGGTCACCCAGTAGCCGACACCTTCCATGCCGTATTTGCTCATGAGCGGGATGGAGTCAGCCTCGAAGCGAGATATCAGATAGTTCATCTGTCCCGGCACGACTGAGTACTCTCGAAGTTCGTAGGTCATGTTGCTCCCAATATTCTGACAGTCGTAGACGTGTACTATTCACTGGTATATCGTACGGCATATGGTACTCATTGACGAAGTTTCTCTTCCATTGACCGGTCGTGTGGCGCTTGTGACCGGCGGCGGCCGTGGCATCGGCCAAGCCATCAGTCTCGCTCTCGGCCGAGCTGGGGCAGCGGTTGCCGTGAACTGGCGTCGTGACGAAGAGTCAGCAACCAAGACGCTCTCGCTGCTTGAAGAGATGGGCGCTCGCGCGATCATCGTTCAAGGCTCGATCGATGACTACGCGCGACACGCCTCGCTTGTGGCCGAAGTCGAAGAGCAGCTCGGGCCAATCGGGATCCTTGTACACAACGGTGGGGTCGGCAGTCGGGGCGACCTCGTCATCGACACTGATGTCGCTGATGTTGAGCGCTTGTTCCGCGTCCACGGTGCCGGACCTCACTCGTTGACTCGCCACGTGTTGCCGGGCATGCGCACCCAAGAACGGGGCGACATCGTCATGATCAGCAGCGTCGCAGCTCACGTACTGACACCGGGTGGCGGTCCGTACAACATGGCCAAGGCGGCGCTGGAGGCGTTGGCGCACACCCTCTCCAAGGAAGAGATTGACCACGGCATCCGCGTGAACATCGTCGCTCCAGGTTTCGTCGCAACAGAGATGGGCGATCGGTTGATCCGCGGCCTTTCCAAGGGGGAGGTCGCCGACGCCTCAGAGCCGGGCGCGTCCGAAATCATGGGTCACGTCTGCCAGCCCGAAGAGATCGCCGACGCGGTGACATTCTTCGTTTCGCCTCAGTCTGGCTACATCACGGGTCAGAAGCTGATTGTGGATGGCGGCTCGTACCCGCACCGCCCATGATTGCCTCCGAAGCGCCGGTCCTGACGGAACGTCTCGGGTCTGTCCTGTTGGTGACTCTCAACAGGCCAGCTCAACTAAACGCTTGGACCGCGGCGATGGAGAAGGAGTACTTCGACGTACTCGAGGCTGCGGACGACGATCCCGAGGTGCGAGCAATTGTCGTGACCGGAGCGGGGCGGGGATTCTGCGCGGGCGCAGACATGAGCGACCTGGCACACGCTCCGGATGCGACAGAGGAGGAAATGGTTCGTGAGCGCCCAGTCCATCTTCCGCTTGCTCTAAGGAAGCCGCTTATCGGCGCGATCAACGGTCCAGCGGCTGGGATCGGTCTCGTCCAGGCAATGTTCTTTGACGTCCGATTCGCCTCGCCCGAAGCCTTGTTCTTAACCAGCTTCTCGAGGCGTGGTCTCATCGCCGAGTACGGGATCTCTTGGATTCTTCCCCAAGTCATTGGGCGAAGTCGAGCTCTGGATCTGCTCATGTCCAGCCGCAGGGTGGGCGGCGAAGAAGCCTTCCGGATTGGGCTCGTCGACCAGTTGGTTCCAGGCCCGGAACTTGTCGAAGCAGCATTGGCCTACGCGCAGGATGTCGCCACGAATTGCTCGCCCCGCTCGCTTAGTGCGATGAAGTTGCAAGTCAACGCCGATACGCAGCGCGGTTTTGATGAGTCCACGGAGCACGCAGATGTCCTCATGCGGGAGTCCTTTCGTGGCCCTGACATCCCAGAAGGTGTCTTGAGCTTCTCGGAGCGGCGCCCACCCAATTTTGCACCACTCGCTCCCAAGGGGTCCTGATGGATTTCGCACTTAACGACAAGACGCGCGGTTACCAGGAGAAGTTACTGGCGTTCATGGATGAATGCATCTACCCGGCAGAGCCGGTGTATGCGCAGCAGTTGGCCGATTCAGACGACATCCATCATTTCCCACCGATCATGGAGGAGTTGAAGGCGGAGGCGAAGAAACGCGGCCTCTGGAATCTGTTCCTTCCAAACCCTGAGTGGGGCGCGGGTCTGACGAACGTCGAATACGCGCCACTGGCGGAGATCATGGGTCGCAGCCCACACATTGCTCCTGAGGCGATGAACTGCAATGCGCCAGACTCCGGAAACATCGAAGTGCTTGCATCGTTCGGTACGGAAGAGCACAAAGAGAAATGGCTCAAACCACTGCTGGACGGTGAAATCCGATCTGCTTTTGGCATGACAGAACCGGGAGTTTCCAGCTCCGATGCCACGAATATCCAGCTCACCATGGACGCGGACGGCGATGACTATGTTCTGAACGGGCGTAAATGGTGGACGACCAACGCACTGCACACAAATTGCAAGGTGCTGATCGTGCTCGGCAAGACCGACGTCAACGCCGAGACCCACCGCCAGCAGAGCATGATGGTCGTTCCGCTGGACACGCCCGGCGTCACGATCGTGAGGGCACTTCCGGTGTTCGGATACCGCGACCGAGAGGGACACGCGGAAGTGTTGTTCGAAAACGTTCGTGTCCCCAAGACTGCATTGCTTGCAGGCGAGGGCGACGGATTCCTGATCGGACAATCGCGCCTAGGTCCCGGCCGCATCCATCACTGCATGCGTTCGATCGGCGCGGCTGAACGGGCACTTGATCTTATGATCGACCGCGCCGCATCTCGCGAGACGTTCGGCCAGCCTCTTTCAGAGCGAGGGAACATTCAGGACTGGATCGCAGAGTCACGAATAGACATCGAGATGGCCAGACTCCTAACGATGAAGGCCGCATGGCTGATGGACACGGTTGGCAATCAGCATGCACGCATCGAGATCGCGGCCATCAAGGTTGTAGCGCCTCAAATGGCGCAGAAGGTGGTCGATCGAGCGATACAGGTGCATGGCGGCGCAGGGGTCTCCGATGATTTCCCCCTTGCGAGGATGTTCATCGACCAGCGAGTGCTCCGTATTGCCGACGGACCCGATGAGGTCCACAAGCGGACGATCGCGCGCCAAGAACTCAGGCGGCGCCGCACTAGCGTCCCAGCGCCATGACCGAAGCGATGAAGGGCAAGACTGCAATCGTCACCGGCGGGTCCAGGGGGATTGGCTTCGCCGCGGCGACCGCTCTCCATGCCGCAGGCGCAAACGTGGTGCTGACGTCACGCAGCCAAGATGACGCTGTTCACGCGGCCAGCGCACTAGGTGAAAGGGCTCTTGGCATGGGTGCGCATGTGGCGGACCAGGCTGCCGCTCGCGCATGCGTCGACGAGGCGATGCGGACTTACGGAAGTGTCGACGTACTCGTCAACAACGCGGGCACCAATGCCGCACATGGCCCGGTCCTTCAGCAGGACTATGCGCGATTCGCCAAGACAATGGACGTGAACCTTTGGGCGCCGATTCTGTGGAGCTCGCTAGTTGTCGACGCTTGGATGGGCCAGCACGGTGGATCCATCGTCAACACCGCCTCGATCGGTGGTTACTCGGTCAGCCACGGGATAGGCGTCTACAACGTCTCGAAGGCTGCGCTGATTCATCTGACAAAACAGTTGGCTATTGAATTGGGCCCAGCGGTCCGCGTCAACGCGGTGGCGCCGGGCGTCGTGCGGACGAAGCTAGCCGAGGCCCTCTGGAGCGAGCACGAGGAGGCCCTGAACTCAAAGACGCCGCTACGTCGGATCGGCGAACCTCAAGATGTGAGCAGCGCAATCATGTTCCTAGCCAGCAACGAGTCCTCGTGGATAACTGGAGAAACCCTCGTCGTAGACGGCGGCCAGGTTATTGATGCCGGACCGCCCCCGGAGCGAGGCCTTGTCCCTAGAGCGAGTGGGGCTGCGGCAAATGGCTGATGCGGTCACCCCCGACGCTGAGGCGATTACCCCCGACGTTGAGGCGATCAACGTCACGGCCCTGCGCAACTGGATGGTCACGCTCGGAGTACCGGTGGGCGACAGGTTGGCTTCGCGCCCGATTGGCAATGGTCGATCGAACCTGACCTTCGAACTGTCCGACGACTTCGGACGAAAATGGGTCGCTCGACGGCCGCCACTTGGAGTCCTGTTGGAGTCCGCGCACGATGTGGCCCGTGAGTACCGCATACTCTCGGCGCTTCAAGGAACCAAGGTGCCGGTGCCTTCGTTGATTGGGCTCGCGGTGGACGAGTCGATTGCCGAGACTCCGGTCTTGGTCATGGAGCACGTTGATGGTGAGGTCTTTGACCGCCGGCCAATCGCGACGGCACTCGAGCCACGTATCCGCCGGGAGTTGGGGGAAGGTTTGGTCGACACCTTGGTCCATATCCACGAAGTGGATCTAGGGAGTGTCGGGCTTGATTCCTTGGCGAGCAAGGAGCCCTACGCGGCCCGACAGCTCAGGCGCTGGTCGGCACAGTTGGAGCGGAGCAGAAGTCGGTCGTTGCCTGAACTCGACCGGTTGACGGAGTTGCTGAGTCAGCGCGCACCGTCTCGGCAAGCAACGACTCTGGTGCATGGCGACTTCAACCTGAGCAACGTTATGGCCGACCGGAGCTCGGGCAAAGTTGTGTCAGTTCTTGACTGGGAATTGTGCACTCTGGGAGATCCGCTTGCAGATATGGGCAGCCTCCTCGCGTACTGGCGGCACGACAACGAGTACGCCACGGGCGCGTTTGCGGCATCCGCTCTTCCCGGATTTCCCCTCCGAGATGAGCTGGCCGCGCGATACGCGCGGAGCACGGGATGTAACCCGGGCGAGTTGAAGTTCTGGCACGTGTTCGGGCTTTGGAAATTGGCCGTAATAGGTGAGGGAGTGCTGAGTAGGGACCCCGAGCGGTCGCGAAACAGCAGCACCCATCGAGCAGGCGTCGAGCAAATCGACGATCTAGTCCGCCGCGCCTGGGTCGTGGCCAATCACACAGGCCTTGGGAACTAGCCCGGAGACGTTCCGCCGTCTGCCTGAAGCACTTCGGCAACCTTCTCCGGTGGTCCCCCGCTGCGCTGGGCATTATTACCGGGCATTCCACGGAACTTCTTGTGCTTCACGTCACAGTACGCTTTACTGTACGGATTAACGTACGACAGTACAGTCAACAGTTTTGTAAACAAGAGGAGCGTTCCAATGAAACGAACCATGAAGAGAAACCTCGCCGTCCTGGCGACGCTCTCATCCTTCGTGTTTGTCGCCGCCTGTGGTGGCTCTGACTCTGACGGCAGTCAATCGGCGGAGACGCCGCCGGGGGAGGCCATCAAGTTCTCGGTTCTGTACCCGAAGACTGGCCCAGGGCCGGCACCCGAGACCCTCTCCGGCGCTGAAGTCGCCGCCAAGGCGATCAACGACGCCGGCGGAGTTGCACCGAAGGCGGGCGGCGACAAGCGCCCGATTGAGCTGGTCCCGTGTGACGCCGACAACAGCAAGAACCCGTCACAGCCAGCCGGTTGCGCCAAGGAGGTCATCGACAAGGGTGTGGTGCTCGACGTGGGCAAGTACACATTGTCCGGCGACGAGGTAGACGTGTTCGCAAAGGAAGGCGTTGCCATGCTCGGCAACAGCCCCTTCGGTCAGCAGGACTTGACGAATGACCTGTCATTCCCGCTCGGAGGCGCGGGCGCCTCGCTGGTGCCTGGCACTGCGGCAACCCTCCAAAGTGCCGGTGCGAAGAAGGTCGCGTACCTGTCATTCGACATTCCCGCGGCCCGCGCAGCGTCAGACTTCATCAAGCCCATTCTGGAAAGCCCAGATGACCTCGTCGCAACGACGCTGTTGCCGCTCGATCCTTCTGCAGACCTCACTCCGTTCTTTGCGAAGCTGGCTGCTGAAAAGCCGGACGGAATCATCCTTGGAGTTTCACCCGGCGTTACCGCTGCAGCAGTCAACGGTCTACGACAGGCGGGATTTGAGGGCATCTTCGTCGCTACCCCTTACACACTTACGAAGGATTCGATTAAGGCCCTCGGAGCTGAAGCAGACAAACTGCTCGTTACGAGCAACTTCGAGGCCCTCTCGGGTTCATCGGTTCCGAAGATCAAGCAGTTCCGTGAGGAGATGAAGAAGTACGCGCCCGACGCTGATCTCAACGAGTTCTCGCTGAACTCTTGGTTGGCCGTGCATCTGGCAGCTGAAGTAGCCGCTGAGGTTCCGACCATCGACGCCGCCGGCTTCGCTAAGGCACTCAATGGCCGGAAGGTCGACCTTGGTGTCGCGCCTGCATTCACGTTGGGCAAGCAGGACATCTACCTGCCCTTCCCGCGAGTCTCCCGGGCGACAGTTCAGAACCAGAAGCTGAAGGATGGCGAAATTGTGTCCGACGGCGAATGGATCAACCTGAACGACCTCGCAAAGTAACGCTCACAAGCAGATAGGGACACTGATGAGCCAGGTTGTTCAGTTCATTTTGCTGGGCCTGGCGGCGGGCTCCCTGTACGCGCTCGCAGCCCACGGGCTCGTTCTCGTGTACAAGAGCTCAGGTGTACTAAACCTGGCTCAGGGAGCGGTGGGGATGCTAGGTGCATTCCTGTTCTACCGGGTTGGCGACGACCACAACTGGTCAACGCCGGTTCGATTCGCTCTCGGGATCGGTGTCCCTGCGCTCGTGAACTGCGCTATTCACCTTCTGGTGATGCGCAGGCTCAGGACAGCATCGCCCCTAGTCCGGCTTGTCGCCGGGCTAGGGGTGCTGTTTCTGTTGCTGTCTGTAGCGACGTCGATGTTCGGCGATGCCGGAACCAGCGTCGTCTCCCCGTTGCCTACAACAATCCGTCGGCCATTCGGCAATGACGTGATCATTTCCGAGGACCGACTTTGGCTGATGGGCATCGCGATTGTCATGACCGCTGCACTCTGGGCGATTTACAAGTTCTCCGCTTTTGGTCGCCAGACAGAAGCCGTGGCGGAGAACCCGCGCGCTGCCGCCGCGCTCGGATACTCCCCTGATCGGATCGCGGCAGTGAATTGGGCAGTCGGCGGGGCGCTGGCGGGGTTGGCCGCGATCCTCATCGCACCGGTGCTGCTACTTCAGCCTGCAGCCCTTTCCCTCATCATCCTTCGGGCACTCGCCGCCGCACTGGTCGGGCGTTTCCAGTCCTTCTGGATCACGTTGGCCGGCGCCCTAACTATCGGAGTAACCGAATCGCTTCTCGCGCGGTTCGTCGCACATGACGGCTTTTTTGAACGCTTCACCAATTCGGAGGGCTTGCTCTTCGGATACTTCTCAGGGCAATCAGTCTCACGTTCAGTGGCGTTCTTGATCATCGTCTTCGCTGTCGCTATCGGGGGACGGGCGCTCCCCCTGCGAGGAGAACTACTCGATAGGCTCCCTGCCGTCGGTGACGGTCGTGTGCAAACCAAGTTGGTTCTTCCTGCGTTCGTAGTGGCTGTTGCCCTAGTGCTGACAGTCCCAGACGTGTGGGCGACAGCAATCAGCTCGAGCCTTGCCATGGCGCTGATACTTCTCTCGATTGTTGTCGTGAGTGGATACGTCGGGCAATTGTCTCTAGCTCAAGTTGCCTTGGCCGGGATGGGTGCGTGGATTGCGGGACGTCTTGTCGATGCGACGAGCCTGCCCATGCTGGCAGCCGTGCTCGTCGGTGTTTGCCTCACGGTGATCGTCGGAACGGTCGTTGCTTTGCCGGCCACGCGGGCTAGAGGCGTCAACCTGGCTGTTCTGACATTCGGTCTGGCGGTTTGCATTGTCGAGCTTGTCCTGGCGAATCCGGCCCTGACAGGAGGGCTTGAAGGTACGCGCGTACCTGGCCTCACCGCGTTTGGCGCGACGATCGATCCGTTCGAGCAGCCCGGTAGGTACGCTGCAGCAACCTTGCTGGTGCTGGTGTTCGCACTCTTGATTGTTGCGAACTTGCGAAGAAGCGGCACTGGTCGGCGACTTCTCGCGGTGAGGGGAAATGAGCGCGCCGCGTCTGCGTTGGGGATCGACGTGTCGCGCACGAAACTCTACGCATTCGCGCTTGGCTCGGCTATCGCCGCGCTGGGTGGCATTCTGCTCGCGTTTCGCGAGCACACAGTGGCGTTTGCATCATTTGGCACCGTCAACTCGATTCAATCAGTGGTCCTCGCGACGATTGGCGGTATCGGATATCTTCTCGGGCCGCTGATGGGCGCGATGCTAGCTCCCGGCGGTTTGGGCGATCAGATCACTGCAAGTCTTGGACTTTCGGGGAACCTCGTCGACATGCTTTCGGGGGCTCTCTTGCTCGCGGTGGTCCTGACGAACCCGAACGGGATGGCTCACACTCCGTCACGCCTCATGTCTCGGTCGAAGAAGAAGACTTCCTTCCAAATCCTGCTTGATCGCGACGACGCGATCGCACCGGATCGACCTCCCAAATCGTTGATTGTGGAATCGCTCGCGGTTCGTTTTGGAGGGGTCAAAGCGGTTGACGGCGTTGATTTCCGGGTCGCGCCGGGAGAAGTACTCGGGCTAATTGGTCCGAACGGAGCAGGGAAGACCACCGTGCTCGATGCGATCACCGGCTTCGTGCCGTCAGGCGGCGATGTAACTCTTGGCGAGGAACTGATTTCGAGGATGAGCACCCACGCTCGGGCACAGCGCGGTCTTCAGCGGTCCTTCCAATCGCTGGAACTCTTCGACGACCTGACGGTCGCAGAGAATCTGCTAGTCGCATGCGAAGTGCGCAGCCCGATGTCTGGAGTTTCAGATCTCGCTAGGCCGGCAGTACCGCGCCTATCGCCGAGTGCGCGCCAAGCAATCAAAGACTTCGACCTGGAGTCAGTTCTCGATGAGTCACCACGCGAACTTTCCTTTGGCCAACGCCGACTCGTGGCGATCGCACGGGCCGTGGCGTCGACCCCTTCACTTCTTCTGCTCGACGAGCCAGCCGCAGGGCTGGGGGAATCTGAGTCGGCTGAGCTAGGTGTCCTTATTAGACACCAGGCCAGCCAGCGAGGGATAGGTGTCGTAATCATCGAGCACGACGTCGAACTGATCATGTCGATCTGTGACCGGATCTTGGTGCTCGACGCGGGCAAGGTCATTGCGAGTGGTACTCCGAGCGAAGTCACGACTGACCCGCGCGTCATATCCGCCTACTTAGGCGCGGCGCCAGTGAAAGGAACGCTCTGATGGCTCTGTTGGAGATCTCGTCAGCTTGTTCGGGTTACGGCGGTGCGCCCGTTTTGAAGGACGTGTCCCTCTCGATTGACGAGGGGGAGGTGGTCGCTCTGCTGGGATCTAATGGGGCTGGAAAGTCGACGACGATCCTCACGATTGGCGGGGAAGTTCCTCTAGCGTCGGGAACCATCGAGTTCGATGGCGCAACGCTGCGAGGTCCACTCCATTCGCGTGCAAAGCAGGGCATCGCCTTAATCACAGACGATAGGTCTCTGTTCGCACAGATGAGTGTTCGAGACAACCTAAAACTCGGCCGGAGTGATATGGCGCTTGCTTTGGACCTGTTTGGGGAGCTCGGTCCTTTGCTGAATAGGCGAGCTGGGCTTCTCTCGGGCGGGGAGCAGCAAATGTTGAGTGTTGCGAGGGTTCTCGCGGCTCGTCCCCGAGTGGTCCTTGTCGATGAACTTTCATTGGGTCTCGCCCCGTTGATCGTTGATCGGCTACTGAATGCGATATCTGAAGTCGCGAGTACCGGCACCGCTGTTCTGCTCGTGGAGCAGCACGCTCGCAAGGCCCTGGCTGTCGCAGACCGCGCATATGTACTGTGCCGAGGATCGGTCCAGCTTGAGGGGTCTGGCTCTAGCTTGCTCGAGCGCTTCGACGAAGTGCAGCGGGCATACCTAAGCCCTGGCGCGTAGAACGCGCCAGGGCTCAGGATTACGACCGGAAGGGAGGGAGTAGTTCCGTGTCGTTACCTACCCGCCCAAACGGGCGGGCGCTTCTCGGCGAAGGCCTTCGGGCCTTCGACAGCATCCTCTGACTCGAACACGCCGGGCGCATAGTCATCCTGGAGCTTCCACGCCTCAGCCTCAGAGATGCCGATGGAGCGTCGAATCAATTGCTTGCTCGCCCGAACACCGAGCGGACCATTCTTTGCGATCCGTTCTGCAAGCTCGAACGCTACGTCCACGGCGGTGCCCGGCTCCGCGAGTCGGGAGATCAGGCCATAGCCTGACGCCGTCTCCGCGGAGATTGAGTCGGCCGTAAGCGCCAGTTCCATTGCCACGCCGAAAGGAACTCGGTTCGGCAGTCGGAACAACGCGCCACCGGCCGCGAACAGACCAACTCGAGTCTCCGGGATGCCGAACTTGCTTCCCTTCGCGGCCACGAGAAGATCGCAGATGAGTGCGATCTCGAGCCCGCCGGCGAGAGCGAAACCCTCGATGGCGGCGATCAGCGGCTTCTCGCTACCTTCACTGAGAAACGTCTCGAACCCCTTGGGTGGCCCCTCGGCGGCAAATGCCTTCAAGTCCATACCCGAACAAAAGCCGCGACCGGAGCCTGTCAAGATGCCCACCGTCAGGTCTGGATCGCTGTCGAGGAGCTCGACGGCCGCCGCCAGACCATTGGCAAGCTCCGTGTTGACCGCGTTGAGTGCTTCGGGCCGATTCAGAGTTATCAGGAGTACGCGCCCCCTGCGCTCTGTCAGGACCGCACTCATTTGATGGGCAGACGGATAGCGCCATCAACCCGGACCACTTCGCCATTCATGTAACTGTTCGAGAGCATCTCGACTGCGAACGTGGCGTACTCGTCGGGGAATCCGAGACGGTGAGGGAACGGAACGCTCTTCGAGAGGTTCGCTTTGAAGTTCTCGGAGAACTCACCCTCGCCGTAGATCGGCGTATCGAAAAGTCCCGGCGCGATGCAGTTAACGCGAATGCCGGAAGCTGCGAGGTCCCTCGCAACTGGCAATGTCATGCCGACGATTCCGCCCTTTGACGCGGAGTACGAGGCTTGCCCGATCTGCCCGTCGAAAGCGGCGACGGAGGCGGTCGTAATGATCGCGCCTCGTTCCCCACCATCGAGTGCTTCCGTTTGCATCATGGCACCGGCGGCCAAGCGAATGACATTGAAGGTACCGATGAGGTTCACGCGAACGATTCGCTCGAAGGTATCGAGATCGGCAGGTGAGCCATCCCGCGCGACGGTTCGTTCGGGTGCCCCGATGCCGGCGCTATTCACAACAGCGCGGAGCGGTGCGAGCTCAGCGGCGGTGGCTACTGCCGCTGAGACGTCTTCAGTACTCGTGACGTCGGCGCGAACGAACACGCCGCCGATTTCCGCAGCAAGTTCCTTTCCTGCTGATTCGTTCAGGTCGAGCACGATGACGGTTGAGCCACGCTCAGCCAGACGTCGTGCGGTCGCTGCCCCAAGTCCAGAGGCGCCTCCGGTAACAATGGATGACGTGCCTTGAAAGTCGATAGTCATGGGTCTTCTGCTCCGTCTAGAGGGTTTCGATGATGGTCGCGTTGGCCATGCCGCCGCCTTCGCACATGGTGATCAGGCCGTACTTGCCGCCGGTCTGCTCGAGTGCATTGAGCAACGTCGTCGTGAGGCGCGCACCCGAGCAGCCAAGAGGGTGGCCGATAGCGATCGCGCCGCCGTTGATGTTGACCTTGTCCATGTCGGGCTTGAGCTCCTCGGCCCAGGAGAGAACGACAGAAGCGAATGCTTCGTTGATCTCCGTGACGTCGATGTCAGCCATCGTGAGACCGGAGCGCTCCAGCACCTTGTGTGTCGCCGGGATCGGGCCGGTGAGCATCTTGACCGGGTCGTCGCCAGCGACGGCGAAGGTGTGAAAGCGCGCCCGGGGCTTGAGGCCAAGCTCCTCGGCCTTCTCGGCGCTCATGATCAAGACCGCGGCGGCGCCGTCGCTGATTTGCGAGGAACTCGCAGCCGTGACCTTGCCGTCGGGGATGAAGGCTGGCTTCAGGCCAGCGAGCTTCTCAACCGTCGATCCCTCACGGACGCCCTCATCGACCGCGAACAAAACTTCGTTGCCTGCTTCGTCCTTGACGGGAACCGGGACGATCTCGTTCTCGAAACGACCCTCGGCGATTGCTTCTGCAGCGCGTCGATGAGACTCGACGGCGTAGGTATCGAGATCCGTTCGGGACAGCCCCCACTTCTCGGAGATCATCTCGGCGCCGATGCCCTGCGAGACGAGTCCGCCGCGGTCGGCGTAGCGGGCGTGCTGAGCGGGGCTGAACGCGTCCTGGTTGAACGAGTTGTCGATGCTGGCGCCCATGGGCACACGCGTCATCGACTCAACACCAGCCGCCACAACGATGTCATAAGCGCCCGACATCACGCCCTGAGCAGCGAAGTGCACCGCCTGCTGGGAACTGCCGCATTGGCGATCAACTGTCGTTGAGGGCACGGACTCGGGCCAGCCGGCTGCCAGAACCGCGTTGCGGCCGATGTTGAGAGCTTGCTCACCGACCTGCATGACGCATCCCATGATGACGTCATCGACGAGGGCCGGATCCAATCCGTTGCGAGTCTCGAGTGCCTTGAGCACATGAGCTGCGAGGTCGACCGGGTGCCAATCGCGGAGCGACCCATTCCGCTTTCCGAGGGGTGTTCGAACCACATCGACGATAACTGCGTCGCGCATAAGATCTCCTGAAGGGTGTACGAAAGATAGAAAGATCGTACAGTCTATGGTACTGTCCCGCAACATGACGACCTACGCGAACTCGGTGAATGCGCGCCCTGACTACGAGGCGACGACCCGACACCCGATCTTCAACGACGACCACGAGCAGCTCCGCAAGACGATTCGCGCATTCGCAGAAAAGGAACTTGCGCCGCACGCTGATGAGTGGGAAGAGACGACGTTTCCCAGCTCCGTATTCAAGCGAATGGGCGAGCTGGGATTTCTCGGTCTCGACAAGCCAGAGGAGTACGGCGGCCAGGGAGGCGACTACGCCAGCGAGCTGGTACTCGCCGAAGAAATCGTCCACTCGAATTCCGGGGGGCTAGCGATGGCAGTGGCCGTTCACGTGGACATCGCGATGCCGCCGATCATCGCTTTCGGCAGCGAAGAACAGAAGCAGCAATGGATCGTCCCTGCGATTGCTGGAGAGAAGATCCTTTGCTTGGGGATTACGGAGCCCGAAGCCGGCTCGGACGTGTCGCAGATCAAGACGCGAGCCGTGAAGGACGGTGACGACTACGTCATCAACGGTTCGAAGATGTACATCACGAACGGCCACCGCGCCGACGCGATCGTTCTTGTGACCAAGACAGATCCTGACGCCGGCTACGGCGGATTCACCATGTTCCTCGTTCCGATGGACACGCCTGGTGTGATCCGAGAGAAGAAGTTGAAGAAGCTCGGGATGCACGCATCCGATACAGCACTCCTTGTCTTTCAGGATGTACGAGTTCCTGCGAGTGCTGTTATTGGTGAGGTCGGCAAGGGCTTCTACCAGATCATGTGGCAGTTGCAGGGGGAGCGCCTGATTGCGGCGGCGGGCTGCGTTTCCCAAGCGCAGAAGGTATTTGACGACACTCTCCGGTACGCGAAAGAGCGGTCCACATTCGGCAAGGTTCTCGGCACGCACCAGGTCATTCGCCACAAGTTCGCCGAGATGGCTGTGCAAATCGAACTCGCGCGTCAGCAGGTGTACTCCTGTGCGGCCAGGGTGCAGAACGGGGACTATCCGGTCAGGGAAATCTCCATCGCGAAGCTCAACGCCGCGCGCATGGTGGTGGCCATCGCCGATGAGTGCATTCAGATCCACGGCGGCGCTGGCTATATGACGGAGTACGGCATTGAGAGGGTCTGGCGAGACATGCGGCTCAACAGGATCGGTGGCGGAACCGACGAGATCCTCCTCGACGTAGTCGGCCGGTCGTATGGTCTCTGATTTCCACTCACCCGAACCAGCCCGGGCCGTCGCGCTCGTGAACTGCGCAGACGGCCCGGGCTGCCACGACAACTTGACCCAACATCTACACACGGATTGGACGTTCATGAGCAACCCCGCAATGAAGGTCGCCGTGGTGACTGGATCTGGCCGAGGCATCGGTCTCGATCACGCCCTCAATCGCACCTACGTGGGCGCGCGGGTGGTCGTCCACGGCAATTGGTAGTCAACATCTACGCACAGATTGGACGTTCATGAGCAAGCTCGCAAACAAGGTCGCCGTGGTGACTGGATCTGGCCGAGGCATCGGGCGCGAAATCGCCCTCAAGCTCGCCTCCGAGGGCGCACGGGTAGTCGTCAACGACCTCGACGCTCAGCCCGCGGAGGAGACGGTTTCCACGATAGAGGCAATGGGCGGGGAGGCGATCGCATGTATCGGAAGCGTCACCGCTGAGGGCTTTGCCGAGCGCTTCATCGACACCGCAGTGGGCACGTTCGGCGCCTTAGACATCATTGTGAACAACGCTGGCTATACCTGGGACAACGTCGTTCAGAAGATGACCGACGAGCAGTGGGACGCGATCCTAGATGTACACCTGAAAGCGCCTTTCCGGATTCTCCGTGCCGCCCAGCCCGTCATTCGCGACTTGTCGAAGCAGGACGCGGCGTCTGGAGACATTCGGGCTCGAAAGGTCGTCAACGTCTCCTCTATTGCTGGAGTGAGCGGAAACGCGGGGCAAGCGAACTACGCGTCAGCAAAGGCCGGTGTTATCGGACTTACTAGGGCCATGGCCAAGGAGTGGGGCCGCTACAACGTCACTGTGAATGCCGTTGCGTTCGGGCTCATCTCGACGCGTCTGACAGACGCATCAGCGGACGGGCCGAGCGAGATCGACATCGCCGGGCAAAAGATCGCCGTCGGCGTCAACCCCGAGTTGCTCAAGGCGGCTGAACGCGCGATCCCACTTGGACGTGCAGGGACGGCCTCCGATGCTGCCGGTGCGGTCTTCCTGCTCTGCAGCCCCGAGTCCGACTACGTCAGCGGTCAGACCCTCATCTGTGGCGGCGGATGGGAAGGGTGACCTAGTCGCCCGGCGTATGAATCGAAGAACATATTCGATTCACAAACGGGGGTGGAACGGACCAGGCAATTGACGGAAAAGTGGGCGCCATGGGGACGTGTCTGGACACGTGCCTTTCGAGATCTCCGCGTGGACACATTTTGGGCACACCTTGTTGTGATCTAGCGGGATTCAGACACATCACTGTGATGCGAATGCATTGGAATAGCAGGGTATTCACGCATTGGCGCAGGTTGCGAAAGGGCGAATTTCGAGTTCAAATCCCACCCAAGACTCGCTGCGGCGTGCGCTATGCCTCGCGCTTCCATCGTTGGCCGTCAACGGCTTTCGTCTATCGGGCGACGGCTTGCGAGGCGACGCCTGTTGTGTTGTACCGAAACCTCGCCATCTCGACGGTCACGTCGTACTGGCTCGCGATCTGCTCGATACTGGCACGACGGCGCGCCGCACTCAGAAGCAGCGGCCGGGGTAGGAGCAGGGTGCCGCCGAACGCTGTGGCTTCTTCTTCCTCTTCGGGCTTGCAGGTGCGAAACGGCATCCCATCGATCTCGCGGATTTCTGACAAGTCGTGCGCGAGCAGTACGTGCGCAAGTTCGTGTGCGATGTCGCTGTTCTGGCGACCAGTTGTGCGCAATGGGTTGACGACGACGATCTTTCGGCCCTCAATGTCGAAGGTGGCTGCGGAGAACGCGAATGCTTGGAGGCGTTCGAGTTCCTCCAACTCTGCGAGGTCTACTAGATCACTGGCGTCAACGATCGCAACGTCGAGATGATTAGCAAGATCGCGTGGGTCGAGTGGGTCATGGGGTGCGAGTCCAAGCTCTTTGCGCATTCTTGCTGCTTCTCGCTCGGCTTCAGCTTTGAAACCGCGCCGTAGCGTCACAGATCCCCGGCAGCCACGCGGGCTGCCAAAGTGTCGTGCATGTGACCAAGCATGGAGTTGAGGCGATGAGGAACGCCGGGACGTAGCGTTGTCGCGGCCCGAAGATGGCATGCGACAACCTGCCGTTGTGCCGGCCCTTTTGCCAGGACGTCGTACATGTTGCGTAGAACGTCCGCGATCTTCAAAGCCGCGTCGGGTTCCAGCCTCGGGTCAGATGTCAGATGTGCTATTGCTTCGTCGATCGGAGTGACCTGGCGTTCGTTGACTGGTGTGAAGAAGTGAGCGGGGGACACTCCCAGCCATTCGCAGAGCAGCGTGAAGGAGGTGAGGTCGGGTTGTGCGCCAGCCTCGATGCGCGTGAAGGTGCTGAAGCTGACTCCGGCTTCAGCTGCGGCTTGCCGCAACGACAGCCTGCCACGGTGTTCGCGCAGCATTCCTCCGAGTTGGGCGAGGTCGAGTCGCTCAACGGTGGAGGAGTTGTCAGAGGCGCCAGTCACGCTGTTCCTGTCGGCCATGCCGACGTCACACGGTTCCGTTGCATGCGCCGATACTAGCGCGGAATTGTTGCTTCAAAGACACGACACGGTGATTCTGGCGATCGTCACTGCCGCTTTACTGATACAGTCAAGGCACAGAGTTCCGAACGGGGCTCATCTTCGAAAGGAGGGGCCATGAGTCCCGAAACCAGCAAGAATCCTGATCACGGCAAGCCGCCCGTGACGATCTTCGTCAACACTCGCGAGTTCGCCTGGACTGAGAAGGAGATCTCGTACGAAGAGGTCTACAACTTGGCGTTCCCCGATGAGCCGCTCAATGACGGTGACGTCGTACGGGTTGAGTACTCGCGGGGACACAACGGGGGCGGTGCCGGTTCGTTGCAGCCCGGGCAGACGGTCAATGTCAAGGTGAACATGGTCTTCGA
Source organism: Aeromicrobium sp. (assembly GCF_036675695.1). GTDB lineage: Bacteria > Actinomycetota > Actinomycetes > Propionibacteriales > Nocardioidaceae > Aeromicrobium. Next base: position 34,357 of record NZ_JAKFEL010000051.1, read on the forward strand.
TGTGTATGTCACAGTTCGATCGTGATCCGTCGACTCGTCGACTGCTCGACGACGGCTACTGCCTCACGTTTGAGGGCAACCACCTCCTAGTCGAGCACGTCCCTTACGTCACCGCCGCCAAGACGGTGGCGTACGGGCGACTCGCCCTTCCTGTCGTGTTCAGCGGCGACATCGTTCAGGACAGTTCCGGTGACCATCGGATCTGGTTCATCGGCGAGCAGCCCTGCGACGAGAACGGGGCGCCGATCCCGGGTCCTTCACCCGAGGCGCACGCCATCACTGCGGAGACCAGTGCGAGCTTCATGATCTCCAGCAAGCCCAAGAACGGCGGCGCCTACGCCAACACCTACGACAAGATCACCTCGTACGCGCGCATCTTGAGCCATCCGGCGAAAACTCTCGACCCGAGTGTGACCGCCACCCCCGGTGCCGGCTGGACCGAGATCCCGGACGACCTCCCGTTCGTCTACCCCGACACCGGTACCGCACGCGCTGGCTTGGCAGCCATCAACTCGAAGTTCCGCGGCCACCGCATCGGCATCATCGGTCTCGGTGGAACGGGCAGTTACATCCTCGACCAAGTCTCCAAAACCTGGGTCGTCGCGATCGACCTGTTCGACGGCGACGTGCTCGACAACCACAACGCCTACCGCGCGCCCGGCGCTGCCGACATTGAAGACCTCAAACAGCGCCCCAACAAGGCCGACCACTTCGCGCGCGTCTACTCCCACATGCACACCGGCATCACCGCCCACCCGGAATTCATCACTGCCAACAACCTCGAACTCCTCGGCAACTGCACGTTCGTTTTCATGGCAGCAGCCGATGCTGACGACAAGCCCGCGATTCTCGCCTGGCTGCGCGAACGTGCCATCCCCACCATTGAGGTCGGCATGGGCATCCGCGACGAAGGTGGTCATCTGTCCGGACTGCTGGCGGTCGTCAACCACTTCCCTGGCGTTCCATCCAGCCCGGCCACTAGCGCCACCGGTGGTGCGCGCGACGACTACGACCGCAATATCCAGACCGCCGACCTCAACTGCCTCAACGCCATGCTGGCAGTCATCAACTGGAAGAAGTACCTCGCTTACTACGCCGACCTCGAACAGGCCGATGAAACCGTGTATCGGATCTTCACCGGAACGATTCGCAACGGGACCGTCGAACAGAATCAGAGCATCGAGGAAGGTGCAGCATGAAGGTGAGTCACATCGTTGCGGAGTTCGTGACATCGTTTCCCGACCAGCTCGAGCCTGGCCGCCTTTACGTGTCGACCCAGTTCGCAAGCGCATCGCACCTCTGCGCCTGCGGTTGTGGTCGCGAGGTCATCACCCCCCTCTCGCCTGCTCAGTGGGTACTGACGTTCGACGGAACGATCTCTGTGAAGCCGTCGATCGGGAACTGGGCTTTCCCATGCCAGTCCCACTACGTCATCGACCACGGCAACATCCGGTGGGCGCGCGGCTTCACTCGCGACGAAATCCACCGCAACCGCGAATCGGACGGAAGAATTCTCGCCGCGACCCATCCTCCACATTTGAGTTGGTGGGATCGGTTGCTTGGGCGTCACAAGGACAAGTAGGCGCGGTTGCGGGCGCGATGTGCGCCCGCCGCGGCCCGCGCAGGCGCCAGTCAGTGGCAAATGGATGCCCACGGCGCGCACCCCCGGCGCACCCCCAGGATGAGAATCGATGGAATCTGCGGTATCAATGGGACTGGAATTGCAGGACAAAACACCTTAGACAGTCACTCGTAATGAAAAGGTCATCGGTTCGATTCCGATAAGCGGCTCCACAACAACACGTTGCTCCGCAGGTTTGGCTACTCCAAATTGCGGAGACTAGATCGCACCTTCCAGCTTGATTGAGTCTGGGCCGTCCTGGAGTGCGCGACGCAAGAGTTCTCCGGCCACCCTCTTTAGTTGTCTAAGGGGGCGGTTTTCGAAGGCCTCGGACGTGCTGTCCAAGAAGTAGTCGAAGGGATTGGCACCGGGAATGACCTCCGAGCCGTGGATGTGCCCAGTGTGTACCGTTTTGGATCTGAGGGTGTAGATCCGGTCCAAGGCCGCGGCTTCCTGCTCGTCGAGCACTAGCCTCAAAGCAAGTTTGAAATTCTTGCTGATTCCGGTTTGTACACCGCATTCTTGGCATCGAGGACGTGGCGCGAGCCCGTCTGAAAACACTTCGATACACGCTGTGTAGGCGACAGCGGCCATAGAAGGGTGGCGTCGCTCAATGTATTCGCCTTCCAAGAAGGCATCAAGGGCTCGGCGGCACTTCGTGTTGGGGAGTTGGGTCCGCTCCCATCCGAGTTCGAACCATTCAGGTAGTTCTACTGCATTTTCGACCGGACCGTCCATTTCGGGGAAGGGGAATTCGGGTGTGCCCACTTCCGATTCGGGTACATGAGGCTCACCGTGCTCAAGCGGTCTCGCGGCCTGTCGAACTGAGATGGGTTGCCCGAATCTGAGGCTCAACATCCCACAGAGAGTGTGCAGGTCCCGCGCGGCTAAGAGCGAAGCGCTGTTCCACGCGTACCCGATACTTGACCCCGAGACAATGATCGGTATCGATACCAATAGGCTGCCGCCACCCATGGAGTGCTCTGATCGTTGTATTTCGCGGTACTTGATATCAGAGGACTTAAGGCTCATGCCCCCGACTTGTCCTGGCGCGGCCAAATGAATTTCTTGGCCCCCGATCCGATCCGCTGAGGGCCCGATGACTGCCGCCCATGCGAATGACTCGCCCTCCGTCCCCAGGGTCTCGTCCACCCGCTTTACCGCCGCCGACAGGAGTTCAATGACGGTCTCGTCGGGGGACACCGATCCGGCTGCAAGTACTGCTGTTGCCCCGCTGATCTCAGTTAGGAGCGCGACTGTGTCGATCCGAATGCCGTCTCGATATAGGCCGAGAACGATAAACGGCCCCGTGGTCGCGTCGGTCAGCACCGAGCCGACCTTTACTCCGGATGGGTCGAGCTCTTCTAGAGCCTTATAGAGGCGAACGAGCCATTCTTCTCCCGCATCTCCGAGTCGTGCGCCGGAGACGCCAACCTCTTTGGCCCAAGTGAGTTGATCCAGCATGCTCGAATGATTGCACCGCGTGACCCGAAGCGCTGGATTCGCGCTCGACCGCGCCTTCTGCACCGGAGGCACCGCGTTTCAAACTGTCTGTGTGTCGAGCGAAGATCGTCCTATGAAGTACGTCGTGCTGTTCCGCGGCATCAATGTCGGCGGACGCAACAAGATCCCGATGGCTGAGCTGCGAGTGCACTTGTCCGAGGACTTCGACAATGTGCGCACCTACATCCAGTCCGGAAATGTGCTGCTCGAGAGCAAGCTCTCGGCCACCAAGGTGGCGGAGCACATCGACTCCAACCTCAGGTCGGCTTTCACGATCGACTCCGACCTCGTACGCGTGCTGGTGCTCGACCCCAAGAGCTACGGCGAGGTCATCGCAGGTGCGCCCAAGGGTTTCGGCAGCGATCCAGACACTTATCGCTATGACGTGTTCTTCTACATGGGCGTCACTGCAGCCGAGGTCGAGCCGCACATCGTCGCGCACCCCGAGGTCGACGAAGTAGTCGTCGGCAAGCGGGCCACCTATCACCGCCGGATCGCGGCCAGGGCGTCGAGCAGCCGGGTCAACAAGATCATCAGCTCTCCCGTCTACCCGGGCATCACGATCCGCAACTGGAACACCACGACCAAGCTGGCCGCACTCCTAGCCGAGTAGGTGCTTCGTGGGTGATCGTCAGACCGCGATTCCCGAGACGTTCCCAATGCCATCCTCGATCAGAGTCGTACGCGCTCAAGATAGCGCGGGACGACGGCGTTCCAACCAAGGTCGTCGGTCAGTCGCGCGGCCAGGGCCCGCGCTGCGTCCTCCTCACCATGCACGACATAGGCGGTCTCCGGCGGCTTCATCCCCGACAGCCACTGCACCATCTGCTCGGCGTCGGCATGTGCGGAGTAGGCGTTGGTCATCTGGACCTCTGCTAGCACCGGGACATAGCGGCCGTGGATCTTGATCTGCTTCGCGCCATCTGCAAGGGCGCGCCCCCGGGTACCAGGCACCTGGAAGCCGGTCAGAATCACGCTGTTGCGGGCGTTAGGCAGCTGGTGCGTCAGGTGGTGCAGCACGCGGCCGCCGGTCGCCATGCCGGAGGCCGTCACGATGATGCAGGGCTTGCCGGGCCGGTTCAACTTCTCCGACTCCTCGACGCTCGGAGCGAGCCTCAGACGGGTCGGCCGGTACTGTCCGCTGGCCCCGGTCACCTCAAGTCGGAGCTGAGGGTCGTGCTTCGCGATCGCCTGCTCGTAAACTTCGAGCGCGCGCAGGGCCATCGGGCTGTCAACGTACACAGGAACCGATGGGATCCTGCCCTCATTCTCCAGGCGCGCCAGGATCATCAGCAGCACGAAGGTGCGGTCCACGGCGAATGCCGGCATCAGGACGACACCGTCCCGGCCGACCGTGCGGGTGATGGTGTCCGCCAACAGATCGTCGTCCTCCGCCTCATGCAGCCGGTTTCCGTAGGTCGACTCGACAACAACCGTCTCGGCATCGTGGGGTGTCTCCGGAGGCAGCAGCAGCGGATGGCCAGGCCGTCCGATGTCGCCGCTGACAAGCAGTCGAGAGCCTCCGACATCAAGCTCTGCGTAGGCCGATCCGAGGATGTGCCCGGCAGAGCGCAGCTCCAGACCGACCTCTCCGCCGATCATCGTCGGGGTGTCGTGCGCCACGGTGGTGAGCAGGGCGATCGCCTTCTCCGCGTCACCGGAGTCGTACAACGGCAGAGCTGGCTCGTGCTTCGAGTAGCCGTGCACGTTGGCGTAGGCAGCGTCGCTCTCTGCAATGTGCGCCGAGTCGCGCAGGATGATCGCGGCGAGCTCCGCAGTTTCGGGGGTGCAGAAGGCCGGCCCGGTGAATCCGTTCCTGACCAGGAGCGGGAGGTACCCGCTGTGGTCGAGGTGGGCGTGGGTGATCACCACGGCATCCACCTTCGCCGGGTCGACGGTCAAAGGCTCCCAGTTGCGGCGCCGCCACAGGCGCTCACCCTGGAAGAGTCCGCAGTCGATCATGACGCGTAACTCTTCAGTGTCAACGAGGAACTTGCTGCCGGTGACGGTTCGAGCGGCACCGAGGAACGTCAAAGAATTGTGCCCTGCCATCACCGGTCATCCCTCTCACTGATCTCGCCTGAATGTGAGCCTCGGGGTTCACCGTGAGTACCGACAGAGGCCAAGGTCCCCAAGCCCAAGCATCCGCCTATTCGACGACCACCTTGGGTACGTCTGTCGACTCGACGACCCCGCATACTTCGGCGCATGGACCGCCACGGATGATCCGGTCGTAGTCCGCGCGCCGGCGACTCCATGCGACCGAGATCGCGAGCCCAGCAACTACGGAGCCGAGCCACCCGAGACTCAGGTCCACCACCGTGTCGGCGTAGGCCGTGGGCAGGTCACTGGATCTGGTCATGAAGGAGACGTACTCGAACACTTCCCAACCGAGTGCCAGCGTCATTCCGGATGCGACGGCGCGCTCCATGGTTGCTGCGACGGTCGTCACGCGAGGTGACGCGGTGAGCACCACCGCTGCACTGAGCAGGGCGGTGTTCATGAAGTGCATCCAGTCGTCGAACCACACGATCGAGTCATAGAGGTCGAGCCGGTTGCCGAGGATGTCAGTGAAGCAGGTGGCCGTGACCATGAGGTCGACGAGCCAGGGGTAGGTCGAGTGTCGGCGCCGGAGCAGCCATCCGATCGGCACCACGAACGCGAACAGCGGGTACGTGATCGCCCGAGCGAGGGGTGCCTTGCCATCAAGGTGACCCCAGGACGGGTCGGCAACCGAGAGGAGCAGGAAGGCAACCAGCAACAGCTTCGCTGCGAGGTCCAGGGCCGCGAGCATGACCCGAAGGTGTTGCCGACGTGAGTGTCGCCCTGCATCGCCGCGCGGGTCGGTAGACACCTCCGCCACGTGATGGTTCGACGTCAGGTGACTCATGGCAGACCGCTCTGGCGCTCGCTGTACATCGGTCACATCGTTTGCGGTCGCCATACCTCGATGCTCCGCCTGGTTCGATCGCGCGGAGCAGGGGACAAAGACCCCACCTGACCGGGACGTTCGGGCGCTGCCTCCTGCGCTGGTGGTCTGCCAGCCGCACGAAGACGGCTGGACTGATCAGTTTTCGAGAAGCAGCCGAGGGCACTGCGCACATAACGTCGTGGTCATGACAAACATCAACCACATCACCCTCGAAGTAACTGACACGACGGCCGCCAAGGCCTTCTACGCCGCCGCCTTCGACGTCGACAAGCAGATCGAGCTTCGACAGGCATCGGACGAGCCAAGCGAAGGGTTCCGCGGCTACACGCTGTCGCTCGTCGTCGCCCAGCCGTCGACCGTCGACAGCCTCTTCTCCTCAGCCCTCGAAGCCGGCGCCACCGAGATCAAGCCGGTGACCAAGAGCTTCTGGGGATACGGCGGATCGCTCCGGGCGCCCGACGGCACGATCTGGAAGATCGCCTCCTCGTCGAAGAAGGAGACTGGACCGGCGACCCGGCAGATCGACGATGTCGTACTTCTGCTCGGCGTTGACGACGTGAAGGCGACCAAGCAGTTCTATGCCGATCAAGGTCTGAAGGTCGGCAGGAGCTTCGGCAGCAAATACGTCGAGTTCGAGACCACGAACGTCAAGCTCGCGCTCTACGGCCACAAGGCGCTCGCCAAGGACGCCGGGGTGCCAGTCGGCGGCACGGGTTCGCACCGTATCGCGATCAGCAGCGATGCCGGTACGTTCACCGACCTCGACGGCTTCGGCTGGGAATGAGTCAGCGGTAGGCGAAAGGGACGTTTGGCCCGGTACGACCGGCAATACGAGGACGTACACTCCAGAAATGGTGGGCAAGCACGATCTCGCGATGCCGCCGGGTGCAGACCCGGCGTCGCTGTCGAGATATCTGAACGAGGCACACGACGAGTTCGTGAGCTCGGGCCAGGCCGACCCCGCCTTGCGCCAGCTGGTGCTGGACTCGTGGCAGCGGAGCGTCGACGGCGGACTCGACCCGGAGCGGGCGATGGCAGTCATCCGACTCGATGATGCTGCCCTCGCCGAGATCCGTGACACGCACCCATTGGCGGCGGGCATGCCGGTGATCCGGCGGCTCCTGGTCGAGAGCGCTGCCGACGCGGGCTTGCTCGTCGCGGTGAGTGATGCCGCCGGTCAGCTGCTGTGGGTTGAGGGGTCGGCGTCGTTGCGATCGCGTGCCGAATCCATGCACTTCGTCCCCGGCGCTGACTGGAGCGAGACGATCGCCGGCACCAATGCGCCAGGTACCGCCCTTGCGCTCGATCGCCCGGTGCAGATCTTCGGACCAGAGCACCTCGCCAGGCAGGTCACGCCATGGAGCTGCTCGGCAGCACCGATCCACGATCCCGACACCGGGGCGGTGCTCGGCGTGCTCGACCTCACCGGCGGTGCTGAGGTTGCAACGCCCCAGAGCCTGACGCTCGTACGCGCGACTGTTGCGGCTGTGGAGGCGGAGCTGCGCATCGAACGGTTGAGTCCGTCGAAGCCGGCTGTCGTCTCGAGCGGTTGGTCGCTGCCAGCACTCGACGTGCTGGGCGGCCATGGCGCGACACTGCGCCACGGATCCACCACGACCCGGCTCAGTCTCCGGCACAGTGAGCTGCTGCTCCTGATCTCCGAGTCAGCGGATGGCCTCACGACGGACGAACTGGGCGTGGCTCTCAGCGATGACGAACAGGCGAAGGTGACCATTCGGGCAGAGATGTCCCGCCTTCGATCGGCGCTCGGACCGATCGAATTGGCCTCGCGTCCCTATCGCCTCAAGAACGTGATCGAGACGGATGTCGTCCGCGTTCGTGACGAACTCGCCCGGGGGCAGCTTCGCCAGGCAGTCGCGTCATACCGGGGTCCGATACTTCCGACATCGACCGCACCTGCGATCGAGCGTCTGCGCGACGAGCTGCACATGCATGTCCGCTCCTGCCTGTTGATGAGCGAGAACGCGGACGCGCTTTTGTCGTTCGCCGACACCGCCCATGGGCGTGACGACTTCGAGATCTGGCAGCGCACCCTCGAGGTCCTGCCGCTCACATCACCCCGCTATGCCCAAGTGGCGGCGCATGTTGCGCGCCTGGATGAGGAGCTCGGCTGAGCAACCTTTGTGCAACGTCGGTGTGACTACGGTCACGATAACTGACCACAAAGGAGCACCCCCATGACTGTCTACGCTCAGCCGGGTACCGAGGGAAGCGTCGTTTCCTACAAGCCCCGCTATGACCACTGGATCGGTGGCGAGTATGTCGCGCCGGTCAAGGGCCAATACTTCGAAAACGTCTCGCCGGTGAACGGCAAGGTCTTCACCGAAGTCGCCCGCGGCACCGCCGAGGACATCGAAGCCGCGCTCGACGCGGCACACGCCGCTGCACCTGCCTGGGGCAAGACCTCAGTGACGGAGCGCGCGAACATCCTGAACCAGATCGCTGACCGCATCGAGCAGAACCTTGAGATGCTCGCCGTCGGCGAGACGTGGGACAACGGCAAGCCCGTACGTGAGTGCATGGCTGCCGATCTGCCTCTCGTGGTTGACCACTTCCGCTACTTCGCTGGTGCGATCCGGGCGCAGGAAGGCTCGCTGTCGCAGCTCGACGACAACACCGTGGCCTATCACTTCCAGGAGCCGCTCGGAGTCGTCGGCCAGATCATCCCGTGGAACTTCCCACTGCTCATGGCAACGTGGAAGGTTGCACCGGCTTTGGCTGCCGGCAACGCCATCGTCCTCAAGCCGGCCGAGCAGACCCCCGCATCGATCATGTTGCTGATCGAGCTGATCGGGGACCTGCTGCCCGCCGGTGTCCTCAACATCGTCAACGGCTTCGGTGTCGAGGCGGGTGCACCGCTCGCGCAGAGCTCACGCATCCGCAAGATCGCCTTCACCGGCGAGACAACGACCGGTCGACTGATCGCGCAGTACGCGAGCCAGAACTTGATCGCCTCGACGCTGGAGCTCGGTGGCAAGAGCCCCAACATCTTCTTCGAAGATGTGGCGAAGCACGATGACGCGTTCTATGACAAGGCGCTCGAGGGCTTCGCGATGTTCGCTCTCAACCAGGGCGAAGTGTGCACCTGCCCGAGCCGCGGACTGATCCAGAACTCGATCCTCGAACAGTTCCTTCCCGCAGCAACCGAACGGGTCAAGCAGATCGTGCAGGGCAACCCGCTCGACACTGACACCATGATCGGCGCTCAGGCGAGCAACGATCAGCTCGAAAAGATCCTGTCGTACTTCGACATCGGCGTGAAGGAAGGTGCGCGCATCATCACCGGTGGTGAGCGCGTCGACCTCGGCGGCGATCTGTCGGGCGGCTACTACGTGGCGCCGACGATCTTCCAGGGCAACAACAAGATGCGGATCTTCCAGGAAGAGATCTTCGGACCGGTCGTCTCGGTCACAGGCTTCGAGGACTACGACGATGCGATCAACATCGCGAACGACACGTTGTACGGTCTCGGCGCAGGTGTCTGGTCCCGCGACACCAACACGGCATACCGCGCCGGCCGCGACATCCAGGCCGGTCGAGTGTGGACCAACTGCTACCACCAGTACCCCGCCCACGCCGCGTTCGGTGGCTACAAGTCGTCCGGTATCGGCCGTGAGAACCACAAGATGATGCTCGACCACTACCAGCAGACCAAGAACCTGTTGGTGTCCTACGACCAGAACAAGCTCGGCTTCTTCTGATGGTCGAACGCGTCGCGATCACCCCGAAGGCTGCGGAACTTCTCCGCAGCCTTCGGGCCTCGCACGACATGCCGCTGATGTTTCACCAGTCAGGCGGATGTTGTGACGGGTCCGCGCCGATGTGCTTCACGGAGGGCACCTTCCTGACGGGTCATCAGGACGTACATCTGGGCGACCTGGATTACGGCGCGAGCGAGGTCGCTCCCGTATGGATCTCGCGCGAGCAGTTCAACTACTGGTCACACACCCACATCACGATCGACGTCGTACCAGGTCGAGGCGCGGGATTTTCCATTGAGGGCCCAACCGGAAACCGCTTCATCATCCGGTCGCGGGTCTTCACCGAGGACGAAGCCGCAGAACTCGCGCTCGCCGACTAGTCACTAGGGACCTTGGACCCTCGACGTTTCGAGACGTTGGCCGGGATACTGAACGCTCCCGTCCCAAGGAGAGTTCATGACGACGCGCGTCTTTTTGCTGGATGACCACGAAGTTGTCCGGACCGGTCTCAAGCAGTTGCTGGAGAGCAGCGGCGACATCGAGGTCGTGGGCGAGGCGGGAACAGCTGCAGGTGCGTTGGCGCGCATACCTGCGCTCAAACCGGATGTGGCTGTTCTCGATGCCCGGCTCCCCGATGGCAGCGGTATCGAGGTATGTCGGCAGATTCGCTCGAGCCACCCTGAGATCAAGGCGATCATCCTCACGTCGTTCGATGATGACGAGGCGTTGTTCGCCGCGATCATGGCCGGCGCTGCGGGATATGTGTTGAAGCAGGTGACGGGTCAGGACCTGATTGAGGCGGTTCACCACGTCGCATCGGGGGGCTCCTTGCTTGATCCAAGCGTGACCGCGAAGGTGATGGAACGTCTGCGCGAGGGCGCTCCCGGTGAGCCTGAGGAATTGAAGTCCCTGACCGCGCAAGAACGACGGATTCTAGAGCTCGTCGCCGAAGGCCTGACCAATCGTCAGATCGGTGAGCGGCTGTTCCTTGCCGAAAAGACGGTCAAGAACTACATGTCGAACGTCTTGTCCAAGCTTGGTCTTGAGCGTCGAACCCAGGCCGCAGTGTTCGCGAGCCGGCTGCTCGGCGAGAGCTGACGGCCGCCGTTCAACTCGGCACGGACCAGACGACCCGCGTACCGCCGCCGCCAGCAGCGCTGATCTCGAACGTGCCGCCTCGTGACTCGGCTCGCTCCCGGAGGTTCGACAGTCCGCTGAGCCGGGGCGATTCACCGGGTCCGACCCCGTCGTCGGCTACCTCGATACTGACCTGCCCTGACACAGCCGACACGGAGATGTCGACATGATTTGCATGGGCGTGGCGGACTACGTTGGTCAGGGCCTCCGTGACAACAGCAGCCATGTCGTCGGTGAGGCTCGCATCAGCCATCAGGTCGACAGGACCTTGGAACGTGACTCGCGGCTTGTTGGGTAGCTGATCGCCTGTCCGCTCGACGATCTCCAGGATGCGCGCCCGCAGGCTCACTCCGGTGCTTTCGGAGTCGCGACGAATCGCGAAGATGCTCTGCCGGATCTGCGCAATCGCCCCATCGATTTCCTGGATCTGGGAAGTGATCCTGTCGGCCAGATCCGCGTCTGCAGCTGATGCAGCAGCCTGAAGGTTGAGACCCGTCGCGAAAAGGCGCTGGATGACGTGATCATGAAGGTCCCGCGCGATGCGGCTTCGATCCTCAAGCAGTGCAACCCGACGGCGAGTGGATCTGGCATCGGCGCGATCGAGGGCCACGCTGATGTGTCCGGCGAACGACATACCCATGTCGAGATCGCGTGGCGCGAATGTCGATCGACCCACTGCCCGCGCGATCGTCAGTAACCCTGCGAACTTTTCGCCAGCACTGAACGGTATGAGCATGGCGTTGTCGAGCAAGGACTGCTGGTCGATGCCAAGGCTGCCGTGCTCGCTGAGGTAGCTGACAACCGTGGGTTCGCCGGTACGGAGGACTCGATCCGCGAGGGTTTCGGACACCGGGAATGACATGGACAGCAGCTGATCAGCGCCCACGCCGGTGGCGCGATCGACTGTGAGCTCATCGGTGTCGGCGTTGAGCATGGCGACGCTCACGAGGTCAGCATCGGCCAGTTCACGGACTCTGCTGATCAGTGCATCGACTTCGTCGCTCTCATCGGCCGTCATGAGTCGGCGTGACACGTCGACGAGGGCAGTTGACCAACGAGCTCGGTACTCGGAGTCCTCGAACAGGCGGGCATTCTCGATCGCAATGCCGGCCGTGGCGGCCAGGGCCTGGGCGAACTCCTCGTCGTCTGCGGAGAACTCACCGTTCTTGCTGTCGGTCAGATAGAGGTTCCCGAACACCACATCGCGAACCCGGATCGGCACCCCGATGAAGCTGTTCATGGGTGGATGATTCGCGGGGAAACCGCTTGACCGTGCGTCAGACGAGATGGTGCTGAGTCGCACCGGCCGCGGATCGTCGATCAGTGCACCGAGGAGACCTTTGCCTTCGGGTAGGTGGTCGATCTGGTCGGCGATCTCCTTGTCCATTCCGACGTGTATGAACTGCTCAAGTCGTCGCTCGTCACCGATCACTCCCATCGCACCGTAGCGGGCCTGGATGAGTTCAACTCCGATCTCGACGATTCGGCGCAGAACGGTTGGCAGATCGAGATTGCTGGTCAGGTCGTTGTTCACCCGGATCAGATCTCGCATGCGGGACTGGGAGCCGATCATCTGTTCGGCCCGGTCAACGAACTGCGCGAGGAGTACTTCGAATTCCAGAGTCGGCCCCGGACTGCTCTGACGTTGGTCTGGCATAGACCCTCCCAGTCGTGATGCGGTCTGCGGCTCACCTTACGCCCGAGGAGGTGGACTTTGGTCCCGCCGATCGTGGTCAGGAGCCCGTACCCCGGAAAGCGAATGGAGCGCATCGTGGAAGCACCTAGCCCGCTTTGGAGGAGTCATGAAGTCCGTCAAGCCAGTCGTCGTCGTAGGCATCGTCGACAAGCAGCAGAGTGTGCTGCGATTCGCTGCACGACAGGCTCGGCTTGTCGGAGCACATCTACAGATCGTCAATGCCGCAGGACCCGCCGTAGAAACTGCTGCCGTCTACCCCGAGCTGGGCATCCTCAAGTCGTTGCGGGATGTCGGGCAACACGTCTTGGACGATGCGCGAAAGTTCCTGAATGACGAGCTGGACATATCAGACGCGGAGTTCACGCTGGCCGACGGAATCCCTACAGAAGTTCTCAAGAGGGTGGCCGATGGGGCGCGAATGCTGGTTCTTGGGGCTGATGACGTGCCTTGGTATGACCGGCTGATCCGTACGAAAGTCTCTGGTCACGTTGCGATGCATGCTCGATGCCCCGTGGTGATTGTTCCTGAAGTCGCTTATCCGAAATCCATGGAAGGCGACGTTGTCGTCACAATCGATGGCGACACCTCGGCCGACGGGCCACTTCGATTTGCCTTCGAGCAGGCGGACGCCCGCAACGGCGTGCTGCACGTTCTGCATGCCGTCCCGCCAGGGACTCTGCCATCGGATGTCGCCGACCTTCGCGCGAACATGTCTGAAGTGCTTGCTGGATGGCGCGACGCCTTCCCAGATGTTGCCGTGATGGACGTGTTCGCCGTCGGAGACCCGAAAGATGTCGTGGCCAGGGCGACGAGTGGTGCCGAGTTGGTTGTCGTTGGAAGGCCACACGGACGCACGATGCCGTTCGCGATTTCGAGGCCTCTTGCCTCGGACGTGCTGCGCAAAGCGAACTGCCCCGTTGCAGTTGTGCCGGCCGACTACCGGGGTGCTTGAGATGACTACGCCAGCAGCCGTCAAGACTCTGGTGGTATCTGCGGCCAGTCGTCACGGAGGAACATGCGAGATCGCCGATCGCATCGCCGAAACGTTGGGACGTGTACTCCCAGACGAATGGCATGTGGTCCGGGGCGATCTCCGTGATCTGAGGGTCTTTGACGGGGCCGATGCGGTCGTCCTTGGAAGCGCCATCTACTACGGACACTGGATGCACAGTGCGGCCCACGCACTCGAATACCTACGCGAAGACATGCCCCAGGACCTGTGGCTGTTCAGCACTGGGCCGATCTCCGAGATCGAATCAGAGAACGCGCAGGTGATCTCGGCCGATGCGATGGCTGATATCGGCGAGGCCGATGAGCACATGGTGTTCGGCGGCAAGCTCGACACCAGCCATCTCACCTTCCTTGAACGCCTCGTGGTCAAGGGTGTCCACGCTCTACCAGGCGACCACCGGGACTGGGCCGCTGTTGATGCGTGGGCCAACCACATCGCGGCCGAGCTTCGCACCGGAACAGTCCGTTCCCACGCTGGGACCAAGGACCCCTCCGATCAGGGCATCCGCCCCTGAATTCACCGTTCCTGCAGCGCGACTGTGGGAGTCATCACCTCACACCAGGAGAAGTCATGGCCACAAGTCCAGCGGCTACGAAGCCGAAGCGTACGTTTCATTTTCCGAGCGCGTTCACGGTGCTCTTCGGTGTCACCGTTTTGGTGTGGCTGCTCGCATTCATCGTCCCGACCGGTGCCTACAAGCTCGACGACTCGGGGGCGCCGATCCCAGGATCGTACGAGGGTGTTGACTCTGGCCTGAGCTTCGGTGATCGCCTGATGCAGCTCTTCATGGCGCCGGTCAACGGTCTCTACGGTGTCAAGGCGAGCGAGGGCGGGTTCATCGGTCCGTATGAGTCGGGTGAGCTCTTCGGCGCTGTCGGCGTGTTCATGTTTGTGCTCGCCATCGGCATCTTCATCACCATGTCGATGAAGACCGGAGCGATCGACGCGGGTGTTGCACGTGTCGCGCGCCGCTTTCAGTCCCACGGCGTTGTGGTGATCGCGATCCTCATGGTGCTGTTCTCGCTGGGCGGCACCACAGAGGGCATGGCCGAGGAGACGCTCGGGTTCTACGCTTTGGTCATCCCACTCGCACTCTCCTTGGGATACGACCGCATGGTCGCTGCGGCGACGATCCTCATCGGCGCAGGGATCGGTGTGCTCGCCTCCACGGTCAACCCGTTCGCCACGGGGGTTGCATCTGAAGCCTCAGGCATCTCAATTGGCGACGGCATCGGGTTCAGGCTTCTGATGTACGTGGTCCTCGTGCCCGTAGGCGTTCTGTTCGTCGTCCGCTACGCCGGCAAGGTCAAGGCTGACCCGACCAAGTCGTTGGTCGGTGCTCAGGAGGGTGACGCAGAGCTGATTGCTCTAGGTGTGGGTGAAGTGCCTGAGCTGACCGGTAGACAGAAGAGCGTCCTGGCGATCGTGGGCTTGACGTTCGCATTCATGATCTTCGCCATCGTCCCGTGGGCTCAGGTGATCGGAGGTCCCGACGCGGCCAGCTACGGATGGCAGCTCGACTGGTACTTCCCGGAGCTGGCAGCACTCTTCATCGTGATGTCGATCGTCGTCGGTCTCATTGGCGGACTCGGCGAACAGGGCCTGACCAGCACCCTCGTACGGGGCGCTGGCGACTTCATCGGTGTCGGCCTGATCATCGTGCTCGCCCGTGGCATCACCGTGATCATGAACAACTCTGAGATCACCGACACGGTCTTGCACTCGATGGAGGACGTCGTGAGCAACACCTCAGCGGGTGTGTTCGGCGGGCTGATGCTCTTGATCAACATCCCGTTGGCGTTCCTGGTTCCTTCGACGTCTGGGCACGCGGCCCTCGCCATGCCGATTCTCGCGCCGCTTGCCGACTTTGCGAATGTTCCGCGTGCCATGGTCGTAACGGCGTTCCAGTCGGCCTCGGGCATCGTCAATCTCATCACTCCGACCTCGGCAGTGGTCATGGGCGGCTTGGCGCTGGCGAAGGTCAGGTATGACCAGTACCTGCGGTTCATCGCACCTCTGTTGCTCGTCCTCGTGGTCCTGTGCACCGCCTTCATCGCGATCGGAGCGACCCTATGACGACCGACCTCTCGGCATCGGGCCAGCCAACAGCCGAAGACAAGCAGATGAAATTCCATGTGGATTCAGAGGTCGGGGTGTTGCGGGAAGTCATCGTTCACCGACCCGGGAGTGAGCTGTCGCGGCTCACTCCCGGCAACGTCGACGAGCTGCTCTTCGACGACGTCATGTGGGCCGAGCGGGCTCGAGAAGAGCATGATGGCTTCGTCGCCCAGCTCCGTGCTCGTGGCACGACAGTGCACCACTTCGAGGAGTTGCTGGCGACTGCGCTCGATCAGCCCGGTGCTCGCGAATTTCTCCAGGACCAGCTGACGACGGCCACCCAGTTCGGCCCTGCGCTTGACGCTCCGCTGGACACACTGGTCGGCGGCACCCCGGCGGTCGAGCTGGCAGACCTGTTGATCGGAGGTGTGCTCAAGCGTGAGATCGCACCACTGCTTCACGCGTCGAGCCTGCTGATGGAGTACCTCGACGACGAGGACTTCCTGCTCGCACCTCTGCCAAACCATCTGTTCCAACGTGACAACTCGGCGTGGATCTACGGCGGCGTATCGATCAATCCGATGTCCAAGCCAGCCCGCAAGCGAGAGACCATCAACTCTCAGGTGATGTACAACTTCCATCCGATGTTCAAGGGCAGCGACTTCACGTTCCTGTACGGCAACGACTCGCTGCAGCACGAGCCAGCAACGATCGAGGGTGGTGACATCACGGTCATCGGGAACGGTGCCGTCATGATCGGTATGGGGGAGCGCACCAGCCCGCAGGGTGTCGAAATACTGGCACAGCGCCTGTTCGAGACTCGTACGGCCGAGCGGATCATCGTGGTCGAGCTGCCCAAGACGCGTGCTTTCATGCACCTGGACACGGCCATGACGATGGTCGACCGTGACGCGTTCTGCGTCTATCCGTACCTGCCGGAGGAACTGCGGTCGTTCACGCTGGCGCCCGTCGGTCAGCGCGGCCACTACGAAGTGCGAGAGAACCGTGAACTGTTCGCGGCGATCGCCGAAGCGCTCGAGATCGACAAGCTCCGTGTCCTCAAAGTGCCGATGAACCGTATGACGGCAGCACGCGAGCAGTGGGACGACGGAACCAATTTCCTTGCCGTCTCACCGGGAGTCGTCATGGGCTACGAGCGCAACACGTTTACCAATCAGTACCTCACGGAGAACGGCATCGAGATCATTCCTGTCATCGGCTCAGAGCTGGGCCGAGGTCGCGGTGGACCCCGATGCATGACCTGTCCCATCGTCAGAGAGGCGGTGTCGTCATGACGCTGCTAGACCCTGAGCTCGGCTTCGAGCTCCCCCGTACACGCCTTGGACTCCGCGGAAAGAGCATCACCAAGGAGCTCGACCTGACCCTTGATCAGTGGGAGGGGCTCATCCTGCTCGCTCAGGATCTCAAGGCTGAGAAGAAGAACAGGCTTGAGGTGCAGCGACTCAAGGGTCGCAACATTGCGCTCGTATTCGCCAAGAACTCGACACGTACGCGATGTGCGTTCGAAGTCGCAGCGCATGACCAGGGCGCCCACGTGACCTACCTCGACCCGACTGGGTCTCAGTTAGGGCACAAGGAGTCCGTCAAGGACACCGGCCGGGTGCTTGGGCGCATGTTTGACGGCATCGAGTACCGAGGGTTCGCTCATGCGAGCGTCGAGGAGCTGGCGCACTCATCTGGCGTTCCAGTCTGGAACGGACTCAGCGACACGTGGCATCCGACGCAATCGCTGTGCGATGTCTTCACGATGCTGGAGCACTCAGGAAAGGCCGGAGACGAGATCTCGTTCGCGTACGTCGGAGACGCGCGGAACAACGTCGGCAACTCGCTCCTTGTCGCCGGAGCCATGTCTGGCATGGACGTGCGTATGGTCGGCCCGCAAGGTCTCTGGAACGCCGAATCGATCGTGAAGTCAGCGCAAGCAATCGCGGATGAGACCGGTGCGTCGATCCTGCAGACCAGCGATCCCAAGCGCGGCCTCGAAGGTGTCGACTTCGTCTACACCGATGTTTGGGTGTCGATGGGGGAGCCCGAAAAGGTATGGACCGAGCGCCTTGAGCTGCTGAACGACTACCAGGTCAATGGCGACCTCATGTCGCTGAGCGGGCGAGAGGACACGGCCTTCATGCACTGCCTTCCCGCTTTTCACGACCGTCGGACGGAGATCGGCGAGAAGATCTTCAGGCAGACCGGTCGAATCAGCCTCGAGGTCACCGATGAAGTCTTCGAATCGGACAACTCGATCGTGTTCGACCAGGCCGAGAACCGGATGCACACCATCAAGGCCATGCTCGTCGCGACTCTGGAAGCCTGATGCGGGTCGTCGTCGCGTTGGGTGGCAATGCGATCCTTCGGCGTGGCGAACCCATGTCAATCGCCAGTCAGCGGTCTTCGATCGCCCTCGCGTGCGGTCCACTGGCGCGAATTGCTCATAAGCACGAGCTCGTCGTCTCGCATGGCAACGGGCCGCAGGTGGGCCTGCTCGCGCTGCAGGCGGCGGCGTATGACCACGTCAGCGAGTACCCGTTCGACGTGTTGGGCGCGCAGACCGAAGGGATGATCGGCTATCTCATCGAGCAGGAGCTCGGCAATCGCATCGGCAACGATCGTGTGATCGTCACCTTGGTCACACGTACGGTCGTGGACTCAGGTGATCCGGCGTTCAGTGACCCCTCGAAATTCGTTGGACCGGTCTACGACGAGGTCGAGGCAACCGCCATAGCTGATGCTCGAGGATGGGTGATGAAGCCCGATGGTGCGTTCTTTCGCCGAGTTGTGCCGTCACCCACTCCGCTCCGCATTCTCGAGACCAAGCCGATCGAGTGGGTGCTTCGCGAGGGTGGTGTTGTCATCTGCGCGGGCGGTGGGGGCGTGCCGACGACGTTTGACAGCATCGACGATGTGATGTCAGGTGTGGAAGCGGTTATCGACAAGGATCTCGCCAGTGCGGTCCTCGCCCGCGATCTTCACGCTGACCTGCTGGTGATCGCCACAGATGTCGACGGTGTGTTCCTAGACTGGCGCGGCAAGAATCAGCGCATGATTACGCGGGCGCATCCCGATGCGATCGACCCGGACCTGTTCGCAGCCGGCTCTATGGGACCCAAGGTGCGCGCTGCCGCTCAGTTTGCTCGCGAGACTGGGGGTACGGCCGTCATCGGTTCGCTCCAGCACATCGATGAGCTGCTTGTGGGTCACGCAGGCACCAGGATCACGGCCAAGGCGGACGGAATCGCACTTGCGCCGGACTGGTGAGTGATCGTCTGCTGAGTCCGACGACACGACGAGGCTCGTGCGCTGCGAACGGCAAGTTCAGTGATCAGAGACGCGACGACCGTCGATGGAGTCGATGTTCACTCGAATGACCATTGGACGTACTCCGCCGGCCCATGGGCGAAGGCGGGCGTGGGACAGCACGAGGTTGATCGTGGCTCGGTCCTCCACCTCCGAGGCGGAGCCCTTCACCGTGACGTTCCAGCCGTGTCGATACGTGTCGGCGTGGTGGTCGACGCCGAATGCAACGTCATCGTGGTTTCGCGCCAGCTGAGCGAGGAATCCGTCCGGAAGGGTTCGGAAGTAGATGGCCCCGTCGATCACGGCGAAGTTGACGGGGACGAGCTGCTGACCTTCGTCATTGACGAACGCAATCCGTCCGACCGTTGTCGTTGTTAGCAGGTCCCGGCACTCATCTTCAGTGAGCACGGTGATCCGGCCTTTGCGGCCATCGTGATCGATTGTCATGTCGAGCCTTTCTCGAATGCCTGCCCGGGCGGCTTGCGGCGGACCCACCGCTCCCAGTTCCGGCTAGGTGGTCCTGCCACTCTCTCGACCGGTCCCCCGGTGAGTCCGCCTATTTCAGTGTGTCGCCGCATGTTCTGCGAACCCACGGTCGTTGAGCATCCCTCAGAGGGACCTTGGTCCCTCTTGCAGGATCCGCATTCTGCGTACCTTCTCAACTATGGACATCATTGAGACGATCGATGTGCGGGGTGGCATCCTCGTCGGACACGACGGCTCCGCCGCTGCCACTTCAGCGCTCCGCACGGCGCTGCGGTGTGCGGAAGTGTTCGGCCCGCACGTGCAAGTGGTCCGGGCGTGGACGTTGGCGACAGCCGAGACGCCATCGAGCTATTCGCCCGGATACATGCCCTCGTACGAAGACTTCGAAGCGGCCACGTTGGAGGCTCTGGAGCGTGATGTCGCAGCGGTCGTCGCCGAACATCCGGATGCTGAGGTCTCCTGCTCAGTCGTCCATGGAAACGCATCTCACCGGCTGATTGATGCATCGAGCCGGGTCGAGCTGATCGTCGTCGGCGGGCGCGGGCATGGCGGGTTTGCCGGCTTGCTGCTCGGCTCAGTCAGTGACCAGGTCGTTCGGCATGCTCGGTGTCGAGTGCTGGTCGACAGGGTTGCCGCCAACGCCGAGCCGAAGACCGAAGAACGAAGTGAAGAGGCGCTGCAGCGTGCACTGGTCAGCGAGCTGAAGCTCGATGACTCGGATTGAGAGCGTTCGGCCGTACGCGTTCATGGAGGGATCATGAGCAAAGCTTCGAAGCCAGTCGTCGTCGCGATCGCTGACAGTCAGCCGAGGGCTCTGCGCTTTGCCATGGACGAGGCGTCGTTGTTCGGCTCTCGCGACGCGTTGCCGTCAAGGTGCTGACCAAAGCGCACTGTCCCGTGGCAATCGTGCCTGGTGACTACTCCGGAATTGCTGGCAGTTAGGCGCTGATCGTCAGCTCATCGGCGCCACTGCGGTGATCGACCGTCACGGTGCTGCCGTCGTGCACGTCGCCTGACAGCAGCATCCGGGCGAGCTGGTCGCCGATCGACTGCTGCACGAGCCGGCGAAGCGGGCGCGCACCGTATGCCGGGTCCCAGCCGGTACGGGCGAGCCACTCACGCGCTGCTGGAGTGACGTCGAGCGTGATGCGGCGAGCATCCAGCCGCTTGGCCAGCGATGCGACCTGCAGATCAACGATGTGCGTCAGCTCATCGGTACCCAGTGCATCGAACATCACGATCTCGTCAAGTCGATTGAGGAACTCGGGCTTGAACGACGCCTTGACGACATTCATCACAGCCTCATGCTTGGCATCGTTGTCCAAGGCCGAGTCGGCCAGGAACGTCGATCCGAGATTGGACGTCAGGATCAGGATGACGTTTCGGAAGTCGACCGTACGTCCCTGTCCATCGGTCAGACGTCCGTCGTCCAGGACTTGGAGCAGGATGTCGAAGACCTCGGGGTGGGCCTTCTCGACCTCGTCGAGTAGCACGACGGCGTACGGGCGGCGGCGCACGGCCTCGGTCAGCTGGCCGCCTTCGTCGTACCCGACGTAGCCGGGAGGTGCGCCGACGAGTCGGCTCACCGTGTGCTTCTCGGAGTACTCGCTCATGTCGACGCGTACGATCGCCCGCTCGTCATCGAACAGGAATTCCGCCAGGGTCTTGGCCAGTTCGGTCTTGCCGACACCGGTCGGACCCAGGAACAGGAACGAGCCCATGGGTCGGTCGGGGTCGGAGATACCGGCGCGGGAGCGGCGTACGGCGTCGGACACAGCGACAACGGCGGCCTTCTGTCCGATCAGTCGCTTGCCGAGCTCCTCTTCCATGCGCAGCAGCTTGCCCGTCTCCCCCTCAAGCAGGCGACCCGTGGGGATACCCGTCCATGAGGCGACGACTTCCGCGATGTCATCGGCGCCGACTTCTTCATGCACCATCGATTCACCCTCTTGCGCCGCCTCTGCGGCCTGGGCGTCTTCGAGCTGCTTTTCCATCCCGGGGATCTCGCTGTAGAACAGCCGGCTGGACGTCTCCAGGTCACCTTCGCGTTGGGCGCGTTCGGCTGCAATGCGCACCTCATCGATACGTTCCTTGATCTCGCCGACGGCGTTGAGGGCTTGCTTCTCGCGCTCCCACCGGGTCTCGAGCGCGCGCAGTGCCTCCTGCTTGTCGGCAAGCTCGACGCGTAGCTTCTGGAGTCGATCCTTGCTGGCGGCGTCGGACTCCTTGTCGAGATGCAGCTCCTCCATCAGCAGCCGGTCAACGGCGCGGCGCAGCTCGTCGATCTCGACGGGGCTGGAGTCGATTTCCATACGCAAGCGGCTGCTGGCCTCGTCGATCAGGTCGATCGCCTTGTCGGGCAGCTGGCGTCCGGGGATGTAGCGATCCGAGAGCGTCGCCGCTGCGACGAGCGCAGCGTCCGAGATCGACACCTTGTGGTGTGCCTCGTAGCGCTCCTTGAGCCCTCGCAGAATTGCGATCGTGTCCTCGGGACTGGGCTCGCCGACGAACACTTGCTGGAACCGACGCTCAAGAGCGGGGTCCTTCTCGATGCGCTGGCGGTATTCATCGAGGGTCGTCGCGCCGATCATTCGCAGCTCTCCGCGAGCGAGCATCGGCTTGAGCATGTTGCCGGCATCCATCGCGCCATCGCCTCCGGCGCCGGCCCCGACGACGGTGTGAAGCTCGTCGATGAACGTGATGACCTGGCCCTCGGACTCCTTGATCTCGGTGAGGACCGCCTTGAGGCGCTCCTCGAACTCACCGCGGTACTTCGCGCCCGCGACCATCGCGGCAAGGTCGAGCGAGATGAGTCGGCGACCGCGTAGCGATTCGGGTACGTCTCCCGCAACGATGCGCTGGGCGAGCCCTTCGACGACGGCCGTCTTGCCGACGCCGGGCTCACCGATGAGGACCGGGTTGTTCTTGGTGCGCCGAGACAGCACCTGCACGACGCGGCGAATCTCGCTGTCGCGACCGATGACTGGGTCGAGCTTGCCTTCACGTGCGACAGCGGTCAGATCGACGCCGTACTTCTCCAGCGACTGGTATGAGTCCTCCGCGTCGGGATTCGTGACGCGAGCGTTGCCGCGTACGGCTGTGAACGCCGACTGAAGCGCGTCCGCAGTCGTTCCGGCGTCGGCCAGCGCCGTCTTCGCCGGCGAGTCGACGGTCGCGATGCCCACCACGAGGTGTTCGGTCGAGACGAAGTCGTCTCCGAGCTGGTCGGCGAGGTCCTGCGCGCGCTGCAGTACTTCGTGCGAGGCGCGACTGAGCGATGGGTTCTGGACGTTGGCACCACGTGCCGATGGCAGCGCTTCAAGCGCGCCCTTGAGTCCGGAAAGAACAGCGTGCGGGTCGACGCCAGATGCCTGTACGAGCGGCGCGGCCGTGCCGCCGTCCTGCGTCAGAAGGGCGGTCAGGATGTGAGCAGGTTCCACCGAGGGATGGCCTGCTGCGGCTGCGGCGGAGATGGCGCTGCCGAGTGCCTGCTGGCTGCGCGTGGTGAACTTGGCGAGATCCATGTGTGGTCCTCCTCAGTGAGTGGGCGTCACCTTGATCAACATCCGCAAAGTTGAGTCCATTCCACTCAACTTTGAAATCTTTGGGCTGCCGCTACGCGAGGCTCAACGCTTGCGCCGGCGCCGGCGCCGGTCTCGGTGCCGCATCCGAGTCCAGGGCAGGGTCGATGTGGACGATCTGGTCGCACACGGCCAGGACTGAGGCCGAGTGGGTGATCAAGACGATCGCGTGTTCGTCTCGCAGGGACAGAATGTCGGCGATCATCTGCCGGGCCGCGTCGCGGTCCAGGTGCTCGGTGGGCTCGTCGAAGATGAGGATCTGATGCTCTCCGAGCAAGAGGCGAGCCATCGCGAGACGCTGACGCTCGCCGCCGCTGAGCGAGCTGCCGTGGTTGCCGATCGGGGTCTCGAGTCCTGCGGGCATCCGCTCCAGGAGAGGCCCGAGGCCCACTCGCGTCAAGATCGATCGCAGGCGATCGTCGTCTACGTCCGGCGCCGCCACTCTCAGATTCTCACGAAGTGTCGTGTCGAACAGGACGTCGTCCTGACCGCACAGCCCGACCCTGGCGCGTACGTCCTGACCGTCGAGGTCGCGGTAGTCCACACCGCCCAGGGTGAGCTTGCCTGAGCGCGGCGGGATCAGCTTGGCCAGAGTCAGCGCCAACGTGGACTTGCCAACACCGCTCTCGCCGCTCAATCCGACAATGCTTCCCCGCTCCAGGGTCACCGAAGTTGGAGTGGTCAACGAGCTGTCCCAACCGGCGACAACACCATGGAGGGCCAGGCCGCCTGCGACGGCCGCATGAGTCGCCACGAGCGGCTCGACCACGGGTCGACGCAGGTCGTCGAGCTGGTCCAGTCGGCTGCGGGCGGCCAGGACCGCAGGACGCAGACGCTCGGCTTCGAAGACACTGAGGAGAGGTTCCAACAGCGCCACCGGCGCAAGAAGGACGACTCCGGCCATGACAGGGCGGACCCCGTTCGCACTAACTGCGATGAGGGCGGTGGCTACGCCGGTGGAGAGCAGGACGAGAGCAGCGCCGAGCCCGGCGAACCAGCCGGTCCGGAGCTGAGTTCGAGCTTGCGCGTCAATCGCCTCATGCAGGTCATGCGTGAAGGGTGCGGCCGCGCCGTAGGCGACGAGGTCTCGGGACGTCGAAGCGAGGACAGCGCTCTGGGCAGACATGGTGCTCCGCGCCTCAGCTGCGGCGATGGAGTCTACGCGGACGGCGTTGGCGAGACCCAGGCGTGCAACGGTCAGACACGCGAGCGAGTACGCGCCAACGACGAGCGCGGCAACGGGTGAAACTGCTGCAAGGACTGCGACGACGACGGCGCAACTAGTCAGTGTGTAGATCCAAGGCAGCTGTATGCGGAGCAGCCCGTCCTGGGATGTGGTCACGTCGGACACGACGCGGCTGATGATGTCACCGCGGCGCTGCCGGGGCAGCCCAGCCGGGGCAGCTCGCTCGAGGTTGCGGTAGACGCGAACCCGGTCGTCGATCATGCGGCTCAGGGCGACGTGGTGGGTCAGGAGTCGCTCTCCATAGCGGAACACAGCGCGCCCGATGCCGAAGAACCGCACGGAGACGATCGCCACCATGAGGTAGAGGACGGGCGGATGCTCTGCGGCGCGAACGATCAGCCACGCGGATGTCAGCAGCAAACCAACTCCGCTCAACTGCGCCGCGCAGCCGAGGATCGCTCCTGCAATGAGACGCCGGTTCATACCGTCGCCTCCACGGGCGTTGACAGCGCGATGACCCGAGATGCTGCGCTGATCGTTTCGGGTCGGTGGGCGACGACAACGACGGTCGCATCGAGCATCGCGAGCGATGCGAGCACGGACGCCTCTCGCTCGCTGTCGAGGCCGGCGGTCGGCTCGTCCAGGAGCACGAGGCTGGCGCCACCTGTCCGCACCCGCAGGAGTGCTCTGGCGATGGCGATACGTCGGCGCTCCCCGGCCGACACGTCCAGGCCGTCTTCGGCGACCGTCCGCGACAGGGGGAGGTCAGCTGCACCGGCATCGTCGAGAGCCTGGCGAATGTGCGTGTCACTGGCGACGGTGCACGCGAGCCTGACGTTGTCTGCGACGGTTCCCGCGACGAGGCCGGGCATCTGGGGAACCCAGGCGATCTGGTGCCGCCATTGATCAGGGTCGATGTCACGCAGATCTGTGCTCGCCACCGTGATCTGCCCCGTGGTGGGTCGGACGAAGGACAGCATCACGTCGAGCAGGGTCGACTTCCCGCAACCGGTCGGCCCGACAATTGCGATGAACTCGCCCGGACGGATCCGCTCGTCTGACATGAGCAGGGATGGCATCGAACGGTCCGGATGCTGCACGGACACTCGATCGATTCGGATGTCCGATGTCCTGAGATTCGGCGCGCTCTGATGCCCTGTCTGTCGATCGTGATCGAGCAGGTCCAGCGCCACGTTGACCGCCGCGGCTCCCTCGGTGCTGTCGTGGAACATCATTCCGAGCTGGCGGACGGGAAGGTACGCCTCGGGAGCGAGCAGCAGGACGATCAGCGCCGGGAGAAGGTCCATGCCCCCATCGACTACGCGGAGGCCGACGCTGACCGCCACCAGTGCGACGGACAAGGTGGCTACGAGCTCGAGCACCAACGAGGAGAGGAACGCCAGTCGAAGTGATCGCATCGTCGCGTCGCGGTGACGTCGACCCACGTCAATCAGGCTTCGCTCCTGGCGTCGGCCGAACAGCTTGAGTACGACGAGGCCGTCGAGAACCTGTGCGAAATGCAGGCTGAGTCGCTCGAGCGACTCCCAGCGTTGGCTGAGCTTGTCGCGCGTCATCATGCCGATGAGCACCATGAATACGATGCTCAGCGGCAGGGTGATCGCGACGATGAGCGCGGCGACCGGATCGACGAGGAACATGGTCACGATGACCGCTGGCGGCACCAGACAGGTCAGCACCAGCTGGGGGAGGAAGCGTGAAACGTACCCGTCGAACGCGTCGAACCCGGGCCCCATGATCGTCGTCACGGCAGCAGGGTCTGGCGCAGCACCGATGCGCCGAGAGTCGAGCAGATCGTTCGCCAGCTCATGCCGCAGCTCGGCCTTGACCCTGACGGCCGCGCGCTCCGACACCGTTGAGTGCGCCCAATGGATGAGTGCGCGTACGGCGAAGATTCCCGCAATTGTCCAGGCCGTGCTTACCAGCGGTCGCGCCGAGAACATTCGGTCGACCAGAGTCGCGATGACGATGGCCTGCGCGATGACAGTGCCAGCAGAGAGAACCCCAAGACCCGCGATGGCGCCGAGCAGGGAACGTACCCCGTGCGAACGGCGGACGAGTCTGGGGTCCAGCGGCTTCATTTCGCCAGCACCTCTGTCGGGATGTGCTGGACGCCGATGCGCTTGCGGAACACCCAGTAGGACCAGCTCTGGTACATCAGGACGATGGGCGTGAAGACTACGGCGACCCACGACATGATCACCAGCGTGTAGTGCGTCGACGCCGCATTCGTTGTCGTGAGGTTCCACGCGCTGTCGAGCGAGGACGGCATCACGTCGGGGAAGAGCCCGACGAACAGCATGATCGCAACGAACGCGATCGCAACGCTCGTCGCGGTGAATGCCAGGAGCTCCCGACCCTTCAGGGCGAGGCCGAGTGCTGCGACGTACGCAATCACGGCCAGCAATCCGAACAGCCACACCGCGAACTTGTCCTGGTCGAGACCAGTCCATACGACGAACGCGACGGCCGGAACGGCGGCGGCGACGCCGACCTTGATCCCGAGCTTGGTGGCGCGTTGGCGAATGTCTCCGACGGTCTTGAGGGCTACGAAGAAGCATCCATGGATCAGGAACACGGTCAGCGTCACGACGCCACCCAACAGCGCGTACGGGTTGAGGAGGTCGAAGAACGAACCGACGTACTCCTTGTTCTCGGCGATTGGGACGCCACGAACGATGTTTGCGAGAGCAACTCCCCACAGCAGCGCAGGCAGGGCGGATCCGACGACAATGGCGATGTCCCAGTTGCGACGCCATGCCCTTTCGGGGCGCTTGCCGCGGAACTCGAATGCCACGCCGCGGACGATGAGAGCGACAAGGATGAGGAACAGCGGGAGGTAGAACCCGCTGAACAAGGTGGCGTACCACTCAGGGAAGGCTGCGAATGTAGCTCCACCGGCCACGAGGAGCCACACCTCGTTTCCGTCCCACAGCGGACCGATGGTGTTGATCAGCACCCTCCGCTCCTTGTCGTCCTGCGCGAGCACGCCGACGAGCATGCCGACGCCGAAGTCGAACCCTTCAAGCACGAGGTAGCCGATCCAGAGGACGGCGATGAGGATGAACCAAAATGTCGTGAGTTCCATGGGTCAGGTCCGATCAGTAGGCGAACGCGAGTGGCGCGTCGGTGTCGTCGTCATCAGGTACGTCGGTCGGAAGGTCGGGCAGGCCGCGCTGGATGTACATGAGAAGGAGCTTGACCTCGATGATCGCGAGCACTCCGTAGATGGCTGTGAATCCAATGAGAGACGTCAGCACCTCGGCGGTGGTCGTGCCCGGTGAGACCCCATCAGAAGTACGCATGAGGCCGAAGACAATCCAGGGCTGCCGACCCATCTCGGTGAAGATCCAGCCGAATGAGTTCGCAAACAAGGGGAGGAATGGCAGGGCGATTGCGGCGCGGAGCATCCACCGGCCGGTCGGCATTCGTCCACCCCTCACCGCCCACATCATCCACAGCCCTGCCGCCATGGCGACTGCACCGAGCGTGATCATGATCCGGAACGTCCAGTAGCTGATGGGGATGTTGGGCGCGTATTCGCCAGGCCCGTACAACTGCTCATACTGAGACTGGAGCGAGTTGATGCCCTCGACCTGCGCGTCGAAGTCTCCAGTGCCGAGATACGAGAGCAGTCGAGGTACTTCGAGTTTGTAGACCTCCTTGCTGCCGTCGAGCGTGCCGATGGTCAGGAGGGAGAACGGGGCTGGTGCGGAGGTTTCGTACAAGCCTTCGGCGGCGGCCATCTTCATGGGCTGGACCTCGGTCATGACCTTGCCCTGGAAGTCGCCGGAGACGATCGTCCCGAGCCCGGACACCAGCAGAGTGACGGCGCCGAGCTTGAATGCTGTGCGGAACGCCTCGGAGTCGCGGTCGGGGTGGCGGATCAAGTGCCATATCGCGATGCCCGCCATGAACGCGCCGGCGACCATGAAGCAGGCAACGATCTGGTGAGGGAACGTCACGAGCAGGACCTTGTTGGTCAGTACGGCCCAGAAGTCCGTCAGCTCCGCCCTGCCCTTGTCAGCGTTGAACTCGAATCCGACCGGGTTCTGCATGAAGGAGTTCGCGGCCAGGATGAAGTACGAGGAAAGTAGCGTGCCGATGGCTGCGATCCAGATCGTCATGAGGTGGAGCTTGGGTGACAGTCGGTCCCATCCGAAGATCCATAGCCCGAGGAAGGTTGACTCAAGGAAGAAGGCCAGCAGGCCCTCGATCGCGAGTGGTGCGCCGAAGATGTCGCCCACAAAGCGCGAGTAGTCGCTCCAGTTCATCCCGAACTGGAACTCCTGCACGATGCCCGTTGCGACGCCCAGGGCGAAGTTGATCAGGAAAAGCTTGCCGAAGAACTTCGTCAGTCTGAGGTACTTCTCCTTGTGCGTGCGAAACCAAGCGGTCTGCAGGCCGGCGACGAGGAACGACGTTCCGATCGTGATCGGAACGAAGAAGAAGTGGTAGACGGTGGTGATGCCGAACTGCCACCGCGCGATGTCAAGTGCTTCCATGTCAGGTTCACTCCGCTTTCGTGTTGTCGCCCAGAACGGTCCTGTGTGCCCGGCCGGGGCGGCGTAGACGTGCACCTGCGGCTCCCGACGGGCGCGCACGTCCATGCTGTCGAGTCGCTCGGTCCCGACGGCACCGCCGTTAAGCCCGAGTCGATGGGACTTTGGTCCTTCGACCGCCTTGGGGGTCGCGGATCATGGACCTTGGGCCCAAGAGGACGTGACTCCGTGCCCTGATCTGTGGCTCTCGACGGGCAGATGCTCGAACCAACGAACTATCTATCTAAGGAGTCGACCATGAGCGCCACAGTGACTGCTCGTACGACGAACCACGTAGCACCTTCAGACTCTCGCGCCCGGCCCCTCTCGGTCCTGCTCGGGATCACCCGCATCGCTTTGGGATGGACGTTCCTCTGGGCGTTCCTCGACAAGACCTTCGGCCTCGGCAGGTCCACCGAATCAGCCAATGCATGGATCGATGGTGGAAGCCCCACCGCTGGGTTCTTGGGCAATGCGCCGGTCGGCCCGTTTGCCGACTTCTACAACAGCATGGCGGGCCACGCTTGGGCAGACTGGCTGTTCATGCTCGGCCTCCTCGGCATCGGTACTGCTCTGATCCTCGGAGTGGCAATGCGTCTCGCCGCAGCCGCGGGCGCCCTGTTGCTGGTGATGATGTGGACCGCAGTGCTTCCGCCGGAAAACAACCCGTTCATGGATGATCACATCATCTACGCGCTGGTTCTGGGCGTACTCGCGCTGTCGTCAGCTGGCTCGGCGCTCGGCTTCGGCCAGGCGTGGGAGAAGCTGCCCATCGTGAAGAAGTACGCAGCGCTTCGCTGAACAAGTCCTACGGAACTGGTGCCCGGTCGCAACGCGGCCGGGCATCCGTACGCCTGATGGCCGCGTGAGTCAGAGGTAGGACTTGCGGCGCAACCAATGCAGGCAGATCAAGCCCCACAACGGCGGCAGGTACTGCGTTCCCAAGCGCTGAGTCAGCGCAATCGGGAACGCAGTTTCGGCTGGTACGCCGAGTGCCACCAGCGCACCCGTGAGCGCCGCCTCTGCGCTGCCGATGCCACCCGGCGACGGTACGACGCTGGCGAGCATCGATCCGGCCGTGTTGACCGCGATGAGCTCGATCGGTGAGAGGCCGATGTCGTACGCCTGGGCGAAGCAGCCGAGCGCCAACGCGTAGACAAGCTCGGTAGCGAGCGCCCCGCCGAAGATGCCGATCTGCCGCTTCTGCTGGCTGCCGAGGACGACCAGGTTCTTCCAGATCCGGGCGGCGAGCTCGATGACCTTCTTGCGGGCGCGGGGGACCAACCAGGCGACTCCAGCGGCACCCACCACGCCGCCGATGATGAACAAGACGGTTTGCATCGACGGTGCGCTCACTCCGTCGAGCTTGATGTCGACGAAGGGGAGCACCAGCAGGAGCAGGAGGATGCGCGAGAGACCACGGGCGGCTTCCTCGATCGATGCCGTCAGGATTGCCTCGGGCGGTTTGACGTCGAAGTTCTCCAGGAACTGCACGTCGGTTGCCACCCGGCTCGCTGACCCGGGGAGGGTGAGTCCGAAGACCTTGAGTGCGGCTTGAAGTGCGATCGCGGGCTTCCACGGGATGTGTACCGCCGAGGCGCCACGCAGCACGACGGCCTGCGTGAGGAACATCAGCTGAGCCGCAAGTAGACCCAGGATCAGCCACATTGGGTCAGCCGAGCGAAGCTGCTTCCAGATCGTCTCGAAGCCCACGTCCCCGAGCAGTCGCACGAGGATGAACAAGCCGACCACCACGAGGACGACCATGACGATGTCGGTCCACCGCCACCGTGACGTGGCGCGCGGCTTTACGATCTCGTCGCTCACCCCGTCACCCTAGTAAAAGGTGGCGGGATTCACGGCAGTTCGACCTACTGGGCCATGGCGCCCTGCTCCGCCTGCTCGTCGATGCGCTGAGTGATCTTCGCCTGCAGGGAGGGACGCAGCCAGAGCTCGAACAGGTCCTGAGTCGTCCGGTCCCTGAAGGTGAACGTGTCGCCGGTGGTCCTGAAGATGCCGCGCGCCGTCAGGTGGTCCAAGCGAGCCTCGATCTCAAGCCGACGAGCCTCTGTGCGTCGTTCGCTGCCAAGCGTCTCCATGACCTGTGCCGCAGTTGCCGGTCGATCGAGGACAGCCATGACCTGGCAGATCTCGATATCCATTGGCTCGAGATGCTCCGACAGCACGCGGAACGTGGCCGACGCTGCCGGAAGGGCGGTCGATGTCAGCGAGTCACTGACCAGCCCTAGCCCCCTGATGGTCGATATGACCTGGCCTGTGGAGACCCAGGCACGCAGGATCTCGACAGCTGCGCCGGCCAGACCTTCACTTCTGGACTCGAGTGTTTCAAGCAAGTCCGGCGCGGGCAGACCCGCCAGGATCGACTGGGCCAACTGAGCCAGGTCTCCGTTGCTCATCGGCGGGGACTCGATGATGACAGGCACGTAGGGCGACTCGGTCGACTCAGCCAGAAGAGCCGCGACATCCGGAGTGGTGATCACCACGAGCACGCGACGCGGTTGAGGGGGAATGGTCGCGAGGAGCTCAGCGATGGCAGCGCGGCCGCGTGTCGGGGGCAGGTCCACGGGCCCCTTGACCGCGACGTCGATGAGGCCGTTGTTGTGGGAAATTTCGGTGGCCGGTGCCTGACGCGCAATCTTTGGCGGTCGGACGGGCCGCAAATGTGAACCGGGAACGCGTTCGGTTGCGACCCGAAGCAGAGACTCGCGTCCCGAGCCAGGAGCGCCGACCACACACACAAGTGCGGTCCCGTCGCCACGGGCGCTGTCGCGTATGGCTTCACTGAGGGCCGTGATGCTTCGCTCCCGTCCCACGTAGGTCGAGAACGAGGTTTGCTCGGGTTGGAGCGTGGTGAGCTGTTTGCGGAGCGCCTCAGTCTGTGGCGACGGGGGTGCACCGAGATTGGACGCCAGGTTGCGCCGGCAACGCTCATACGAACGCAAAGCCGAGTCCGTCTCCCCGATTCCCGCATAGGCGCGCATCAGCGATCGGTGCGCTCGCTCGAAGCAGGCGTCAAGGCTGATCGCGAGGGTCGACATCTCGATCGCGTCACGCATCCAGCCAAGCTCGATCGCGCTGTCTGCTGCATCGACCAGCATCAGCTTCCGTCGGGTGCGGAGCTCGTCACGAATGTCGCTCGCCCATTCGCTCTCATCGTCGTGGGC
Organism: Aeromicrobium sp.; assembly: GCF_036675695.1. Taxonomy (GTDB): domain Bacteria; phylum Actinomycetota; class Actinomycetes; order Propionibacteriales; family Nocardioidaceae; genus Aeromicrobium. The sequence goes on from NZ_JAKFEL010000051.1 coordinate 66,350, forward strand.
GTGGAAGTCATCGACATACAACGCCTCGGCCTGCTTTGCCGAAGCCACGACAGTGGAGTAGTCGCGTGATCGCATCGCCTGGGCAACCTCGGTGGCGAGCTGTCGGTGGGCGACGACGTCGACCCAGCACCCTTGGAGCTGCACTCCGCTGAGGTGGCGCATGATGCTGTTCTTGCCCAGCACTTTGCGGATCTGGGCGGTCGCGGTGTGAAGGCTTGCGGCGCCCTTGGCGTCAGGGACGTCGGGCCACAGCTTCGCGATGATGCTCGCAGAGCTGACGATCTGATCGGACCTCATCGCGAGAAGTCTCAGCAGGTCAGAAGTCTTGCCTGTCGTCCATTGCGACGACGGTACAACTGTCCCGTTGCCCAAACGAATCCAGAGTCGTCCGAGCAGGCGAATCTCAGTCTGATCGTTCACAAGTCCTCCCAAACGTGTGATCGGTCGTGCTCCCTCAGACCAAGGTACGGGCTAACTGGGTCATCGCGTTGCCGAATCGAACGTCTGAAATTCCGCGGGATTATGGGCGTGAGATGGCTAGAGAGAGCCAGTCCCAACGAGCCATTGCATGGTGTGGCCCGTGCCGGGACGCTGTCGGGTGGTGCCCGATTTCTGGGAGCGGGGTGCCACAGGGTTGGGAGACCTATGAACGTTCGACGCGATGCGCCGCGCCCGGAGTTGTTTGCCGGTCGATATCGGCTCGGCAGGTGCCTCAAGTCGGGCCACGGAGTCGACACGTACTTGGCCGTGGATGAGGCCACCTCGGCCCGGGTTGTGCTGAAGTCGATCGTCCCGCACCTCATTCACGACGCCGCCCGCCTGCGCTTCGAGCACGAGACTCAGGTGCTCAGAAGGCTCTCGGGTACGGGACTCACCACTCTGTACGACGCTGGAGTCACCGACGGTCACTGGTATCTCGTGCAACCTTTCATGCCGGGATCGACACTCGAGGAGATCCTCAAGTCTGGTCCGCTTTCGGTTGAGATGGCACTTCGGGTCGCGATCGACGTTGCAATTGCGTTGGACGTGGCTCATGGAGCCGGCATCTTCCACCGCGACGTCAAGCCGGCCAATGTGATCGTTGGAGGGACCGACGCCGCCAGCCCCGTGACGCTCATCGACTTCGGCTTTGCACGCAGTCCATTGCTGGATGAATCGCTGAACGAGCAGCTTGTTGGCACGGTGCGTTACCTCGCGCCCGAAGCGGCCGGGATGCTCACGGTGCCCGCAGACGAACGGGCAGACCTGTATGCGCTGGGCGTGCTGTTCTTCGAGTGCCTTGCTGGCGAGCCGCCGTTTCCGGGGGCGACCGTGGGTGAGGTGCTTCGAGAGCACCTTTCCATGCCGATCCCCGAGGTCGGACGCCGCCGACCAGGAATGCCACGAGCAATCGACGCGATCCTGGCGCGGCTGCTCAGCAAGGACCCGATCGACCGCTATCAGTCCGCGGCGGCCGTGACGTACGACTTGAATGCTCTTTCGGAAGCCATCCGAGCTGGCGCCTCGGACCCACGCTTGGTGATCGGCCGGATTGACCACCGTCGGACACTCACGGACCCTGCATTTGTCGGACGTGAGGCGGAGCTCGCGAGCCTCATGTCGTTGGTCGATGAGGTGAGGACGGGCGGCTCGGGGCTTGTCCTTCTTGAAGCCGACTCCGGTGGTGGCAAGACCCGACTCCTGTCCGAGGTCGCGTCGCAGGCGTCCTCGGCCGGAGTCCTTCACCTGCAGGGTCAGGGTGTTGCCGAGACGGGTGCCCGTCCGTTCGAGGTGCTCCACGGATTCGCTGAGGACCTGCTGTCGCATGCCGCAAACGACGATTTGTGGGACTCGATACGCAAAGGGGTGGGGGACGGTGCCGCGGCAATTGCGCAGGTCTTGCCTTCGTTGGGGCCGCTGCTCGGAGTGACCGAGGAGCTCGATACGGGCCCGGAACACCTGGGTGAGCAGCGAAGTTTGACGGTTCTGCATCAGCTCCTGAACTCGATCGGTGCCGCCGACCATCCCGTCTTGATCATCTTCGATGACTGTCAGTGGGCGGATCGGCTGACGATTCAGCTACTTGCAGACCTGGTCGCAGACAGGGCGCATTGTCCGGCGTACCTGGGTGTGATCGCAGCGTTCAGATCCGAAGAGGTGTCGGACGAACACCAACTTCGCGCCATGCCCTTCGCTCAGTCGGTGCAACTCGGTCGGTTGCCAGCCCGTGCCATGCGCCAGTTGTCAGAGTCGATGGCGGGACCGCTGCCCGATGAAGCGATCAACACTGTCGTCCGCCTGGCCGATGGCAACCCGTTCATGGGCGCGGCCGTGCTTCGCGGTCTGTTCGAGTCGGGAGCACTGCTCAGTACGGACCATGGCTGGCAGGTCGACGAAGCCGCACTGCTCGACGTGCAGACGGCGCGACGCTCGGCGAGCTTCCTGGTTCGCCGGCTCGAGCTGCTCTCCGAGGACTCGATCCACGTGCTCTCGGCGGGAGCCGCACTTGGTAAGGAGTTCGACTTCGTGCTGGCGGCGGAACTCGTTCAACACAGCGATGCTGCGGCCACGATCCTGCAGGACGCAACGCGCAGACGACTCGTGTGGATCGATGAGGTCACCGGCCGATGCAGCTTCGCGCACGACAAGATCCGTGAAGCACTGCTCAGCCGATTGGACTACGCCGAGCGGCGGGAGCTCCACAGCCGCGCGGCGGACGCGATGCTCAGCATGGAGGAGAGCGGTGTCTCGGTATTCGACCTCGCCTACCACCTCGACGCAGCCGGCAGGCATCAAGCGGCGCTGCCCTACGCACTGAGGTCTGCCGAGACAGCGCGTGCGCAGCACGCTCTCGATTCGGCACTGTCCCACTATCGAATGGCTGAGCGAGGCGTCGCGCCCGAAGATCTCGAAACCCGCGTCGTCATTGCCGAGGGTCTGGGAGACGTGTTCGCTCTCAAGGGGTCGTACGACGAGGCCGAGGAGCAACTCACAACCGTCGAGCGTATGGTCACCGACCGAGTTCACAACGCCGAAGTTGAGGGCAAGCTTGGAGCTCTCGCCTTCAAACGAGGCGATATCCCAACGGCCCGCCGACATCTTGAGGGAGCCATGGCGCGCCTTGGCCGTCCCGTCCCGCACGTGTTCGCCTGGCTCCTGGTGTGCCTGATGTGGGAACTGTGCGTTCAAATTGCCCACACAGTTGCACCACGTCTGACTGTGCGCCGCAAGCCGGAGGGCCATGAGGAGGACTTTCTTGCGATGCGCCTTCACAGCCGCCTCGCGTACCTCTACTGGTTCTACAGCGGCAAGGTCTCTTGCGCCTGGACGCATCTCCGCGGGCTCAACCTGGCCGAGCGTTACCCGCCCAGCGCCGAGCTTGGGCAGGCCTACTCCGAGCACGCGCCAGTTGCGACGATGGTGCCGCTGTTCAAGCGCTCACTGAAGTACGCCAAACGCTCCCAAGAGATCAGACGTGACCGGGGCGACATCTGGGGTCAGGGACAGAGCCAGAGCTTTGCCGGCGTCGCACTGTACGCAGCGTCAAGGTTCGACGAAGCCGAGGAAGCCTCTCGTGAGGCGATCCGTCTGCTGGAGTCGACCGGCGACCAATGGGAGGTCAACACGGCGGGCTGGAACCTCGCGATGTGTCTGCATCGCCAAGGTCAGCTACGTGAGGCGGTAGCCACTGCCAGAGGTGTGTACGAGTCAGCCGTCGCGATCGGCGACCAGACATCGGCCGGTGTCGGACTGTCGGTGTGGACGCGAGCCGCCTGTGGTGACGTCGATCCGCGGCTCATCGATGCCGAACTTGAGCGCGAAAGCATGGACGCGAGCACGACGGCAGAGCTGCGACTGGCTGCAGGCATTGCGGCTCATCGCGCGGGGGATCTCGCTTCTGCCGTCTCGCACCTGGACATGGCCGCGGAAACCATTCGCGCCTCGGGACTGCGGCAGGAGTATGCAGCCCCGGTCGCGTGCTGGCGGGCGACCGCCGCTCGCACCCTCGCGGAGCAGGCCTCGCCACATGATCCAGCCGGGTACAAGAAGGCCGTGCGCAAAGCGTCGAAGGCTGTCTTGAGCGCCAGATTTTGGGCGTTCAGCTACCGAAACAATGCGCCGCATGCATTCCGCGAGGCTGCGTTGGTCGCGTCGCTCAGGAATCGCAGGCGACGCCGCGACAGGTTTCTGGCACGCAGTCTGGCTGTCGCCGAGAAGCAGGGTGCGCTGTACGAGCTCGCGCTCACCCGACTGGCGGCCGCGGAGATCCGAGCTGGCAGCGGCGGCGACCTCGGAGAGCTGGTGGATGCCCGACTTGCCGTGTACGAGTTCCAGGGAAGCGTCGTCGAGGACGAAGGCCCCTCAGCTCCAAGCGTTTCGCTGTTTGACCGGTTCAACACGTTGCTCAGTGTCGGCCGCACGATTACTGCCGCCGCAACGATGGAGGCAGTAGATGTGGCGATTCGCGAGGCGGCGTTGACCTTGCTGCGTGGCGACACGTGTCACATCATCAGTGCCGTCGCGACCCATACTGCGAACCCCACCACTGAGTCCGGCGATTCTGTCGACCTTGCAAGTCGCACACTCCTGGAGCGCGCGATCAGCGGTGGCGTGCCCGTGGTGTCAGGTGATTCGGCAGTCGGGGTCAGCGAGAGCCTGGTCATGTCGGACATCAGGTCAGTGCTGGCCGCGCCGATCATCGTTCATGGCGAGACCCGCTACTGCTTCTACGTGACTCACCGGCAGATCAGCGCACTGTTCGGCGAGGAGGAGATACAGCTCGCCGCGTTCGTCGCGACACTTGCCGGTGCGGCATTCGAGCACCTTGAGGGCGCCGAGACGCGATACCGCTCGCTGGCTCGCAACTCCAGCGACGTACTGACGTTGGTCGGGCGCGACGGAATCATCAACTATCAGAGCTCTTCGGCCTCGCGGGTGTTCGCGTTGCCGGCCAACGGGCTGGCGGGACGATCGATCGACGAGTGGGTGCACCCCGAGGATTTCGACTTGCTCGCGGATGCGCTGCAGCGAGCAAGCTCTGACAACGACACCCGCGTGGAGTGTCGGTTCCGCCACGCCAACGGCTCGTACCTCTATGCCGAGACCGTCGTCACGGATCTGCTCGACGATCCTGCAGTCTCGGCACTAGTGCTCAACAGCCGTGACATCACGGATCGTCGGATGCTGGAGGACGAGCTGCGTGAGCGCGCCCTGCACGACAGCCTCACCGGGCTGCCCAATCGCGCACAATTCCTGGAGCGCGCACAGCAAGCGCTCAACCGACGCGACCCGCGCCCACTGGTGGCTTGCTTCCTCGACCTGGACGACTTCAAGGCGGTCAATGACACGTACGGACACGGTGCGGGTGACGATCTGCTGTGCGAAATGAGTGAGCGACTGGTCGAGTGCCTACGGCCCGAGGATGTGGTAGCCCGATTTGGCGGCGACGAGTTCGCCATCTTGTTCGAGGACACCACCATGGAGGAGGCGTTGAAGGCCATCGAGCGGATCCAGGCCGCTACGAGCCGTCCGGTCGAGGTAGCCGGTGCCGAACTCTTCACGCACTTCAGCATTGGAGTTGCCCCGTCGACCGGTCGGCACGCCACGACGGACCAGCTTCTGGCAGAGGCAGATGTCGCGATGTATGCCGCCAAGGCCAGCGAGCAGCACAGGTACCGGGTGTACGAGCCGCAGATGCGCGACCTCGCGGAGTCGCGATCGGTAGCGCGCGGTGCCATCGATCGAGCTCTCGCACAGGACGAGTTCGTCCTGCATTTCCAGCCGATCGTCGATCTGCAGACCGCGCAATGCCTGGGCGTCGAGGCGTTGATCCGGTGGCAGCACCCCCAGCGCGGCCTACTACCAGCGGCTGAGTTCATCGATCTCGCCGAGGTCAGCGGCTATATGCCAGCGATCGGCGCATGGGTTATCACCACGGCATGTGCCGCTGCGGCCGACCTTGCAGACGACATGTGCATGAGCATCAACGTCTCGCCGCAACAGCTTCAGCAGCCACGGTTGGCAGAAAGCGTCATACGTGCTCTCAAGACGTCCGGCCTGCAGCCCGACAGACTGGTGCTCGAGTTGACCGAGACGACTGACATCGCTGACCCGGAAATGGCGATCGAACAGCTTCAACAGCTCGACGAGATCGGGGTGAAGCTTGCCCTCGACGACTTCGGCACCGGGTATGCATCGCTCGACTACCTCAAGCGATTCCCGGTGCAGATCCTCAAGATCGATCAGGAATTCGTACAGCACATCCACGAGAGCGAGCAGGATCGCGCCATCGTGAGCGGGATCATCGAGCTCGCCCGTTCGTTCGGTCTACGGACCATTGCGGAAGGTGTCGAACAAGTTGAGCAGCAGCGGGTTGTCACCGAGCTGGGATGCGATCTCGGTCAAGGCTTCCTGTGGTCTCGCCCTGGCCTGCCGGAGAACTTGCCTGAGGCGTTCGTGCCGACCACAGCCGCCTGATCTCAGCTCGCGCGCGCCTGCGCTCGCGTCGGAGCGAACGCGCTGGTGCCGAGCCAGGTCCACAAGCGGTCGGCGTCCCGGGCAGGTCCCACGACGCGGATCTCCCCACCACCTACCAACTCGCTGGCGCTGGCGTCGCCGCTCCAGACGTCTGTCAGGGCGCGCACGGACGAGCGGACCTCGAGGGTGAGTTCGTGGCCCGGATCGTCGCGGCACAGGTCGGCGACGCCGTCGTCGACGACCAACCACCAGTGACGCTCGCGGGTCGCCGCATCCGGGAAGTGGAAATGAATGACGACCTGGCGGGCCGGGAATTCCTCGAGACGGACGAAACGGCGTACGTCCCACATCAGGAATCCAGCATCGAGCTGATCGGGACGCAGCCTGCTTCCGATCCAGCGCGCACCCCAGTGCCCCATGGCCAGAACGATGGGGCGGAGCTCCTCGCCAGCAGGAGTGAGCTCGTACGACGTGTGGCGGCCGTCGACGTGACGCATGATGACGCCGAACTCCTCCAGCGTCTTGAGTCGGGTGGACAACAGTGCCGGCGACATCCGGGGGACACCGCGACGGATGTCGTTGAACTGGGTGCTCCCGCAGAGGAGCTCGCGTACGACGAGCGGAGTCCACCGGTCGCACAGCACCTCCGCTCCGCGAGCGACGGTGCAGAACTGTCCGTAGTCGATCATGCGTTCACGCTAGGCATCGAGTGGGTTCATGACTAGTTCAAGAACTGAACTAGTTTGCTGGGCCTTGGCGCCGGACTCTGGTGGTGTCGGGCATGGAGCCCGGGCAAGGAGACGAAACCATGACCACGCAAACGTTCGACCCCGTCGCATTCAAGGCAACAACCCGCCAGCAGTGGCAGGACGCCGCAGAAGCATGGCACCGATGGGGACCCACCATCGGTGACTGGCTCGGCGCCGCCACAGACTCGATGATCGAGCTCGCCCACATCAGCGAGGGCGCCCGCGTTCTTGACGTCGCTGCCGGTGCCGGCGAGCAGTCGCTTCCGATCGCCCAGCTGGTCGGCCCTTCAGGCAAGGTCGTCATCTCTGACATCGCGCCCGAGCTGCTGTTCCGAGCGGCCGGTGAGGCAAAGGCAGCGGGACTCGACAACGTCGAGACGCTCGAGCTCGATGGCGAAGAAGTCGGTACGCTCGCGGGCTCCGACTACGACGCGGCAGTCAGCCGGGTGGGTTTGATCTACTTCCCGGATCAGCAGAAGGCGCTGCGTGGCATTCACTCAGCGCTCCGTGACGGCGGACGATTCTCAACGGTCGTCTACTCAACTCCTGACGAGAACCGCTTCTTCTCGGTTCCGGTGGGCATCATCCGCGGTCGCGCACAGCTGCCTCCTCCGCTCCCGGGTCAGCCCGGACCGTTCTCGCTCGGAGCTCCGGGTGTCCTCGAGGAGGCACTCACGACGGCCGGCTTCACGGACGTCGAGGTGGTTGCGGTGCCGTCGCCCGTACGTCTTCCCAGCGCCAAGGACTGTGTGAAGTTCCAGCGCGAGTCGTTCGGTGCCCTGCGTCAGATGATGGTGAGCCTCTCACCGGAAGACCGCGAAGACACCTGGCGTGAAGTCGAAGAGGCGCTGACCGAGTTCGAAGGCCCGGATGGCTTTGTCGGTCCGTGCACCATGCTCGTCGGCGCGGGAACTGTCCGGCACTGACCAGCTAGTCCTTGTTGGTCGAGGGTCCGAAGTCGCCGTACGGAGCGGAATCGCGCTCCCGTACGGCGTCTCGGAACCCGGCCTCGGCGGCTCGCTGCTGGAAGGCGTAACCCTCGCGGGTGTGCCGCGAGATCCCGTCGAAGACGGTGCTGATCATCTGGCTGTTCTGCACGCCCTGAGCGAGAAGTGCTGAGTTGAGCGCGAGCTTGACCATCATCAGCTGGTTGAGCGGCATCGCGGCTATCCGCTGGACCAGGATCTCGGTGCGTGCGTCGAGCTGGTCGGGTTCGGGAGCCTCGATGGCGAGTCCCCATTCGGCGGCTTCGCGTCCGTTGAGGCAGTCGCCCGTGAGCAGGAGCCGCTTGGCTCGCTGGTCGCCGAGGCGGTGCGCCCACATACCGGCTGACGGAACGCCCCATACGCGAGTGGGTGGATAACCGATCTTGGCGTCGGCAGCGATCACGATCTGGTCGCAATGCAGGGCGATGTCAGTGCCGCCGGCGACGCAGAAGCCGTGGATCTTGGCGACCGTCGGTTTGTTGGCGTGCAGCAGGCTGGCAAAGCCCCGGGTGAACCGGCTCATCATCGCGAAGTCGATCATCGGGTCCCACGTTCCATTGGGATCGTGGTTGGTCATCTGTACGACGGGGTCGAGCACTGTGCCCTCGGCACCGCTCGAGATGCCGAGCCCGCCATCCATCAGGTTCTCGGCGGATGCGGCGAGGTCGTAGCCCCCACAGAAGCCTTTGCCGCGTCCGCTCAGCACGATGACGTGCACGCGTGGGTCGAGGTCAGCGCGTTCGACGGCATGGGCGAGCTCGACCGGGGTGTCCGGTGTGATCGAGTTGCCCTGATCGGGCCGGTTGAACGTGAGGCGTGCGACGCGCCCGTCGACTTCGTACGTCAGCGTGTTGTATGTCGGGCCGTCGTCGCTGGGTGCTTTGGCGTGAGCGTAGGGGGATCCGTCGCCCTCGGTGGCAGGTCGTCTCCAGGCTGCTTCGTTCGTCATCCGACGATCGTTGCAGAAATCAGCGCTTGGTAGACCCGCGCTCGAAGATCAGGTCATACAGGAACACCGCGACAAACATCGCCTGGATCATCACGAGCATCACCAGAATCAGCTGAGTCATGTGGCGTCCTCCTGTCTCCGTTGTGGATGGTTCAACGAGGTTGGGCGAGCGTTCGTTACGGCTGGCTGACTATGGTGCCGAGCACTTCGCCCAGCTCCAGCCTCTCCCCGTTGTCCAAATGCGCAACCGCAGAGATCGTCACTGTGTCGCCGTCCTCGAGGAACGAGCGGGTCGTGCCGTCGGCCAAGGAGATCGGCTCGGTGCCGTTCCACGAAAGCTCGAGCAGTGATCCGCGCTGGTTGGTCTCGGGTCCGCTGATGGTGCCTGAGGCGAAGAGATCGCCCGTACGAAGCGAAGCGCCGTTGACGGTCATGTGCGCCAGCATCTGTGCGCCGGTCCAGTACATCGACGCGAATGGCGGCCGAGAGACCTCGATGCCGTTGAGCGAGATGACGAACTCGAGGTTGAGTCCCCACGGCTCGTCCGCCCGGAGGTACGGCAGCGGCGGCGGTGTCTGGGTTGGGGGATCGACACGCGCGCCGTTCAGCGCGGCGAGCGGGATGATCCACGGCGAGATCGAGGTGGCGAATGACTTGCCGAGGAACGGGCCAAGCGGCACGTACTCCCACGCCTGGATGTCTCGAGCCGACCAGTCGTTGACCAGGCAGACGCCGAACACGTGCTTGTCGAACTGACTGATCGGAACCGGAGTGCCGAGCGCTGACGGGACACCGACGACGAAACCGAGCTCGGCCTCGATGTCGAGCTTGGTGCTGGGGCCGAAGGTGATCTCGCCGTCCGGCGAGCGACGCTGACCGGATGGTCTCAGGATCGTGGTTCCGGAGGCCACGACCGTTCCGGCACGACCGTGATAGCCAATCGGCAGGTGCTTCCAGTTAGGGGTCAGCGCATCGCCGTCAGGCCGGAACATCATGCCAACGTTGGTCGCATGGTGCTCAGACGCGTAGAAGTCGACGTAGTCGGCGACCGTGAATGGCAGGACGAGCTCGACATCGTCGTGCAGGTCGTTCCCGGGCTCATGGGCGAGGAGTGCTTCGCGTACGGCGTGCCAGGTGGCTGGGCCGGCGGCCATCAGGGCATCGAGCGACCCGTCGGCAAAGAGCGCCGCATGTTCAGGAACGATCGTCGACGCAGCAGCGGTCAGGTCGAGAACCTGGGTGCCGATGCCCACGCCGATGTGCCGCTTCCCGTCGAGGATGAATGAGCAGTAGGGAAGCGTCGTGCGTCCGAAGTCGGTCATGCCGCCACCTCCGTTGAGGAGCAAAGATACGGACGCAGCGGCGTGATTGCTGCCTGATGGTGACCTCGCTGGCGCTCGGTCACGTGATCAGCTCGAGCTCGCGCAGGTCGGTCACGGGCTCATCGATGCTGCAGGTTCCGATGGACCGGAACAAACGTCGTACGGCTTCAGGGTTCGAGACCTTGAGGGCCGCGGCATCGCTCTCGAGCAGTGCGGGTACTGGATCGCTGCCATCTATCGCAGCATTCACCGCGGCGAGGATGTTGAGGAACCCGTGGTCGCGTTCGGTGCGTACGGCGTGGTGGAGACCGGCGGTCAGCTTGAAGGGGAGGTCGTTCTCGACACAGTGCTGGATGGCTCCGCCGAGCTGGCAGGCCGACGGAGTGTCGCGAGTGTCAGGTCCACCGCAGCGGAGCTTGAGCATCGCGCCTTCGGGCACGTCCAGGGACTCGTGCCACGTGCGCTCGACGAACACGCGCAGGCCGTTCGGTGTCTCGGGCAGTTGTTCGACGGGGCCCTTCAGCTCGAGCGCTGTCAGAGTCAGGTTCTGCTGTGAGGCGAGCTCGCGAGCAGCGCCGTTGAACTCGTCGACGGTTGCGACCAGCGAGAGTTCGAGGTGGCCGTGGCCGAGCGCGTCACTCAGCTCGCCGAGACGTGCGGCACTGCAGATGAACGGGCCGACGTACTCGCCTTCGGGCGTGCCGCGACGGGCTAGGTGCGCGCGTACGGCGTCGCCCATCGGCATGTTGCCGGGCGGGAAGATTGCCGCGTCGTCGAAGAATTGATGGAACATCAGCGGATCCAGGAGAGTGCGTATTCGCCATCGTCGGAGGCGGTTCCGCCCTCGCCGAGCTCGAGCGGGCGGAACGTGTCGACCATGACGGCGAGCTCGTCGAAGGATTCGACGCCGAGACTGGCCTCGATCGCCGACGGCTGTGGACCGTGCGAGTGGCCGCCGGGATGCAGCGAGATCGAACCCTTGCCGATGCCCGAGCCTTTGCGCGCCTCGTAGTCGCCAGCGACGTAGAACATGACCTCGTCCGAGTCGACATTCGAGTGGTAGTACGGCACCGGGATCGCCAGCGGGTGATAGTCGACCTTGCGGGGCACGAAATTGCAGATCACGAAGTTGTTGCCTTCGAAGACCTGGTGCACCGGCGGCGGTTGGTGGACGCGCCCGGTGATGGGTTCAAAGTCGGCGACGTTGAACGCGTAGGGGTAGAGGCAGCCATCCCAGCCGACGACGTCGAACGGGTGCAGCGGTACGACGTGGATGCTGCCGCTGAGCCCGCCCGGGCCGGAGCCGCGATGCTTGATGTAGACCTCGACGCTTGTCTCGTCGCGCACTTCAGGCTCGCTGGGCCCGCGGAGATCCCGCTCGCAGTAGGGCGCGTGCTCGAGGAGCTGGCCGAACTTCGATAGGTAGCGACGAGCCGGGCCGATATGGCTGTTGGCCTCGATCGCGTACGCCCTCACAACGCCGTTCGGCACCCAGCGGTGCGTCGTGGCCCGGGGGATGATCAGGTAGTCGCCGTCGCTGAACGGGATGTGGCCGAACACCGTCTCCAGCGTTCCGCTACCGGACTCGATGAACACGCACTCGTCGCCGGTGGCATTCCTGTAGAGAGGCGAGGTCTCGGCGGCCACCACGTACGAGATCCGGACGTCGCCGTTACCGAGCACCAGTCGGCGACTCGTGACGATGTCGTTGCCGGCGCCGCCATCGAACAGGTCATGCAGCTTCAAGTGCCTGGCGAGCAGTGGTTCGTTGGGCTTCGTCGACTGGTCGGGGAGATCCCACGTACGCGCTTCCGTGATCGCCGAGGGCACACCCACGTGATAGAGCAGCGACGAGTCCGACGAGAAGCCTTCCTCGCCCATCAGCTCCTCGCGATAGAGGTTGCCGTCGGGGTCGCGGTGCTGGGTGTGTCGCTTGGGCGGGATGTTGCCCGCGCTTCGGTAGTGGGCCATCTGCCCTCCCTATCCGTTGCCTGCCCTAGAAATTTCCACGCCGTGCCTGTTCGCGTTCGATCGCCTCGAACAGGGCCTGGAAGTTGCCTTTGCCGAAGCCTAGTGACCCATGGCGCTCGATGAGCTCGAAGAACACCGTTGGACGGTCACCGATCGGCTTCGTGAAGATCTGCAGGAGGTAGCCGTCCTCGTCGCGGTCGACCAGGATGCCGCGCTTCTGCAGCTCTTCGATCGGCACCCGGACCTCGCCGATCCGGGCACGCAGCGCGGGGTCGGTGTAATAAGAGTCCGGGGTGTCGAGGAACTCGATGCCGGCCGCGCGCAGGCGATCGACGGTCTCGAGGATGTTGTTGGTCGCCAGCGCGAGGTGCTGGGCGCCCGGGCCGCGATAGAACTCGAGGTACTCGTCGATCTGAGACTTCTTCTTGCCGATCGCGGGCTCGTTGAGCGGGAACTTCACCCGGTGGTTGCCGCTGGCAACGACCTTGCTCATCAGCGCGCTGTACTCGGTGGCGATGTCGTCGCCGACGAACTCGGCCATGTTGGTGAAGCCCATGATGCGGTTGTAGAAGTCGACCCATTCGTCCATATGGCCGATCTCGACATTGCCGACCACGTGGTCGAGGGCCTGGAAGATCCGCTTGGGCGCATCGGCCGCGCGCTCCATCGTGGAGTGGCGCTCGACGTAACCGGGCAGGTAGGGACCGGTGTACTTGCTGCGGTCGACCAAGGTGTGGCGGGTGTCGCCGTACGCCGCGATCGCGCCAATGCGTACGGTGCCGTGCTCGTCCGTCATGTCATGCGGCTCTTCGAGGATCGTTGCTCCCTCGGCGCGCGCGTGCTCGATGCAGACGTCGACGTCGGGCACCTCGAGGGCGATGTCGGTGATGCCATCGCCGTGGATGCGATGGTGGTCGAGCACGAAGCTGTCGGGATCGACTCCGCCCTTGAAGACGAAACGGACGGCACCGCTCTCGAGCACGAACGCGTGGTGGTCGCGGTTGCCGGTCTCGGGGCCGGAGTAGGCGACGAGGTCCATGCCGAAGGCGGACATGAAGAAGTGCGCGGACTGCGTGGCGTTGCCGACGGCCCACACGACAGCGTCCCAGCCGGTGACCGGGAACGGGTCGGACTTGGTGTCGTACTCCACCAGTCCGACGAGCTGCTTCAGCTGGTCGAGGTCGAGCTCGGCGAGGCGTTCGGAGTCGGTCAGATCGATGGTCATGCCCCTAGGTCACCCCACTTGATGCTCAATGGGCAAGCGAGCCAGTCGCAGGTGGTCAGGTATGACACCTGAGCGGAGTAGTGTGGGCTCCAAGTAGGCAATCTGACTAGGAGTTGGCGACATGGATCAGCTCGATGTAGCGCTCGTTGAGGCGATGCGCGAGAACCCCCGCGTTGGAGACCTTGAGCTCTCGCGCATCACGCGGGTCGCCCGCGCCACGGTTCAGTCGCGGCTCGCCAAGATGGAGGCGGCCGGCATCATCACCGGCTACGGTCCCGACATCGACCTGATCGCGGCCGGCCACCCTGTCATCGCCTTCGTCACGCTTGAGATCGCTCAGGGCTCACTCGACGCCGTGACCGAGGAGCTCGAGTCGTTGCCGAATGTCCTCGACGCCTACGTCACCAGCGGCGCGGCAGATGTCGTCTGCAGGATCGCTGCGACCTCGCACGAGGATCTGCAGACAGTGCTGCTGCACATCAGCCAGTCCGGCACAGTGGTCAGATCGACCAGCGTCATCGTCTTGTCCGAGCTGGTGAAGCCAAGAGTGTTGCCCATGCTCCGCAAGGGTGCGACGGGCAGCTCATCAAGAGCGCCAGCGTATCGGGGCTGAAGCGTGGGCAGCCAAGCCCGCAAACTCCCAATACACCTAGTCAGTTAGAACACGGGGACAATGAAAGCGTGACCAAAGGCAAGGTGGCTCCGAGCCGCTGGGTGAAAACGTCCCGAGTGCGGTGGGGTGCGGTTTGAGCACGCCGTTGAACCCCGGGTATTTCACGTGGGTCTCGCTGGCTGCTGGGGTGTATCTCTTCGCTTGGACTGGTCTGGGCATGTTGACCGACCAGCACTGGATGGGGTTCGCCGCCCTCCCGGGGTTAGCCGTCGTCTGGGCCGACATCATCGCGACGACGGTGATCACCTATCGTCGCAACCGCCACAACCGGCCAATACAGAAGGCGCGGAAAGCGCGAGAGGCGAAAGCGCGAGAGGCGCGGAAGGCGCAAAAGGCCTGAGCCCTCACATGTATTCCGACTGGTGTCGTTAATACAGACCGTCAAGGCCGCCTGTGTTCACCTGCTCTGCCCACGCGGCGAACTCTTGGTTGACGATCCAGCTGGCGAAGTCGTGGTCCACGCAGCACAGGGGCCTGAGGTTGTCGCCGGATGTCGGTCCGCGCGGATGCCGCCTGAACTCGCTGGTGCGTAGGGTCTCGTCATGGGAATCTTCGGACGCAAGCCAGCCGCCCCTCAGCTGCCGACCACCGGTCATGCTGGGGATGACCAACTACTCGCGATGATCGCGCAAAGCGACGGTGGACTGGAGGTGCCGCGGCACTGGCTCCACTACGTCTACTGCGATGACAACGAAGGCGCAGCCGTCCTTGAGGCCGGAGCGGCTGCCGGAGGTTGGACCGTGCAGCGGGTCGTTCCGGAGCACTCCGGGATCGTCGCCGAGCGTGAGGACTGGCCGGTCAATCTCGAGACAGTGCCGCAGGTACGAGCCTTCTTCGAGTCACTGGCGGCCTCGGTGCCGGGTGGCGACTATGACGGCTGGGAAGCGTCCGCCTGAGCTCAGCGCTTGAGCTTGGTCAGGCGGTCTAGCGCTTCGGCTATGACCTCGGGCTTCTTGCAGAAGGCCCAGCGGACCAGCGGTGCTCCGGCTTCGACGTCGTCGTAGAACACCTGATGGGGGATCGCGACGACGCCGGCAACCTCCGGCAGGGCGCGGCAGAACTCCATGCCGTCGGTGAAGCCGAGCGGACGGATGTCAGTCGTCGCGAAGTACGTGCCCTCAGGCACGAACACGTCGAACCCGAGATCCGCGAGCCCAGAGCAAAGCAGGTCGCGTTGCGTCTGCATCTGCGCAACGAAGGCTGAGAAGTACTCGTCTTCAAACCCGAGCGCTTCGGCGATCGCGGGTTGGAGCGGCGAGCCTGACGTGTAGGTGAGGAATTGCTTCACGCCGATCATCGCCGACACGAGTGCCGCTGGACCGGTGGCCCAGCCGATCTTCCAGCCGGTGAGCGAGAAGCTCTTGCCGCCGCTCGAGATCGTCAGGGTCCGCTCGTGCATACCCGGCAAGGTGGCAATAGGTATGTGGGGGACACCGAACGTCAGGTGCTCGTAGACCTCATCGCTGATCACCACAAGGTCGTGCTCCTGCGCAACTGCCGCGACGGCCTCGAGCTCATCGCGTGTGAGCACCGTTCCGGTCGGGTTGTGCGGAGTGTTGAGCAGGATCGCCGTCGTACGCTGCGACACCGCCGCCCGCAGCTCGTCGATCGGCAACCGGAAGTCCGGAGCTCGCAGCGTCACGGGCTTGCGCACGCCGCCGGCCATCTGGATGACCGCGACATAGGAGTCGTAGTAGGGCTCGAGCACGATGACCTCGTCACCCGGATCGACGAGCCCGAGGATCGCCGAGGCGATGGCTTCGGTGGCGCCAGTCGTGACGGCGACCTCGGTGTCCGGGTCGACAGTCAGCCCGTAGAACCGCTGCTGGTGTGAAGCAATGGCCTGTCGCAGCTCAGGCACTCCTATACCTGGCGCGTACTGGTTGCGGCCCGATCGCATCGCATCCGCCGCAGCGTCGATGATCGACGTCGGGCCGTCGGTGTCCGGGAAGCCCTGCCCCAGGTTGATCGAACCCGTACGAAGGGCGAGCGCGCTCATCTCCGCGAAGATCGTCGTGCCGAGCCCGTCGATGCGTGCGCTGGTGGTCTTCATCGCTTTGACCCTATGTCCTCTCGAGGCGTGCTCGTACTGACCAATGGTCGGCAGGCAGAAGTGCCCCCGGCAACAGGTCGTTGGTCCCTGTGTGTCGCACGGCAACGCTCCTAGCGTGAAAGTGCGACAGCGGACACAGGAGGAACAATGAGCAGTCTCGTCATACTCGGCGGCGGAACGGCGGGCACCATGATCGCCAACAAGCTCCGCAAGCGACTCGACGCCCACGACTGGGCGATCACCGTCGTCGACCAAAACGACGCGCACCACTATCAGCCGGGCTATCTGTTCGTGCCGTTCGGCACTTACACCCGAGACGATGTCATCCGCCCGCGCCACCCGCTCCTTCCCGACGATGTCCACTTCGTCCAGGCCAAGATCGATTCGGTGGATGCCGAGGCCAACCGTGTTCTCCTTGAGGGCGGCCAGGCGCTCGACTACGACTACCTCGTCATCGCCAGCGGTACGACGCCGCGTCCGGATCAGACGCCCGGCATGCTCGGTCCCGAATGGCGCAAGAGCATCTTTGACTTCTACACGCTTGACGGTGCCGAGGCTCTCGCCGAGGCCCTCAAGAGCTTCGACCAGGGCCGGCTTGTCGTGCACATCACCGAGATGCCGATCAAGTGCCCGGTCGCGCCACTGGAGTTCACCTTTCTGGTCGAGTCCTGGCTTCGCAAGAAGGGAGTTCGCGACCGGGTTGAGCTGGTGTTCGTCACACCGCTCGACGGTGCGTTCACCCAGCCGGTTGCGGCAGACCATCTGGGCGCGATGCTCCAGGAGCGCAAGATCGACATCGAGGCCGACTTCATGGTCGAGCGCGTCGACGACACCCGCCGTGTCCTCGTGTCGTACGACGAGCGCGAGGTGCCCTTCGACCTGCTCGTGACGGTCCCACTGAACATGGGCGCAGATTTCGTGGCTCGCTCAGGTCTGGGTGATGAGCTCAACTACGTACCCGTCGACAAACACACACTGCAGTCGACTGCACACGCGAATGTGTTCGCCGTCGGCGACGCGAGCGACATCCCTGCGTCCAAGGCGGGTTCGGTGGCCCACTTCGCCGTTGAGATCTTCGTCGACAACTTCCTGCAACACATTGACGGGAAACCGATGACCGGATCCTTCGATGGTCATGCCAACTGCTTCGTGGAGTCCGGCGACGACAAAGCGCTGCTCATCGACTTCAACTACGACACGCAGCCACTGCCGGGGAAGTACCCGCTCCCGCACATCGGCCCGCTGAGCCTTCTCAAGGAGACCCGGGCAAACCATCTCGGAAAGCTCGCGTTCCGCCAGATCTATTGGAACGTCCTGTTGCCCGGACATCCCGTCCCGCTGCCGTCGCACATGTCGATGGCAGGCAAGAACGCCCCGAAGGAGGAGGACTGACGCAATGACCACAACGACGATCGACGGTCACGACATTCACGTCAACGACGAGGGATTCATGACGGATCCGAGCGAGTGGAGTGAGTCGCTCGCGACATCGCTCGCCGCTCAGATCGGCATCGAGTTGACCGAGGAGCACTGGAAGGCGCTCCGATTCGTCCGAGATGACTTCGCCAAGGAAGGGGAGACGGCGACCCTGCGCCGGATCAACGTCGTGGGAGGAATACCGACGAAGTCGATGTTCGTCCTGTTCCCCCAGAAACCCGCCAAGAAGCTCGCCTATGTCGCTGGCTTGCCCAAGCCTCGCGGCTGCGTCTGAAGGAGACACCATGACCACAACCGAAAACGCCCCGATCCTGCCGTCATTCGGCGACGTGGACACCGACCGCAAGCTCGCCATCATCTGCTCGAAGGGCAACCTCGACATGGCTTACCCGGCCTTGGTGCTGGCGAACGCAGCGCTGGGCGAGGGCATCGAAACCCATCTGTTCTTCACCTTCTGGGGCTTCGACATGATCAACGTCAAGACGATGGGTGACCTGAAGTTCACGATGCTCGGCAACACCGCGACACATATGCCACAGGGTCTCGGTGGCCTGCCGGGTATGACGGCAATGGCTACCCACCAGATGAAGAAGTCGATCGCGGAGCTCGGCATCCCCGAGGTGCCGGACTTCCTTCAACAGATCGTCGACTCAGGCGGCCACCTGTGGGCGTGCAAGATGTCAGCGGACATGCAACACCTCGAAGCTGCCGATCTGTACGACGAGGTCGAAGCCATCATCAGCGCCTCGGACTTCATCGAGAAGACCGCCGGCGCCCAGTTGCTCTTCATTTGACCTGACCAACCTCGCGGTCTGATCCGCGCGACCCGTATCGGCCCTACGCTGGCGCGGTGACTCCTGCACTGACTCGTACGCGCGTCGCCGTGGCTGCTGGCTTCTTCCTGCAGGGTCTGGTGTTCGCCGCGATCGTGACCCAGACACCGCGCATCAAGGACAAGTTCGACTTCGACGACGGCGCCCTCACCGGCATCCTCGTGATGGTCGCGGTCGTGTCGGGAGTTGGCTCGGTCTTAGCGGGCATGCTCGCCGAGCGTCGTACGAGCGCCGTGGCATTCAAGCTGGCGCTCGCCACTATCGGCCTCGGCGCATTGATGGTTGGCCTGGCCCCGAACCTCGGACTACTCCTCGCCGCCTTCGTGATCTACGGCCTCGGCGTGGGAGGCGTGGACGCGGGTATGAACATGCAGGGCGTACGCGTGCAGAAAGCGTACGGCCGCAGCATCATGGCCAACTTCCACGGAATGTGGTCGGTCGGCGGCATCGCTGGTGCTCTGTATGCGTCGGGTGCTGCCGAGATCGACCTGCCGCTCGCGATCTCGCTGGTGATCGTCGCCGTCGTTGTATGGGCTGTCGTGCTCTGGGCATCGCCAGCATTCATCGAAGCGCAGGAGCACGAGGCCGGCCTGTCAGCCAAGGGACTTGACCTGCCGTGGCGCCCGATCCTGATCTTCGGGCTGGTGGTTCTCCTCTTCTATGCAGCCGACACCGGCATTCTCACCTGGAGCAGCGTCTATCTCGAGGATGCGCTCGACGCGACCAAGACGATCGCGCCGCTCGCGTACGGCGCGTACCAGGCTGGTGCGCTGTTCTCGCGCTTCGGCGGCGACTTCCTCGTACGCCGCATCTGCGCACCTTCGGTCGTGGCAATTGGTACGACGGTAGGCATCGTCGGTTTGGTGACCGTTGTGTCGGCCGCGGCACCGTTCGTGGCGATCGCCGGGTTCTTCGTCGCCGGACTCGGTCTCGCGATCCTGGCCCCCTTGGCATTTGCGGCCCTCGCTGGTGCCGTACCGGCCGCTGCGCTGGATGTGGCGATCGCGCGAATGAACATCGCGAACTACCTTGGCGCGATCCTTGGCGGCGGGTTGATCGGTGCTGCCGCGACGGCTGATCACCTGCGCTGGGCGTTCGTGATCCCGCTCGTTCTCATCCCGATTGTCCTGCTGACTGCGAAGAGTTTCCGGACAGCCGATCCAGATGTCGTGGAAGCGGTCTAGGACCGGCGAAATTGCCTGTAAAACCGCATAAAGTCGCCCCACCGTTCTCGGGGGGTGAAACGGTGGGGCGACAACAGGCGCCAACTGCCAGAAGCGAATTGACCCTGCAGTAAGAAATGCTACGCGAACGGTGCGAAAGCGTTGGAGGTTTTGGGGAAATTAACGGGTCCAGAAATCAAGATGCGAGAATTGGGGCCATGACAACGACTCTCGCCCGGCAGGCCCCGGAACGATCGATTGGGCGAAAGATCGCGCGAGCACTCGGAGTTCTGCTGATTCTCGCGGGCCTCAGCATGCTGGCGTACATCGCTTGGCAGTACTACGGCACCAATATCGTGTCGAAGCAGAAGCAGAACGAAGTCAAGGAACAGATCGCGAAAGACTGGGGCAAGGGCATCGACAGCGGCGCCATCGGACTGCTCCGCGTTCCGCGGTTCGGCGACACCTACGAGAAGCCGATCGTCAAGGGATTCGACGACGGCGCGCTGGCGCGCGGTGTCGGCTGGGACCCCAAGAGCGCGACGCCTGGCCAGATCGGCAACTTCGCCATCGCGGGCCACCGGGTGACGCACGGTGAGGTGTTCTCGAAGTTCCCCAAGCTCAAGAAGGGCGACTTGGTTTACGTCGAGACGCGCACGGACGTCTTCACCTACAAGCTGCGCAACAGTGGCACGAGCATCACGGTCGACTTCACGGTCGGTTGGCCGCTGCAACGCGTACCGGCACCCAACGCAGCAGGTCAGCGGCCGACCAAGGCAGTCATCACGTTGCTCACCTGTTCGGAGCTCTTCCACACGCGCAACCGCAATGTGGTCATCGGCGACTTGGTCGATACGGTCTCCAAGGCCGACAGCCCGGCCTCCTGACGTATGCACGACTACCAACGCGAGTTCATCGAGTTCGCCCTCGACCATGAGGTGCTCAGGTTCGGGGAGTTCACCCTGAAGTCGGGGCGCACCTCGCCGTACTTCTTCAACGCCGGGCTGTTCAACACCGGTGAGCGGCTTGCCGAACTCGGCCGCTTCTATGCGGCGGCGATCGTCGACAGTGGCGTGGAGTTCGACGTACTGCTCGGCCCGGCTTACAAGGGCATCCCGATCGCGTCGGCGGCCGCCGTACAGCTCGCGATTCAGCACGGTCGCGATGTGCCGTGGTGCTTCAACCGCAAGGAAGCCAAGGACCACGGCGAGGGTGGTCTCGTCGTCGGTTCACCACTCGAGGGCCGGGTGCTCGTCGTCGATGACGTCATCACAGCGGGTACGGCGATCCGCGAGGTCATGGAGCTCGTCGACGGTGCGGGTGCGCAGGTCGCCGGCATCATCGTCGCGGTCGATCGGCAGGAGCGCGGCAAGGGTGAGTTGTCGGCGATCCAAGAGGTTGAACGTGACTTCGGAGTCACCGTCACCGCGATCGTCACGCTGAGCCAGATCATCGGATACCTCGAGGAGACCGGGCGACACAGCGAGCACCTCGACGCCGTGCGCGCCTACCGCGACGAGTACGGAGTGGCGTGACCGAGCCGGACCTGCCTGGGGTTGGACCGTGGGAGGGAGAGCCACCGGTCGGCGACCACTTCGACCCCGAGCTGCTGCGTGACGGTGACCGGCGCAACGTCATAGACCGCTATCGCTACTGGACGCTCGAGGCGATCGTCGCCGATCTTGATTTGCGGCGTCACCCGTTTCATGTCGCCATCGAGAACTGGCAGCACGACTTCAACATCGGATCGATTGTGCGCACGGCCAACGCCTTCGCTGCAGCCGAGGTGCACATCATCGGCAAGCGGAGATGGAACCGTCGCGGTGCGATGGTGACCGATCGCTACCAGCATGTGCGCCACCACGACACGGTCGATGACTTCAGCGCCTGGGCGAGTGAAGCCGGACTTGCCGTGATCGGCATCGACAACGTCGACGATTCAGAGCCGATCGAGACCGCCAAGCTGCCGCGCGAGTGCGTACTGGTGTTCGGCCAGGAAGGGCCGGGCCTCAGCGACGAAGCACGGAAGGCCTGCGAACGTACGCTGTCGATCGCACAGTTCGGCTCGACCCGTTCGATCAACGCGGGTGCTGCGGCCGCGATTGCGATGCACGCATGGATTCGGGCACATGTCTGACGATGTGTCGCTGGAGCTCGTCGATCCCGGGTCTGCCGAGGCCAGGGAGGCCGTAGCTGCGTACCTGCTGGAGCTCGACGAGCGCTTCGAAGAGGGCTTCGATCCGTCTGAAGCCGCTGGCGACGAGGAGAAGTTTGGCGGAGATCATGGCGTGTTCATCGTTGCGGTCCTCGGCGGCGGGGTCGTCGGCTGCGGTGGCTTGACGACCATCGGTGAAGGTGTCGCCGAGATCAAGAGAATGTGGGTCGCCAAGGACGCCCGAGGTCGCGGTGTAGCTGGCCAGATCCGGCGGCGGCTGGAAGAACTCGCGGTCGAGCTCGGACATGACGTCGTACGACTCGACACCAACCGAGCGCTGACCAATGCAATAGAGATGTACCGGGCAGCTGGCTACGCGGATGTGGAGCGCTACAACGCCAATCCGTACGCAGATTTCTGGTTCGAGAAACGGCTGACCTCGTAGGTGACTCGCTGGTAGGTCGAGCGACTGAGATACTGGTGTCTCCAACGCCACCACAGGAGAACGAATGCCCGTCGCGACCCCCGAGATCTACGCCGAGATGCTCGACAAGGCCAAGCGCGAGTCGTTCGCGTACCCCGCCATCAACGTCTCTTCCTCGCAGACGCTGCACGCGGCACTCCAGGGATTCGCCGAGGCCGGCAGCGACGGCATCGTCCAGGTCTCGACTGGCGGCGCTGAATACTTCTCCGGCCCGACGATCAAGAACATGGTCACCGGCTCGATCGCCTTTGCGAAGTTCGCCGAAGAGGTCGCCGCCAACTATCCGATCAATGTCGCGCTCCACACGGACCACTGCCCCAAGGACAAGCTCGACGGATTCGTCCGTCCGCTGCTCGAGTTGTCGACCGAGCGGGTCAAGTCCGGCGGACTGCCCTACTTCCAGTCGCACATGTGGGACGGCTCGGCGATCGACATGGATGAGAACCTCCAGATCGCCGTTGAGCTCCTCGCCAAGGCGAAGGCAGCCAATGTCATCCTCGAGGTCGAGATCGGTGCCGTTGGAGGCGAAGAGGATGGCGTCACGGGCGCGATCGACGAGACGCTCTACACCACCCCCGAGGACGCGCTTGCCACTGCGGCGGCCCTGGGTGTCGGAGAGAACGGCCGCTACATGACTGCGCTGACGTTCGGCAATGTGCACGGCTCCTACAAGCCAGGCAACGTCAAGCTTCGCCCTGAGATCCTCAAGACAGCGCAGGGGGTAGTAGGCGAGAAGTACGGTGTCGACAAGCCCTTCGACCTGGTTTTCCACGGCGGCTCAGGCTCCTCGCCCGAAGAGATCGCGGCTGCCGTCGACTACGGCGTGATCAAGATGAACGTCGACACCGACACCCAGTACGCGTTCACCCGCCCGGTTGCCGCGCACATGTTCACCAACTACGACGGCGTCCTCAAGGTCGACGGAGAGATCGGTAACAAGAAGCTCTACGACCCGCGCGCCTGGGGCAAGGCTGCCGAGGCTGGCATGGCCGCACGTGTCGCCGAAGCCTGCGAGAACCTGCGTTCGGCTGGCACCAAGCTCTGACCAAGCACGCGTACGACAGCGCGGACCGAGAGGCGGTCTACCGCGTCATAGCGGAGCGTCGCGACATGCGGCACTTCGCTGGCGGGGCAGTCGACGAGGACGTGCTGGCCCGCCTGCTGTCGGCCGCCCACCAGGCGCCGAGCGTCGGCCTGATGCAGCCGTGGCGCATCGTGCGCGTCACGGATCTCGCGCTGCGGCATGCCCTCCATGACCACGTCGAGGTCGAGCGTCGTCACACGGCCGACGCGATGGGGGAGCGCGCGGACGAGTTCATGCGGCTCAAGGTTCAGGGCATCCTCGACTGCGCGGAGGTGCTGGTCGTGGCGCTCGGCGACGATCGTGAGCGGCACGTCTTCGGTCGACGCACGATGCCGCACATGGATCTCGCATCGGTGTCCTGTGCGATCCAGAATCTCTGGCTCGCGGCTCGCGCCGAAGGCATCGGTATGGGCTGGGTGTCGATGTTCGTTTCGGAGGTCGTGGCCGAGTTGATCGGTGCTCGCGAGGGTGCCGAACCCGTCGCGATCCTGTGCCTCGGCCCGGTCGAGGAGTTCTATCGCCGGCCGATGCTCGAGCAGGAGAAGTGGACGTCCGTACGCCCGTTGGAAGAGCTGCTGGCCGAGAACTCCTGGCCAGGCTGACTGGTGGGACTGGCCACACCGGCTCAGGAGCAACTGGCTAGTCTGCCGTCATGACGAACCTCTTCGGTGAACCGCCCGAGACCTTGTTGCCCGAAGACCCCGGCGCTGCCTCATTGGCTGCTGGCGACAACCCCAAGAACGTCGCTGCTCTGCACCCTGATTCAGCCGACGCCTGGATCACGCTGGCCGAGCAAGCTCTTGCTGAAGGACTCGACCTCGAGGGCTACGCGTTCGCGCGTACGGGCTACCACCGTTCGCTCGACCTGCTCCGCCGCAACGGCTGGAAGGGTCACGGCCCACTGCCGTGGGCGCACCTCCCCAACCGCCCGTTCCTTCGCTCGCTCGCAGCACTGGCGGATGCGTCTGAGCGATTCGGCGATGCCGGCGAGGCTCAGCGTTGCCGCGAGTTCCTGCACGAGTCGAGCAAAGAGGCGTACGCCGAGTTGGTAGCGCCAAAGAGCTAGAGCCACATCCGGATGGCACCGGGTTCGATGCGCCATGAGTGCTCGGTCGCCGGTTCGGTGAGCTCGCCGTCGCTGGTGCAGGGGAGCGGATCGCCGCTCACTGTGATCGTCGTGCCCTGGCGGTAGATAACGTCGTCGTGCTGCTGTTGGTCACCGGAGTGGAGCTTCCACGCGTACGCGATGCGGCTACTGCGACGGCCCGCGTACGTGATCATCAAGTCGATCAGGCCGTCAGAAGGATCTGCGTCGGGCAGCAGCTCCGCGCCTCCGCCGACGAAACGGCCGTTGCCGACCGCCAGCTGGATGACTCGGCTTCGCGGGAATGCTGCATCGCCGTCGACAGTGACGGCGAGATCCGCCCCCGGGGTGACGAGACCCTTGATGCTCGCGATGGCGGCACCGAGGACGTAGCCGATCGGCCCGAGGAACTTCTTGATCGGCCGGGCCACGATCGCGGCTTCGGCACCCACTCCGATGTGCGCAACGTTGACGACAACCTTGTCGTTGCCGTCGATGATCAGGTCGATCGGCTCGACGTGGTTCGCGACGATGACTCCAGCCGCCAGCTGCGGATCGTCAGGCAGCCCGAGCGTCGCGGCGAAGTCGTTGCCCGTGCCGAGGGGGACGAGGCCCACGATCAGCGAGTCCAGGCGACCTGCCCCACGAAGCGCAGCGATCACTGCATGGAGACTGCCGTCCCCACCAAGCACGACAACCCCGTGGAGGTCGGGATGCGCTGCGAGCGCGCCGTGCAGCTCCTCGGGCGTCGATGTTGTCACGGCCTCCACGGCGTACGCCTCGCGCAGAACCGAGAGGGCCACTTCGACGGATTCGTCGTCCGAGCTGCCGGCAGAGGCGTTCGCAATGGCAAGGAGAGTCTGCATCAGACCACGAGCCTAGACAGGTAGCGGTTGGTCCTTCGGTTCGCCGAGCTTGACGAAGATGACGCCGGCGAGGATCAACGCACCGCCGAGCAACTGGATCGCTCGCGGCGACTCGTCGAGCAGCAGCCAGGCGAACACGACGCTCGCGACAGCCTCGCCGAGGCCGACGAACGCCGCGAGCCGCGAGCCGAGGCGCCGAGTGGCAGCGATACCGAGCACGTACGCAATGGCCGCGGTGATGACTCCGAGGCCGATCACCGGCAGCCACCATGAGAGCTCGGTGTCGGCGAGGACCACGTCGGAACGTGAGGTGGCGAGAGGAACGATCCCGATCAGGCCTGCAATCAGCAGGACGACGCCACCGACGACGAGGCCGCCTGCGGCGAGCACGATTCCGGGCAGTCCGTTGTCCTCGTCCGCGGAGATGATCCAGTAGAAAGCTGCACCGGCCATGGCGAGCAGTGCCCAGATGACGCCGAGCGCGTCGACGTCAGCACCGGACAGCAGATCAAGGACGAGCACGAGTCCACCCAGGGCGGTGAGTGCACCAACGACTGTCAGTCGAGTGGGTCGCTGGGAGTGACGGAACCACAGCCACATGATCACGGCGACCGGCGAGGTGAACTCGATGAGGATCGCGACGCCGACCTCCATACGCTCAACGGCGTTGAAGTACGCGAGCTGGCAGCCCGCGACGGCGATCACGCCGTATGCGACGAGTAGCCCGGCGTTCTGGCGCAACCAGCCCCATCGACCGCGCAACGAGATCGCGGCTGGGATCGCCAGTACGGCAGCGGCAATGAGCACGCGTGCGGTGACGGCTGAACCAGCGGTCCATCCCGACTCAATCAGCGCTTTGGCGAAGGGGCCCGAGAGGGCGAAGGACATCGCTGACAGGACGGCGAGCGTCAGCCCGGCGCGCAGACGCGATGTCGGCACGGTGGCTATGTCATGGGTCAACAACGTCATGGCACATGACACTACGGTTCGGGGATGTAAGGTGTCAATATGGCGTTCACCCATGACACCGAGGCGGCCCTGGTGGCAGCCGTCGAGCTGGTCAACTCCACCGAGCCGCCCGAGACGATGACGACGACGGACGATCTGGCGGACTTCTTCGTCCGGCACGGCTACACCGGAACGCTGGTCGGCGACGCCGCCGAGCTCGAAGCCGTCAGAGCCCTGCGTCCTGAGCTCCGCACTCTCCTGACGAGCTCGCGTGACGACGCCGTACCGATTGTGAACCGCATCCTGGCCGATGCCGGAGCAGTGCCTCAATTGGTTCGGCACGGCAACATCAGTTGGCACCTTCACGCGACCGAGGACGATCGCCCGCTGCACACCCGCATGGCGGTCGAGACGGCGATGGCGATGATCGACGCGATACGAGCCGATGAGTTGTCGCGCCTGAGCACCTGCGCCGCCAGCGACTGCGATGACGTCCTCCTCGACCTGTCGCGCAATCGCTCCCGACGGTTCTGCAGCACGACCTGCGGCAACCGCGAAGCGGTGGCTGCGTACCGCGCTCGCCAGTCGCAGTGACGGCGTCCAGCCGCTAGACTGCACCAGTAAGAGCCCCGTGAGACCGGGGCTTGTCGCATGTCGAGGGTGGTGCAATTCCATGCCTGCAGTGGTGATCGTCGGGGCCCAATGGGGAGACGAAGGCAAGGGCAAGGCGACTGACCTGCTCGGTAGCCGCGTCGACTACGTCGTGAAGTTCAACGGTGGCAACAACGCTGGACACACCGTCGTGATCGGCGATCAGAAGTACGCCCTCCACCTCCTGCCGAGCGGCATTCTCAGCCCCGGGTGCATCCCGGTCATTGGCAATGGCGTCGTCGTCGACCTCGAAGTGCTGTTCCACGAGATCGACGGTCTCGAAGAGCGCGGCATCGACACCTCGCGACTGGTCATCAGCTCCAACGCGCACGTCATCGCTGACTACAACCGGACGCTCGACAAGGTCAACGAGCGGTTCCTCGGCAGCCGCAAGATCGGTACGACTGGTCGCGGCATCGGCCCCACATACGCCGACAAGATGAACCGTCTCGGCATCCGCATCCAGGACCTCTTCGACGAGAAGATCCTGCGAGAGAAGGTCGAAGCCGCTCTCGAGCTCAAGAACCAGATCCTCACCAAGGTCTACAACCGTCGTGCGGTGGAGGCTGAGGAGATCGTCGAGGAGCTGCTGTCGTACGTCGACCGACTCCGCCCGATGGTTGCCGACACTGCGCTGGTCCTGCACCAGGCTCTGGCCGAGGGCAAGACCGTGCTGCTCGAAGCCGGCCAGGCAACGCTGCTCGATGTCGACCACGGCACCTACCCGTTCGTGACTTCCTCATCCGCGACGACAGGTGGCGCGTGCACCGGCTCGGGAATCGCACCCACCGAGATCACTCGTGTAATCGGCATCGTCAAGGCGTACGCAACTCGTGTCGGCGAGGGCCCCTTCCCGACCGAGCTGTTCGACGACGACGGTGAGCAGCTGCGCAAGAACGGCGCCGAGTTCGGCACCACGACAGGTCGCCCGCGCCGCTGTGGTTGGTATGACGCCCCGATCGCTCGATACGCGGCGCGCATCAACGGCGTCACCGATTTCGTACTGACCAAGCTCGACGTGCTGACGGGCTGGGAGCAGATCCCGGTGTGCGTGGCATACGACGTTGATGGCGAGCGGGTCGACGAGATGCCGATGACGCAGACGGGCTTCCACCACGCCAAGCCGATCTATGAATTCTTCCCAGGCTGGACCGAGGACATCTCTGCTGCACGCACGTTCGAGGACCTTCCCAAGACGGCGCAGGAGTACGTGCTCGCCCTTGAGGGGATGTCGGGGGCGCGCATCTCGACAATCGGTGTCGGACCTGATCGTGAGCAGACGATCGTGCGACACGACCTCCTCTGACACGCGCCGATAGGGTCGACACGTGAAGACACTGGTCATCGGCACAGGCGGTCGCGAACACGCACTCGCTCTCGCGCTCTCACGTGATCCGCAAGTCACCGAAGTGCACGCGGCTCCCGGCAATCCCGGCATCGCCGCAGTTGCGACGTTGCACGACGTCGACCAGCTCGACGGTGTCGCGGTGGCATCGCTCGCACAGTCGCTCGGCATCGACCTCGTGGTCGTCGGACCGGAGGCGCCCCTGGTTGCTGGCGTCGCTGACGCCGTACGGGCAGCCGGAATCGCCTGCTTCGGTCCCAGCGCGGAAGCCGCGCAGCTCGAGGGCTCCAAGGCATTTGCCAAGCAGGTCATGGCCGCAGCTGAGGTGCCGACCGCAATGGCGCATGTGTGCGACACCCCCGAGCAGGCTGCGGACGCTCTCGACGCGTTCGGCCCGCCGTATGTCGTCAAGGACGACGCCCTCGCAGCTGGCAAGGGAGTTGTCGTCACCGATGACCGTCAGGCAGCGCTCGACCATGCAGCAGCGTGCGGTCGAGTGGTCATCGAGGAGTACCTCGACGGACCCGAGGTCTCCCTGTTCGCCATCACAGACGGCGAGACCGTGCTCCCGCTTCAGGCGGCTCAGGACTTCAAGCGCGCGCTGGACGGCGACGAGGGACCCAACACTGGCGGCATGGGCGCCTACACACCGCTCGACTGGGCGCCTGACGACTTGGTCGCCGAGGTGTCTCGTCGCGTACTCGTACCTACGGTGCAAGAGATGGCTCGTCGAGGCACCCCCTTTCAGGGTCTCCTCTACGCCGGACTCGCGCTGACCAGTCGCGGTACTCGTGTGATCGAGTTCAACGCTCGATTCGGCGATCCCGAGACCCAGGCATTGCTCGCGGTCCTCAAGACACCGTTGTCCGCGCTGCTCAACGGTGCTGCGACCGGCACGCTCGGCGAAGTCGGTATGCCGCAGTGGCACAAGGAGTCGGCCGTCACGATCGTGATGGCAGCCGATGGCTACCCCGAGTCGCCGCGCAAGGGCGACGAGATCACCGGCATCGAGGCAGCTGACGCGATCGAGGGTGTCGACGTCATCCATGCTGGAACGGCGCTGATCGGTGGAGAGCTCGTGACCTCAGGTGGCCGCGTTCTGTCGGTCACCGCAACCGGCAGCACCCTCGCCGAGGCGCGCGAACGCGCGTACGCCGGCGTGGCCGAGATCAGCTTCGACGGCGCCCACGCCCGTACGGATATCGCCCAAGCTGCGGCGGATGGGACAATAGAGGCGTGACCACCCCCAATGTTCTGGCCAGCCGATACGCATCGCCGGAGCTTGCACGCATCTGGTCGCCCCAACACAAGATCGTCCTCGAGCGGCGTCTCTGGATCGCCGTCCTGACGGCTCAGAAGGATCTCGGCGTCGAGACCCCCGACGGTGTCATCGAGGCCTATGAGTCCGTGATCGACCAGGTCAACCTCGCCTCGATTGCCGACCGCGAGAAGGTCACCCGCCACGACGTCAAGGCCCGCATCGAGGAGTTCGCCGCGTTGGCTGGCACCGAGCACATCCACAAGGGCATGACGTCTCGCGATCTCACCGAGAACGTCGAGCAGTTGCAGATCCGTGCCTCGCTCGAGCTGATCCGCGATCGCGGCATTGCCTCCTTGGCGCGTCTCGGACGCCTCGCCAGCGAGCACGCCGAGCTCGTCATGGCTGGCCGCAGCCACAACGTCGCAGCCCAGGCGACAACCCTCGGCAAGCGCTTCGCCACGATCGCCGATGAGTTGCTCGTCGCGATGGAGCGACTCGATGATCTGATCGCTCGCTATCCGCTCCGCGGCATCAAGGGCCCGGTCGGCACAGCACAGGACCAGCTCGATCTGCTCGGCGGTGACGAAGCCAAGCTCGCCGAGCTGGAGCAGCGCGTGGCCCGTCACCTCGGCTTCGACAAGGTGCTGACCAGCGTTGGTCAGGTCTACCCGCGCTCCCTCGACTACGACGTCGTCACGGCATTGGTGCAGCTGGTCGCTGCTCCCTCCAACCTGGCCACAACGATCCGGCTCATGGCGGGCAACGAGATCGTGACCGAGGGGTTCAAGCCCGGTCAGGTCGGCTCCAGTGCCATGCCGCACAAGATGAACACCCGCTCGTGCGAGCGCGTCAACGGCCTCGCCGTGATCCTCCGCGGCTACGCCTCGATGGTCGGCGAGCTTGCCGGTGACCAGTGGAACGAAGGCGATGTCTCATGCTCGGTCGTACGCCGGGTTGCGCTGCCCGACGCGTTCTATGCCGCCGATGGCTTGTTCGAGACGTTCCTGACCGTGCTCGACGAGTTCGGCACCTTCCCCGCAGTGATCCAGCGTGAGCTCGACCGTTATCTGCCGTTCCTCGCGTCTACCAAGGTCCTCATGGCCGCCGTACGCAATGGTCGCGGCCGCGAGTCCGCATACGACGCCGTCAAGCAGCACGCTGTGGCGGTTGCCCTCGAGATGCGTGAGAAGGGTGCGGCTGAGAACGATCTGTTTGCGCGCCTCGCTGCCGATGAGCGACTCGGTCTGTCCGAGTCCGACCTCGCGTCGTTGGTCGCCTCACCGATCGACTTCACCGGCGCCGCCGTCAGTCAGACCGCCGCCGTCGCCAAGCGCATCGAAGAACTGGTCAAGGCTCATCCCGAGGCAGCTGCCTACGCGCCTGGCTCCATTCTGTGAGCGAGCCCGATCCGAAGCACCGCTACATAGGTCTGGTCGTCGCAGTCGTCGTCGTAGTCGCGTCTGTGCTCTATCACGTCGACTTCTGGAACGACTTCAACAACTGACGCGCGAGCTGCGCCGATAGGGTGATCACGTGCCGATCGACATCCCCGGAACCACCCACATCCACTCGGGCAAGGTGCGCGATCTCTACGACGCCGGAGACGGCCATCTGCTGATGGTGGCGTCGGATCGCATCTCTGCATTCGACTTCGTTCTCGAGCCCGGCATACCTGACAAGGGCGAGCTGCTCACGCGGATGTCCCTGTGGTGGTTCGACCAGCTAGAGGACATCGTTCCCAATCACATGATCTCGACCGAGGTCCCGGAGAACGTACGCGGACGCGGCGTGATCTGCGAGAAGCTCGACATGTTCCCGGTCGAGTGTGTCGTTCGTGGCTACCTCACCGGCTCCGGACTGATCGACTACAACGAGACCGGAGAAGTCTGCGGCGTTGCGCTGCCAGCTGGACTGGTTGACGGCGATCGGCTTCCCGAACCGATCTTCACGCCGGCGACCAAGGCGGAGATGGGCGAGCACGACGAGAACGTCTCGTTCGATGCAGTGGTCGAGACGATCGGACTCGAGACGGCCAATGCGCTGCGCGATCTGACCCTGCAGGTCTATGCGCGCGCTGAGGGCATCGCGCGCGAGCGCGGGATCATCCTGGCCGACACGAAGCTGGAGTTCGGAGCCCGGACCGACGGGACGATCGTTCTCGCCGACGAGGTCCTGACCCCTGACTCGTCGCGGTTCTGGCCCGCCGATGAGTGGCAGCCGGGCCGGACGCAACCGTCGTACGACAAGCAGTTCGTACGCAACTGGCTGCTGTCACCCGAGAGCGGTTGGGACAGGGCCAGCAACACCCAGCCCCCAGATCTTCCGGCCGAGATCGTCGCCAAGACTCGCGAGCGCTACATCCAGGCGTACGAGCAGCTCACCGGCCTGACGTTCTAGCGGAGCAGGAACCAGGTCGCTGCTGTCGACGCTCCGAAGAGCAAGGCGGCCAGGGTGATCAGGAGCGGGGGTGAAATCTCGCGGCGGAGGCGTTTGACGTCCTTGGCCTTCGTGCCGGCTGCGACCTGCTCGAGTGCATCGGCGAAGGCTGCCGCAGTTGCCGGCCGGTCGGCCGGACGGGTGGCCAGTGCGGAGGCCAGCACGCGATCGAGTCCGCGCGAGCCTGCGCCGGTGAGCCGCGGCGGCCGGCTGTCGTTGGCCCGGCTGAGCAACGATCCGGGATCGCTGACGTTGAATGGCTGCTTGCCGGAGAGCAACTCATAGGTCACCGCACCGAGCGAATAGACGTCAGATCGGGCATCGACCGGTTCGCCGCGGGCCTGCTCGGGCGCCATGTAGGCCGGAGTTCCGGTCGTGACAGTGACACCACTTGCCTCAGCTAGCCGCTTGGCGCTGCCGAGGTCGGCCACGAGCACCCGCTCCTCGTCGCCGACGAGCAGATTGGTTGGCTTGATGTCGCGGTGGAGCACACCCGCATCGTGGAGGACCTGAACGGCGCGCGCCGACTCGACAGCGAGCTTGAGCCCCTGCTCGGGCGGCACCGGAGTCTTGACCCGATCGGCAACTGTGCCGCCGTCGACGAAGTCCATCACGAAATAGGGCCGGTCCTCATGGGTGCCGATGTCGTAGACCCGGATGACCCGGGGGCTGTCGATCTTGCGCAGCAGTCGCGCCTCGGCGAGGAACCGTTCGCGTACGTCGGCGTGATGGGCCCAGTTCTCGGCGAGGATCTTGACCGCGACCGGGATTTCGAGCTCCGGATCGAAGCCGTGCCAGACCATGGCAAAGGCGCCGAATCCTTGCACCCCATCAAGGCGATAGCGCCCTATTTTCTTCATAGGGCTTCAGTATGGTCGATGGATGCAGGTGGACGAGCAGCTGATCGAGCGTGCACGCTCAGGCGACGCCTGGGCGATGGAGGAGTTGCTCACTCAGATCCGGCCCAAGGTGGTCAGCCGATGTGCACGACTCCTGCCCCACACGTTGGATGCCGAGGAAGCTGCGCAGGACGCATTGCTGTCCATCGCGACACATCTCAAGGACTACACCGGCAGCGGTTCTTTCGAGGGATGGGTGACGGTGGTCGCGTCCAACTCTGCTCGCCAGACCTATCGGACGCTCAAGCGTCGGTTCGCCGAACGCGCGGTCAGCGAGCTGCCCAACCCGCCTGACCCGCGTACGACGAGCGTGATCGCCGGCAGCCGGATCGACTTGCTCGACGCGATCGAGGCGCTCGAGCTGGCACATCCCGAGACGGCCGAGGCCTTCGTCCTGCGCGATATCGGGTCGATGCCGTACGACGAGATCGCCGCGCTGACCCAGACCCCGTTGGGCACGGTGAAGGCGCGAATCCACACTGCGCGAGGATTCGTGCGTGGAAAGTTGGGGGTCGATGTCGACAACTTTTGAGTTGCAACCTGCATCTCTCTTGATGACTGACGCTCCGCGGGGAGCACCAAGAACCAGGAGATTGTCATGAAGCAGCAGATCGCAGCCGCAATTCTGGCGGCCAGCATGGCCGGTGGAGTCGGCACGGGTGTCGTGGCTCATCAGCTCGGGTCAGACGACCCCAACGAGACGCCTACTGCGACCCCGTCGACCACTGCGACCAAGCCCGCACCCGACAAGACCAAGCCGGCGCCGGTCAAGACGACAGCGGCGCCGCAGCCAGCTGCCCTGCAGCCCGTCTCCTCGCTGAAGATCTTCGCCGGCATGGTCGGTCCTGTCAGGGTCGGCATGACCAAGACCCAGGCCTTTGCGACCGGATACCTCAACAAGGACGTCGAGCGGACTGCGTGCGGAACGGTCGATCACCTTGTGTGGAAGGACGCGTACAAGGAGACGCTCGACATCTACACGCTGGATGACGGGCAGGTCTCGTCGATCGGTGTGCGCGCCCCGGGTCCGACGACTCGATCGGGACTCCAGGTGGGCAGCACGTTCAAGGCGGTCAAGGATGTGCTCGGTCCGGAGCGACTCCCGGAGGAAATGGGCTATGGCCAGACCGGCATGTTGGTGAACGAGGGCGACAGCTGGATCGGCTTCCTGTTCGACGCAGCGCCCGACGCAATGACAGACGCGACGCAGGTGTCGTTCATAGAGGTCACCCGCGGCAACCCACCAGGTCTGATGCGCGACGGCTGCTGACGTGTAGAAGTAGGGTGAAGGCCCCGTCACACCTGAGGAGCGCATCGTGGGCAACCTTGCCACCCTGTTGGAGAAGTCCGCCACTGAATATCCCGACCGCACGGCGATCGTGTTTGGTGACACCCGGCTGACGTACGCGCAGGTCAACGGCGCCGCCAACCAAGTCGCCAACCTGTTGGTGTCACGGGGCATCAAGCCCGGCGACAAGGTCGCGCTGTCGTGCGCCAACCTCCCGTACTTCAGCACGATCTACTACGGCATCCTCAAGGCCGGTGCCACCGTGGTGCCACTCAACATCCTGCTCAAAGGTCGCGAGGTCGCCTATCACCTCAACGACTCCAACGCGAAGGCCTATTTCGCGTTCGAGGGCACGCCTGACCTGCCGATCGGAGAGGCAGCCTGGGAGGGCTTTCAGGCGACGGACTCGTGCACCGAGTTCTTCCTGATCAAGCTCGACTCGGCTCAGCCGGCGCCGCTGAGCCCGCCCGAGTTCTTCTCGCCACTGGTGGCAGAGCAGCCGCCGACGTTCGACACCGTCGAGACAGATGATGACGACACTGCGGTCATCCTCTACACGTCCGGAACCACGGGGCAGCCCAAGGGTGCTGAGCTCCGCCACCGCAATATGCGCGACAACGCTCTGATGGGAGCCGAGCTGTTCGGTGCCGACGCCTCGAACCCGGACACGTATCTCTGCGTGCTTCCGCTGTTCCACTCGTTCGGGCAGACCGTGATCCAGAACGGCGGCTTCGCATACGGCGGCACCGTCGTCATGCTTCCTCGCTTCGATGCGCAGGCCGCGATCGGCCTGATGCTCAAGGAGAAGGTGTCGTTCTTCGCTGGCGTGCCCACGATGTACTGGGGTCTGCTCGCCGCTCTCGACGAGAGTGTCGACGTCAAGGCGCTCGCTGCCAACCTCCGCGTCGCGGTCGCCGGTGGTGCCGCGCTGCCGGTCGACATCCACAAGCAGTTCCAGGAGCGCTTCGGCGTCACGATCCTCGAAGGTTATGGCCTGTCGGAGACGTCGCCGGTTGCCTCGTTCTCCCGCTTCGGCGAGGAGCCGCGCGTCGGCTCGATCGGCCTGCCCATCCCGGGAGTCGAGATGAAGCTGATCAACGATGACTGGACTGACGTCGAGGACGGACCTGACGCCGTCGGCGAGATCGCGATCAAGGGCCACAACATCATGAAGGGCTACTACGCCCGACCTGAGGCGACAGATGAAGCGATCAAGGACGGCTGGTTCCGTTCGGGCGACCTCGCCAAGAAGGACGCAGACGGCTTCTACTACATCGTCGACCGGTCCAAGGACATGATCATCCGCGGCGGATTCAACGTCTACCCGCGTGAGCTCGAAGAGATTCTGATGGAACACCCGGCCGTGTCGCTGGTGGCCGTCATCGGTGTCCCGCACGATTCGCATGGCGAGGAGATCAAGGCGTACGTCGTCAAGAACAAGGATCACGACGATGTGTCCGAGGCCGACCTGGTGGCATGGGGCAAGGAGCAGTTCGCGGCGTACAAGTACCCGCGCGAAGTCGTCTTCATCGACGAGCTGCCCATGACGTCGACCGGCAAGATCCTCAAGCGCGAGCTCAGCTGATCGAGTCCCGCAGATGGTGAACGAGGATGCGTCAGGAGGCGCTTTCCACATCAATCCCGAGACCGGTCGGCCCAACCAGTGCCGGGACGTCCTCAACTGTGAGTACGGGAGCGCCGACTTCCACTACGCGTCCAAGGAGCACGCCGAGGTGGCGTGGAAGGCGCGTCAGCTCGAGCGCGGCATCATCGCGTACCGCTCGGTGATGCAGGCTCAGGAGAGGAAGGAAGAGGAGCTGACGCTCCAAGCGCTTCGCAAGCGGGCGCAGGGCGGAGCCAAAAAGGTGTCATGGGGCGTGGTGCGGTCCCTGATGGTGAAGAACCTGTCCAAGTACCTCGTCAACTTCACCGGGCTCGTCGTGTCCTACCTCGTCCTTTCTGGGCAGTGGCTCTCCAAGGACTGGGGTCCGCGACTTCTGCCTGTCCTGGCGACCGTGGCACTGGTCGGGTTCTCGATCTGGTTCGGCGTCCGGATCTACAAGGGCAGCCGCAAGACCGTGCGTGTGGTGAAGAAGAAGCGTCAGGCGCGCAAGGTCGCGCGCTGACCTGTCGATAGACTGGGGCCATGCCCCGCGTCATCGTTGATGTCATGCCCAAGCCCGAGATCCTCGACCCGCAGGGCAAGGCGGTGCACGGAGCACTTCCGCGTCTCGGCTTCGCCGCTGTGACCGACGTACGCCAGGGCAAACGCTTCGAGCTCGAGGTCGAAGCCGCTGATGAAGCCACGCTCGCCGAAGTGCACAAGATCGCCGAGACACTGCTCTCCAACCCCGTGATCGAGGACTTCTCCGTACGGGTGGCAGAGTGAAGATCGGCGTCGTCACCTTCCCGGGGTCGCTCGACGACACCGACGCGCAGCGCGCCGTCACGATTGCGGGCGGCGAAGCCGTAGCCCTGTGGCACGGCGACCATGACCTCAAGGGCGTCGACGCCGTCATCCTGCCCGGCGGGTTCTCGTACGGCGACTACCTCCGCTGCGGGGCAATCGCCCGCTTCGCGCCTGTCATGACCGAGGTCATCGCCGCAGCCAACGGCGGCATGCCGGTGCTCGGCATCTGCAACGGCTTCCAGATCCTGTGCGAGTCACACCTGCTGCCCGGTGCGCTGATCCGCAACGATCACCGCCACTTCATCTGCCGCGACCAGACGCTCAAGGTCGAGAACGTCGACACTTCGTGGACCTCCGAGCTCAGCGTGGGCCAGGAGATCGTCATCCCACTCAAGAACGGTGAGGGTGGATTCGTCGCCGACGCCGAGACGGTCGCGCGCCTCGAGGGCGAGGGCCGCGTCGTGTTCCGCTACGTGGACGTCAACCCCAATGGTTCGGTCAACGACATCGCCGGCATCACGAATGACCGCGGCAATGTCGTCGGTCTCATGCCACACCCCGAGCACGCTGTCGAGGAGCTCACGGGCCCCGGCATCGACGGACTCGGCCTCTTCACCTCGGCCCTGAAGTCACTGACCTCCGCCTAGACGCTCCACCTCTCGGCTGAGGATCTTGACTCGGCCCTCGGGTGTGCGGGCCTTCAGCAGCTGCAGGATGATCGTGTAGCGCTCCGTCCTACCGAGTGCCTCGAAGGACGCCTTCGCCGCCGGGCTCGCATCCAGTGCCGCCACGAGGTCGGGCGGGGGTTCAGCCGTTGCCTGGGATTCGTATGCCGCGTCCCACCGCCCATCCGCCTTGGCCCTATCGACCTCGGCGATGCCGCCGGGTCGCATTCGCCCCGCCGCTGTCAGTGCCTCGACCTTCTGCACGTTGACCTGGGACCACGAGCTCGTCGGCCGTCGCGGGCAGTAGCGCTGGAGGAACGACACCTCGTCATTCGAGCGGCGCTGGCCGTCGATCCACCCGTGCGTGAGCGCCACGTCGAGGGCGTCCGAGATCGAGATCGACTCGAGGCCTGAGTTCTTCCTGGCGATACGCAGCCACGCCTCGGTGCTGTGTTCCCGGTTCTGTTCGAGCCAGGCCGACCACGCGTCAGCGTCGGGAAAGTCGAGCACGTCCACCGGTTCAGGTAGTTGTTGTTCGAGCGGCCGCGAGGTTGCGGGTGCGGGCGATGAGGAACAGCGGCAGGGCCACGCTTGCCGCCACGGCGAACGTGATCACGATGTAGACCCAGAGCCAGCGCAGCTTGAGCCGGCGCCCTTCAACGATCATGAAGATTGTCGCCACCAGCGCGAGTGCGAGCAGGTCGATCGTGATGAACGTCGCGATCGGCCCGTCGGTCAGAGCGGACCACGAAGGCGATTCGGACAGGATGTCGACCAGCGCCAGTTGCGTACCGACGAGGGCGGCAACCGCGATGGCCGCATAGATCCAGCAGAGAACTTTTCAGCTCGGGTCATGCGGTCAATCTAGTCGGCGTGAACGGTTGTGTCCGACCCTCACGCGAGGGTGGTGGCATGACCACAGATCTGATCAGCCGCTATTTCGAACTGGCCACGTCGCCTGATCGGGAGCGATGGTTCGCCCTGTTCGCCGACGACGTGGTGGTCGAGGACGACGGCCGTACGCATCGGGGCATCGACGAGGTGCGGGCATGGCGTACCGAAGTCCCATCAGTGACCTACGACGTCACCGACGTGTCGACGCAGAATGGCTACCACGTGGCGACCGCCGACATCGCCGGCGACTTCCCTGGCAGCCCCATCCCTCTGCGTTTCCACTTCATCGCAGTCGAGGACGGGTTGATCCGACACCTTGCAATCCGGCCCTAGCGCGGCCGAAGGGGTGCCAGCTGGATCAGCTGGTTGAAGCCGCAGCGATGCAGTTGCGCGAACCGGCCCAGAGGTACGGACTTTGATTCGGCAGCGACGAGAGCCTTGAACGCCTTCGTGGCGCCTGCCCGTGGGTGGGCCTCGATCACGTCGGCACGAAACCTCTTCGACAGGTCGGGAGTGCGGAGGCCGATCAGGTCATAGGCCGCGCCGCCCCCGACATACACGCCAAGGGCGCCGTCCCTCTCGACGGTGGCTCCGGCCGTCGGATGCACCGTGATTGCATCGCCAACCAGGTCGCTTCTGGCGGCATCGACCCCTGCTTCGCTGGCGCAGCGTGCGGCGCGTTCGGCACTGCGGATCGTGAAGTCCTGGCCCTCGACGACCGAGTCAATGCCGTGGTCGTGCAGCAGGGCGCTGACATAGAACAGCTCGGGATCGAGCTCGATCTGGTCGATGGCGGCGAGACCGCTGCCGAACATCCATGTCCGGTAGCCGTGTCCCATCACCGCACTGCTCTGCTCGAGGGCAGCCTCCTCGGCCTGCCGTGCAAAGACGCTGTCAGGCGGAGTGAAGGAACTGGCTTCCAGCACCTTCGCTGCGTCCGAGGTGCGTCCGGTGAGGAGCTTGATCCGCCCGGCGACGTACTCGGCCTGGCCCTTGATGATCTCGCGCAATACGGTGCGACGTTCAGTCTTGGTCATGGCACCCTGCGTGCGGATCGTCCACGCAAGGCCGCCGAGGCGTTCCGGATCAGGTGCTCTCATCGTCATGTTCTATCAGTAGGCAAACTGGGTTCATGCATGACATGACCCGGCTGCGCGACGCGATCGTCGTCTGTGCTGCCGGTCGTGACGGTGCGGATGCGGCGGGCGAGGTCGTGCGCGAGCTGGTCGGCGCGGCTCGGACCATCGTATTGGTGGAGGGGGTCAGTGATGCCGCAGCCCTTTTGAACTTGTCTAGACGACGAGGTCGAGACCTCGATGCCGAGGGCATCTGTGTCGTGCCGATGGGTGGAGCCACGAGCATCGGTCGATACCTCGAGCTGCTCAGTCCCCTCGGCGTGGGGATCGCCGGGCTGAGCGATCGCAAGGAGTGGGACTTCTATGTACGAGCACTTGAGCGCGCCGGACTCGGGACCGACGGATTCTTCGTCTGCGATCCCGACCTCGAGTACGAGCTGATCCGCGTGCTCGGGGTCGACAGAGTTGAGCAGGTGATCGAGGAACAGGGTGATCTGCCGACTCTTCGAATCTTCCAGCGCCAGCCTGCTCAGCGGCCTCGGTCCGTGGAGCATCAGCTGCACCGGTGGTTCGGCTCGATCGGTGGGCGCAAGGAGAGGTATGCGGGTGCACTCGTCGACGCACTCGATCTCGCGAACGTGCCCCGCCCGCTCGACGAACTGCTCGCATACGCCTGACAGGATGCAGCCATGGATCTTCCCCTCGCCTGGTCGCTTCTGCTCATCGTCTCCGCGATGTGGAGCTTCGTCATCTGGCCGCCGTTCCTGCGCCGCGTGCTCAAGGACGAGCGCTCGCGTGATGCTGAGGGCAACGCCACCACGTTCCTCCGTGTGCACGTGATTCTCATCAGCGTCTCGCTGGCCCTCGCCGCCGCGGTCGGCGGCCTTGGAATCCTCACGGTCGCCTGAGCGTTGTACCGGTCATGAGCAACAGCATCGAGTTCAACGCCGGTGAGCGTCGCTACGAGATTCACGTCGACGGCACTCTCGCGGGGTTCACCAAGGCATTGGTCGATGGCGACGTCGTGACGTTCCCGCACACGGTGGTCTTCGACGAGTTCGAGGGTCAGGGTCGCGCAGGCCAGCTGGTCACCGGCGCACTCGACGACGTACGAGCGCAGGGCAAGA
The DNA here is from genome assembly GCF_036675695.1 of Aeromicrobium sp. Lineage (GTDB taxonomy): Bacteria > Actinomycetota > Actinomycetes > Propionibacteriales > Nocardioidaceae > Aeromicrobium. Next base: position 106,840 of record NZ_JAKFEL010000051.1, read on the forward strand.
AGGTCATTGCCACGTGCCCGTATGTGAAGCGCTTCATCGAGAAGCACTCCGAGTACGCCGACCTCCTCGTGTGATCCCCCACTCGCATAGTGACGTTCCCCACTAGGTCGCGGGATTTAGCCTGGGATTGAGGCGCGTGCGCTCGCGGGAGGTCCCCCAGTAGGTCACGCGGGCCCTCAGGATTCGTTGCCGGAGGCGCCTCGCTGCTAGTATGTGAATACGTGAACGCGCTGGTCTCAGCGCTGTTCTGCCCGGCGAAGTAGCGCGATCCCGCGCGAAATAGACATTCGGGCAATCTTTCCGAAACGTCTGTGAGTACTTCTCTGTGAGCAACACCTCTGCTGTCAGCCCTGCGCTGCCTACCTTCTCCTCTCTCAACCTTCCTGCCTCGCTGGTTTCGACCCTCGCGCGCCAGGACATCGTCAACCCCAGCCCGGTCCAGACTGCGGTGATCCCCGATGCGCTCGCGGGACGCAACGTTCTCGGCCGGGCGCGCACGGGTTCGGGCAAGACCCTGGCCTTCGGCCTTCCGGTCCTCGTCCGCCTCGCAGGTCGCCAGAGCCGATCCAAAGCTCCGCGCGCCCTGATCCTGCTGCCCACCCGTGAGCTCGCGACCCAGGTGCGAACGGCCATGGAGCCGCTTGCGCAGAAGATGGGCCTGCGCCTGACCACTGTCTACGGCGGAGTCCCGATCAACAAGCAGATCACCACGCTCCGCAATGGCGTCGACGTTGTCATCGCCACGCCGGGCCGTCTGACTGACCTGCTCGACCGTCGCTGCATCTCGCTCGACGACATCGAGGTGACTGTCCTCGACGAGGCCGACCACCTGTGCGACCTCGGCTTCTTCAAGCCGATCGACGCGATCCTCGCCAAGACGCCGCCCAACAGCCAGCGCCTGCTGCTGTCGGCGACGCTCGACGGTGACGTCAACAAGCTCGTCAAGCGCCACCTCCCGCAGCACGTGCTGCACGAGGTCGACTCGGCTGACAGCCACGTCGACACGATGGAGCACCATGTGCTCGTGAGTGCGGCGACCGAGAAGTCCAAGACGGCGTTCGACCTGCTCCGCGCCAACCCGCGCAGCATCGTCTTCACCCGTACGCGTCGCGGCGCCATGCGCCTCGCGAAGCAGCTCACGATGAACGGCATCGAAGCTGTCGACATGCACGGTGACCTCTCGCAGCGCCACCGTGAGCGCAACCTCGCCGCCTTCAGCAGCGGCAAGGCCAGCGTCATCGTCGCCACCGACGTCGCCGCTCGCGGCATCCACGTCGATGGCATCGGTCTGGTCGTTCATTACGACGCACCGGCCGAGCACAAGGCATACCAGCACCGTTCGGGCCGTACGGCCCGTGCGGGTGAGTCCGGAGCTGTCGTCACGATGACGACACCCGAGGCGCTGCGCGATGTCATGACTCTTCAGAACAAGGCGGGCGTCACGGCTCGTCACCACGAGGCTCGTACGGCTCCGTCACCCATGACGGTCGCGAACCTGTCGGGTGCCGGTACGGATGCTCCGCACCCGTCGTCGGTCCGCGCCGGTGCGCGTACAGCCAGCAACAACGGTGGCAACCGCGGCAACGGTGGCGGAGGTCGCCCGCAGGGCGGATTCCGCGGCAACGGCGGCGGTCGCCCAAGCGGCAATGGCAACGGCCAGCGTCGTCGCGGCGGGTCTGGTGGATCGTCGGGCGGACGCAACCGCAGCTACGCCTCGTAGTCCTCGGCCCTTGTTTGCCCCTTCGGGCACCATGGGGGTATGAGGCTCGTCCTCGTATCCATCGCGGCCGTCGCTGCACTCGTCACGAGTGGGTGCACGGGTGGTGAGAAGCGCGCCGATCCAGCGCCGACCCAAACGAGTGCGTCGCCGACACCCAGCCCGACTCCGACGTATGACAAGAGATCGTTGCCGGCGATGTTCGATGACGAGATCACCGGTGGGGATCTCCGGCGAGTCGGACAGCGAGAGAACTTCGGTGCGTACACCCGTCAGGAAGTCCGCTATCGCAGTGGCGACCTGACAATCTCTGGGTTGTTGCTGGTCCCCGACGGCAAGGGACCGCACCCGGCAGTCGTCCTGAACCACGGTTACATCGAACCGGGTGCCTACACGAATGGTCAGGGAATGCCGCGCGAGCAGGACTACCTGGCTCGCGCTGGGTACGTCGTGCTGCACACCGACTATCGCGGTCATGCCGGGTCCGACAACGTCAGCAAGCTCGAGCTTGAGCTTCGCCTCGGATACGCGAGGGATGCGATCGCGGCCGTCAAGGCTCTCCAGGAGCTGACAGAGGTCGACCCGGACAAGATCGGGATGCTGGGCCGATCGATGGGCGGCGGCGTCACGATGAACGCTCTGGTCGCCGAGCCCGACATCGTCAAGGCCGCGGTGGTGCATTCGTCAGTCAGCAGCCGGTTCGTAGACAACTACCGGCAGTGGACTGTGCCCAACCGTTCGGCGGCTGGACGCACCATCGTGAAGCGTTGGGGAGACATCAAGGCGAACCCGACGTTCTGGAGCGACCTCTCGGCGCGGACGTATGCAGACCGCATCGAGGCCGAAGTGCTGATGGTCCACGGCGCTCGTGACGAGAGCTGCCCGATCAAATGGGCCCGCGCCACCGACCGCGCCTTCACGCGTGCCGGTGTCGACCACGAGCTCGTCGTGTACGACAACGAGGGACATACGTTCGCCGGCCAATGGGCCGACAAGATGCGCCGAACAGTCGACTTTCTTGACGAGCGACTGGGGGTCTGACTTCCGGGACCGGTGCGAGAGTCGGTGCATGAAGCTCTGCGCGGACGCCTAGGTTGGGCCGCATGGACGTTCTCATCCAACCGGACGACATCGATTCGGCCAGACAAGTTGTCCTCGACGTGCGCTGGAAGCTCGGCGGACCTTCGGGGCACGTCGAATATCTGAAGGGTCACATCCCTGGTGCCGTGTTCGTTGGGCTCGACACCGAGCTGGCTGCTCACGGCGAGCCGGAGGACGGGCGGCATCCGCTGCCCGAGCCTGCTGACTTCCAGGCCGCAGCGCAGCGATGGGGCATTCATGCTGGTGACACGGTCGTCGCCTACGACGACAACGGAGGACTCGCCGCGGCACGAGCGTGGTGGTTGCTGCGTTGGGCCGGGTTCGAGAACGTACGGCTGCTCGATGGTGGCCTTGCAGCATGGGTCGCTGCCAGCGGGGAGCTGGAAACCGTCGACGTACGGCCGCAGCCCGGCGACGTGGTGCTCTCAAGTGGCAAGTTGCCGACGATCGACATCGACGGTGCTGCGGCATTCGACGGCGTACTCCTTGATGCCAGAGCCGGCGAGCGGTATCGAGGCGAGACCGAGCCCATCGATCCGAGGGCTGGACACATACCGGGTGCTGTCAGCGCGCCCACGACGGACAACCTCGATGCCGAGGGTCGCTTCCGCAAACCTGGGGAATTGCGCACGCGATTCGAGGCGATGGGTGTGCGAGATCGGGTCGCTGCCTACTGCGGCTCGGGGGTGACCGCCGCGCATGAGGTCGCGGCACTCGCGATTGCCGGATTCGATGCGGCGCTCTATCCCGGCTCTTGGTCGCAGTGGAGCAACCACCCGGATCGGCCCGTCGGGACTAGCTGACCATCACGTTCCAGGGACGGACGCGGAGGACGAGCAGATCGCCAGTGACAGCGGCATCATCGTGTGCTGCCTCGACGTAGCTCGGCGCATCGGCAGCGGGCACACGGATGATCGTCTGGCCGACACCGGGCTGATCAGGCATGGGACCTGCCGCAATAAGCACTCCCTTGTCCTTGAGGCTGCTGACGAAGGCGAGGTGCTCGGCAAACAGGGGATGGGTGTAGATCGAGCCATCGGTGGCGCACCCTGGTCGGTGCTCGAGCACGAGCCATGCTTCGCCGTCGGCATCGTGGTCCGGCACGGTGTCGCGGAAGCTAGCAACGACGGTCGGCCAACCGTTGCGGTACTCGTTGCGTGCGTCCACCGGCTCGTCGAAGATCTCCCACCCCGAATGTGTCAGGCGTACGAGAGTGCGGCCTTCGGCGATCGGTACGAAGTCGACAACGACGGTGCTTGCCGCTTCGGGCCCTCGACCGGGGTGCCACGTGAAGCTCAGGTTGCCTGGCGGGTTGGACTCCAGAACACGACCCCACACGGAGGTCTCGCCGTTCGATGACGTCTCGACGATCTGGTCGTCGATCCAGGCGACCGTGTTGTCCTTTTGGTACACCGAGTGACGGCTGAGCGGCCACCACTCGCCGATGCGACCGGCCCAGGCTTGGTAGGCGGCTTCGGGTGATGCCGAGACGACCACATTGCGTATGACGGGCGCGATGGTCATGAGCGTTCTCCGTTCTCGACGTGCTCAGCGAACGCTGAGAGGACGTCGTCCCAGGTCTCGGCGATCCACACCTGCAGGGGAGCGAGCCCGCCGGGAGCGAGGGCGTACAGATTGCGGGTGCCGATGCTGGTGTGCTCGACGATCCCTGCTGACTCGAGCACCTTGAGGTGCTTGCTGACCGCGGGGCGACCGATCGGCAGCCGGTCCGCGAGCTCCCCGACGGGCAGAGCTCCATGGCCGAGGGTTTCGGTGATGCGTCGGCGCATGGGGTCGCCCATCGCGTCGAACAGTGCTTCACTTCTCGCTTGGTTGCTCATGAGTAACGGTTACTCTAGGGCAACCAATAGCCGATGTCTACACCGATTTTGCGGCCAACTAGGCTCGGTGACCATGGTCTCCAGGGCTCCGGTGGTGCGACGCGTCACCTTGTTGGGGCCGGCATTCATTGCAGCGGTCGCGTACGTCGACCCGGGCAATGTCGCGACAAATGTCACCGCCGGCTCCGAGTTCGGCTATACCCTCGTCTGGGTCGTCGTGATGGCAAATGTCATGGCGGTGCTGGTGCAGTACCTCTCGGCAAAGCTCGGCATGGTGACCGGCAAGTCACTGGCAACGCACGTCGGCGAGCAGCTGCCGCGCGCTCCTCGACTTGCCTACTGGCTTCAGGCCGAAGCCATCGCGATCGCGACCGATCTCGCCGAGGTCGTGGGTGGGGCGATCGCCCTGAACCTGCTGTTCGATCTGCCGCTTGTGGTCGGCGCGATCATCACGGCGGCGGTCGCCATGGTCATCCTCCGCATCGGCGACCTTCGTGGACAGGGTGCGCTCGAGCGAGTGATCATCGGATTCCTCGCCCTGATTGCTGTCGGCTTCCTCGCCGGGTTGTTCGTCAACGCGCCGGAGCCCGGACCACTTGCCAAGGGTCTCATCCCGAGCTTCGAGGGTTCCGAAAGCGTGCTGCTGGCTTCGGGCATCATCGGCGCGACCGTCATGCCGCACGTGATCTACCTGCACTCCAGCCTGACGATCACCCGCCTCGGGCGTCGTGGCGAGGGGCTTACAGTTCGTCAACTGTTGTCGGCGACACGAACCGATGTGGTGCTGGCACTGATCCTCGCTGGCCTGCTGAACCTCTCCCTGCTCGTGGTCGCAGCTGCCAGCCTCGAAGGACTGCCCGGGACCGACACTCTCCAGGGCGTCCACAACGTGGTGACGTCGGAGCTCGGCGCAGGAGTCGCACTGCTGTTCGCGGTCGCGCTCCTCGGTTCGGGCCTCGCCTCGACCTCGGTCGGCAGCGCGGCCGGCGCGGAGGTCATGAACGGCCTTCTCGGCATCAAGCTGCCGCTGCTCGTACGTCGCGTGGTCACACTGATCCCCGCGTTGGTCGTGCTCGCGATCGGGGCGGAGCCAAGCCGTGCACTGGTCATCTCCCAAGTGGTCCTGTCGATCGGCATCCCCTTCGCCTTGATCCCGCTGGTCATGCTCACGGCGCGCAGCGAGGTCATGGGTGAGTACGTCAACCGCCGCCTCACAACCGCGGCAGCTTGCCTCGTCGCCGTCATCGTGATCGCGCTCAACCTCGCACTGCTGTGGCTGACGTTCACCGGCTGAGAAGCGGGGGAACGCCGCCACAGCGAGACGTCTAGCTCCAGAACGCGTCCTCGACAGCCTGGTCGGACGAGTAGAGCCATACTTCCTTGATCAGATCATCCTCGATGCGGAACACATCGACGCCGGCCATGTCGAGCGGCTCGTGGCCGTCTCGGGTCGCCGCGAACGAGACCGGCTGCGCGACGTACTGACCGTTGACCATGGCGGGCCCGGCCTTGGTGAGGGTGAAGGTGCCACCACTGCGCTCCATGAAGCCGCCGAGCAGCGCCATCACACCATCCGGCCCTCGGTGGTCACCGGAGAGCGAGTGAGCACCCGGCTGGTGCCATACGACGTCGGCGTGCAAGGCGGCTGCGACTCCCGGCATGTTGCCAGTGGCGAGCGCTTCGTCATACGCGGTGTAGGCGGCGATGGGCTGGGTCATGGTCTTCCTCTCGTTGGGGAACCACGTGGTTCCAAACGAGACGGTAACTATTGGTAACCTGTTACCTCAACGTAACTGAGGAGCGCCATGGCAGACCGTCCGGATTGGAACGTGCTTTTGCGCACGTGCCCGTCGCGTACCTCGTTGATGGAGATCGCGAACAAGTGGACCGCCATGATCGTGGTGGTGCTGGGATCCGGCCCGCTGCGGTTCACCCAGATCCGGACGGCCGTCGACGGGATCAGTGGAAAGGTCCTGACCGAGACACTGCGGCGGCTCGAGCGCGATGGAGTCGTCGAACGAAGGTCGTACGACCGCATCCCACCGCACGTCGAGTACGAGCTCACCGACCTCGGTCACTCGTTGTACGAGCCGCTCAATGCACTGCGGGTGTGGGCTGAGGGCAACATCGCGCAGGTGCTCGAAGCACGCCAGGACTTCGATGAACGAAGCTAGGTATGGAGAACGTCGCGGCGAACCATGATGATTGACCTGTGCCCGAGCTTCCCGAGGTCAACGGACTGATCGAGTTCCTGCGTGCCGAGGCGGTGGGCTCGGTCGTCGTGGGCGTAGAGCTGGCGTCATTCTCGGTGCTCAAGACCTTCGATCCGCCGGTGACGGCGCTGCCGGGACTGACGATCACCGACGTCACCAGGCACGGCAAGTTCATCGACATCGATGTCGACGGGATCCACATCGTGGTGCACCTCGCCAAAGCCGGTTGGCTGCGCTGGTCCGACAAGCTCCCTGACACCAAGCTCAAGCTCGGTGCGAGCAACATCGCCGCGCGCGTGCGACTCGACCGAGGCGATGGTCCGACTGTCGGCTTCGACGTCACCGAGGCAGGGACCCGCAAGGGACTCGCGATGTACGTCGTCCGGTCGCCGTTGGACGTGCCCGGCATCGCCGCGCTCGGTCCTGATCCGCTCGAGCCAGGCTTCGAGCTTCGTCCGCTCCTCGGCCGCAAGATGCAGGTCAAGCGTCTGTTGCGGGACCAGAAGATCATCGCTGGCGTCGGCAATGCGTACAGCGACGAGATCCTGCATGCCGCGAAGCTCTCCCCGTTCGCCATCGCGGAGAGCCTTGACGAGGACGAGATTGTACGGCTCGAAGCCGCGCTGCACGACGTGCTCGCCGAGGCAGTTGAGGAGGCGCGCGGCAAGCCGGCGTCCGACCTGAAGGACGACAAGCGCACTCGTATGCGCGTGCACGGTCGTACCGGCGAACCATGCCCGGTCTGTGGCGATGCCGTGCGCGAAGTCTCGTATGCGACGTCATCGCTCCAGTACTGCGCGACCTGTCAGACCGGAGGCAAACCACTCAAGGACCGTTCGACGAGCAAGTTCCTGAAATGAACTAGCCGGCTGCGACGAACGCCACCGCGATGACTGCAAATACCAGGCCGACTCCCTGCCAGCCGTGGATCTTCTCGCGAAGCAGGACCGCAGCGAGCAGCACAGTGCTGGCTGGGTAGAGCGAAGAGATCACGGATACGACCGAGAGCAATCCGTGGTGGGTGGCATACAGGAACGCGCCCTGCGCAGTGGCGCCGAGCGGGCCCATCGTCACGGCCTTCCACGAACCGCGATCACGGGGGAGCCAACCCTGCCTCAGGATCGTCGCCAGCACGATGATGGCGAATACTGACGTCACCTGCGAGGCCGCGAGCGGATAGAGACCCGCGTCGTCACCGACCTGGCCGAGGAAGACGAAGAGCGCTCCAAATCCGACACCTGCCAAGATGCCGTCGATGACGCCTCCGCGGTGCGAGGGGTTGTCGTCGACGACTCTCGAGATCAGCGCGATGGCAGGGAACGCGCATACGATGCCGAGCACCGCGAGCTTCGATGGCCGATCACCGGTGCCGAGCCCAACGGCGACGGGCAACAGCGCCGTACCGATCGCCGACAACGGAGCGACGACGCCCATACGAGCCGTTGCCAGTCCGCGGTAGAGGAACACGACACCGAATCCGCCGCCGAGTCCGGCGAGTGCGCCAAATGCGACATCGCGCCCGGTCGGAGATCCGGATATGAAGAGCGCAGCGATCAGACTGAAGAACGCAGACGACGTCTGTCCGACGACAGCAACCTGCCACGGGGAGGCCTTCTTGGCGAAGATTCCACCCAGGAAGTCCGAGATGCCATATGCCAGCGCCGAGATCAGCGAGAAGACAATGGCCACAGATTCACCTTAAGGCGGCTACTCCTTGCGTGAGCGCGCGCGTGCGGCGACCACGATCAGCAGCACGATGCTGGCGACGATGAGCACCCACTTGATGAGACCAAAGGTCCCCATCAGGTCTACATCGCCGTTCGTCAGCGAGTCCGACTTGATGTTGAGGAACACCAGGACGTTCTCGATCTCGTCGGCGAGCGCTGCGCCGACGGCCACCAGAGATCCAAGCAGTGCGAGCCCACCTGAGGCGAGCTTGTTGAACGCGACGACACCCAGCACTCCGTACGAGAGCGCGAAGACCATGTCGCAGACGTTGGCGATCAGGGCACGACCTTCGTCATCGCCGAGGGTGCTGGTGAAGTCCCTGGCATCCGAGGACATCTGCAGGGTGTTGTAGTCCGGCATGAAGGCGAAGATTGCGAGTCCGGCCACGCCGCCGACCAAAAAGATGAGCTTCCACCTCGTTGCGACAAGTTCCATGAGCCGCAGACTAACTTGGGGGCCGCCCTAAAGTGGCGTTATGAAGCTTCGGCAGGTCAAGTCTCTCGGCGGACGGGCCAACGCAGCCGTGGGTGACCTGGCAGCCAGGGTCGACGACCAGACCGGTGAGGCCGCCAAGAAGGCGGCCAGAGTCATCGTGCTGGCGGTCACCCTCCTCCGCATCCCGACCGCTCTCCTGATGATCCTGCCGGCGCCATTCATCTTCACGACACTTGTTCTCGGGCTGCTCGCCGACGGCGGCGTCCGATGGGTGATCCTCGGGGCTGGCCTGGCCATGCTGCTCGTCACGGGAGCGTTCTGGGGACGGCGACGCCGGATCCTTCAGGCCGTCGAGGAGCCTGACAAGCTGGCGACCGAGCTCGGCATCATGATCAGCCTGACCGACAAGGTCGAGGAGACCCGCGGGGCGATCTCGAGCATCGCCGGTGCTGGCGGATGGCGCATCTTCGAGCGGCTCAAGGGCGTGTGGTCTGGCGTCGCGATGACGGGCCGCTGGATCGAAGGCGTCGGCGACCTCCCCCGAGCCCGCTATTTCGGGCCGCCCAAGATCGGTACGACCGTCACAGTGGCAGTCGCCGCTCTTTGGCTGATCCCGATCTCCGTCGTCGTCGCCCTGCTCTCACTGATCGGTTCGATCGCCGGCTCGATCTAGGAGCCGACTGCTAGCCGCCGACTCAGGCGCGGTATGACAATGGCGGCCGCGAGTAGGTGGGCACTCACCAGGACGATCTTGGTCGCGACGTCGTCGGGAGCAACGATTGCCGGGATGAGCGACAGTCCCAGGGCGACCACCGCAACGATGGTGAACCGCCGTCGGTCTTGAAGGAGTCGAGCCAGCAGCACGCCCACGGCCGTACCTACGAGGGTCCACCATGCGAACGCACCGATCGGGATGGCCTGGGAGTTGACCTCGAGACTGACATTGGCAGCGGTTGAGAAGGCAGCCACGGCAGTCGTGCAGATGGCCGCTGCTACGCCCGCAATCGCACCGGTGCGAACCAGGTCGATTGTGCGCGCACGGGCGGACTGTGCGGTGTGTGGGCTGGCGCTCATCGTGTTGCTCCCTGTGTGGTGTTGAAGTACGTGGCGAGGTTGTCGAAGATCTCGACCGTGCCGGCGATCATCTCGGCCCAGAACTCGTTCTCCCAGTCCGCTCCAGCTCCGTATGCGCTCATGACCACGCGGATCACGCAGCTGCCGCCGGATGCTGATTCGATCAGGAACTCTGCCGCGATCGGAGAGACCGCATCCAAACCGTCGTAGACATCTGACAGCCGCACGCCGACCGAGTCGAACCACTCGGCCATATCGGCGGGGAGGTCCTCGACCTTGTCAGGAATCGGCCACGGTTCTTCGTACGCGAATCGATGGTTTGGCGTGTAGTCCGTGACGACGCCCTTCATCGGGTCGCCGCCGAGATCGAACGACACCTCGCCGCCGATCCGGGGATCCAGCTGGGTCGGCACCATCCATGCCGAGATTCCGTCAGCTGTGGCAATGGCATCCCACACCTGTTCCGGGGTAGCGGTCACTTCGTAGGTGCGTTCCATGCGGTGTTCGATGCGGTTGGGTTGGTCGGGACTGGTCATGCGGACTCCTCGGGTCGTGGGTAGGACGAGACGGTCAGACGATGAGGTCGCCCATCGTCGTGGTGATATTTGGCGGCCAGTGTGGTGATCGCGGACTGCAGCTCGGCAGCAAACGCGGTTCGGTCGTCGGACGACCTGAACCCGATGACGGCGTCCACGGTCAGGGTCGGCACCCGCGTCGTGGCCGCAACGGTGCTGGCGATTGCGCCGACCTCGGACACTGACCGGGCGTTCACCGCGATCAGGTATGCGGCCGAGAGGCGATCGGCGATCTGGTTCGGGTCGATGGCGGCCGTCTGCAGCACGTTGGGCGACACCACCAGGTGACGTGCCGAACGACGGACCAGACGCTCGGTGATGCCGCCCCAGAGTCGTTCCTCAGCCAGCTCGACCAAGCCGTGGGCCTCCAGCGCTTTCAGGTGGTAGTTCACCTTCTGGCGGGTCAGCCCAACGATCGCCGCAACCGTGGCAGCAGATCCGGGTTCGGTCAATGCGTCGAGGATCGAAGTCCTGATCGGGTCGAGCGCCACCTCGACGGCGGCAGCGTCGGCGAGCACGTGAAGGTCATCCATGCGCCTCAGGCTAGCCCTTGACAATAATTATTGTCAAGGGTCGAATCTAGCCGTCGATCAACTGCTGCATCGGCGGGGCATACAGGCGTACGACGTCGTCGATCGACGCGTCTGCGAGCGGCTCAACGCGAACGACGTAGCGCATCGTCGCCATCCCGATCAGCTGGCCGGCGATCAGATTGGCTCGCAGCTCCCGGTCATCGCCCTCCAGCACGCCGACCAACGAGGTGATCAGGACATTGCGTGCGAGCTGCAGCATCGGAGCCTGGCCGTCGCCGGAGCCGAGCGTCGTTCGGACGAGGGTGCTGAACGCATCGCGGTGCGGATCCCACGCGCCGAGGAACGTACGCAACAGCCGCTCTGCCATACCGTCGGGTCCGCTCTGGACCACCGACGCGATCTTCTCGACCGGGTTGACCGGCAGCTGCATCGTCGCAACGAGCAACCGCGCCTTGTCACCGAAGTAGTGGCTGATCAAGCTCGCGTCAACGACCGCATCGGCCGCGATGGACCGCAGCGAAGCACCGGCGAAGCCCTTGGCCGCGAACTGGGTGCGTGCTGCGTCGAGGATTGCCTGCTTGGTGTCGCCCGCGGTGTCTGCGTTCGGTCGACCACGTCGGCGTGGTGCGGTCACGGGGTGCGGCGCCGCAGCGTCAGAGAGGCGAGAGCGATGGCCACGACACAGCAGCCCACGAGGATGCCGAGGTTGCGCCCGAGGGTGCTGGACCAGACATCGCTGTTGGCGAGCTCGCTGAACGAATCTGTTGCATAGCTCAGCGGCAAGGCGTCGGAGATCCAGTTCAGGACCTTCGGCAGCGAGTCGCGAGGTGCGAGGAGTCCGCACAGCAGGATCTGCGGTACGACGACAAGTGGCATGAACTGCACGGCCTGGAACTCGGTACGGGCGAACGCCGACATCAACAGGCCGAGAGCCGTGCCGAGCACCGCATCGACGACGGCGAAAAGGACGATGGCCCAGGGCGTCTGGACATCGAGGTCGAGCAGCCAGATTGCCACTCCGGAACTGACGAGAGCCTGCACGAGCGCGGCGATGCCGAAGGCGATCGCATACCCACCGATCAGCTCACCGCGCTTGAGCGGGGTGGTCAGCAGGCGCTCAAGGGTGCCGGACGTCCGTTCGCGCACCATCGTCACCGATGTCACGAGGAACATCACGATGAAGGGGAACAGGCCGAGCATCTGGGGGCCGACTCGGTTGAAGATCGCGGGCTGGCCGTCGTAGATGTACTTGAACAGCGCCAACAGGATCGACGGCAGCAGGACGATCATCGCGATGCTGCGGGGATCGTGACTCAATTGTTGCAGCACGCGACGCGAGGTTGTGAAGGTTCGAGTCATGGCGTCACGTCCCTCTCTGCGAGTACGAGGAATGCCTCTTCGAGGTCGTCGGTGCCAGCCTGTGAACGCAGCTCGTCGGGGGTGGCGTCTGCGATCAGCTGGCCGTCACGCATCAACAGCACCCGGTCGCAGCGGCTGGCTTCGTCCATCACGTGGCTCGAGACCAGCAGTGTCTTGCCGTCATCGGCGAGGCGGCGGAACATCTCCCACAGGTCTCGGCGAAGCACGGGGTCGAGCCCGACGGTCGGCTCGTCGAGCAAGTAGAGCTCCGGATCGGCCAGCAGCGCCGCGGCAAGCGAGACGCGAATGCGCTCGCCGCCGGACAGGTTGCCAGTGAGTGCACCTGCGCGTGACGTGAGACCGACATCGGCGATCGTCGAGGTGATCGCTCCGCCGTCCTTGCCCGCCAGGGAGCTGAAGTATGCGAGATTTTGGCGCACCGTCAGGTCGGGGTAGACCGAGCTGGCCTGGGTGACATAGCCGACTCGCGCCCGGTTGCGGGCTGTGCCGGCTGGCTCGCCGAGCACAGTCACGGTGCCGGCGGCGACGATCTGGATTCCGGCAATGCAGCGGATCAACGTCGTCTTGCCGCTTCCGCTCGGGCCGAGGAGGCCGGTGACCGACCCCGTGGGCACTGACAAGTCGAGACCGGGAAGGACGGTCTTGCCGCCTCGGATGACCTTGAGGTCAGCGACCTCGATGGCGTTATTCAACATGTGTTGAATATATGGCGTTCCAATGGTCTCGTCAACTGACGGCTTATGCGACATCGGCGATGTCATCGTCATACGCTGTGGGGCATGGACCTTCGCGAATTCGCATTCCTCCCCATACGTGTGGCGGTGGCCGGCACCCAAGCGACTCTGGCTCTCGGCCAGCTCGCGTCACCAAACGGGCCGATCCTGCGCGACGGCGGCTACGCCAACCGGCTCGGTGCGCTCCTCGGTGAGAACGGACTGCTCGACCAGCTCAGCAAGCTGCTCGCCGACGAGCGCGGACCCGTGGGACTCGCCCGCACCCTGGCCGACCTCACCGCCGAGGACCGGCCCATCGGCAAGGCTCTTGCACGCGACGGACTGTTGGACCGCATGGCTGACGAGGACGGTCCCTTTGTGCGCCTCCTTGAGACCGGCGGTCCGCTTGACCGAGCGCTGGGCGAGGACGGGCCGCTCTATCGACTGCTGGCACCCGGCGGCCCACTGGACCGCTTCCTGGCAGAGGAGGGCGCGATCGATCGTGTACTTGCCGAAGGCGGACTGCTCGAACAGCTCCTGGCCGAGGACGGAATCCTCGAGAAGCTGCTCGCTCCCGGCGGCACGCTCGACCAGCTGATCGACCTCGGCACGACCTTCGATGCGATCGTGCCAAGGCTCGAGGCGTTGGGCAACGCCATCCCCAACCTCAACACCGCCGTCAACATTCTGAGCGGCGCTGTTGAGCCGCTCAGCTCACTTGCGGGCCGGCTCCCGGGCGGACGACGCCGTACGCCGGCCCTCGAGGGCTCAGAGTGAAGCCCGAACGCTTCAAACACCTGCCCGAGCCCGTCAAGCTCGAGGACACCATCACGTCGCAGGACGTTGAGCCCGTGCCCGATCCCGAAGGCGGCATGGACACCGATCGCGCCTTCCTGATCCGCTACGGCGCGCTCTGACCGACGGTCGACTCCTCAGGAGCCACCGATAGGATCGGTGTGTGACCGAAGCCCCCCGCCTGGACACCGTCGACGTAGCAACTGCCACCCCCGACAAGCCCCAGCCGTGGGCCGAGCTCGGACTCAAGGCGGACGAGTACGACAGCATCCGCAAGATCCTCGGCCGCAGGCCGACGGGTGCCGAGTTGGCGATGTACTCCGTGATGTGGAGTGAGCACTGCTCGTACAAGTCGAGCAAGGTGCACCTCAAGAAGTTTGGCGACCTGCCGCAGGAGACTCCGCTCGGCAAGACCCTCGCCGGTATCGGTGAGAACGCCGGCGTGATCGACATCGGCCAGGGCTATGCGGTCACGTTCAAGGTCGAGTCGCACAACCACCCGTCATACGTAGAGCCCTACCAAGGTGCGGCTACTGGCGTCGGCGGCATCGTCCGCGACATCCTCGCGATGGGTGCCCGCCCGATCGCCGTCATGGACCCGCTGCGCTTCGGTCCGCTCGACGCTGAGGACACCCGGCGTGTCATGCCGGGCATCGTTGCCGGCGTCGGTGGTTACGGCAACTGCCTCGGCCTGCCCAACATCGGCGGCGAGGTTGTCTTCGACGAGTCCTATCTCGGCAACCCGCTCGTCAACGCCCTCTGCGTCGGCGTCCTCCGCCATGAGGACCTGCACCTCGCGTTCGCGAGCGGCGTAGGCAACAAAGTCGTCCTGTACGGCGCCCGCACCGGTGGCGACGGTATCGGCGGTGTCTCCGTGCTCGCCTCCGAGACGTTCGACGCCGACGGTCCGGCCAAGCGTCCCAGCGTCCAGGTCGGCGACCCGTTCATGGAGAAGCTGCTGATCGAGTGCACTCTTGAGCTGTTCAAGGCCGAGGTCGTCAACGGCATTCAAGACCTCGGCGGCGCGGGCCTCTCGTGCGCGACCAGCGAGCTCGCCTCGGCCGGCAGCGGTGGTATGCACGTCGAGCTCGACACCGTTCCGCTCCGTGACTCGACCCTCTCGCCTGAAGAGATCCTGATGAGCGAGTCGCAGGAACGGATGATGGCTGTCGTCGAGCCCAAGCACCTCGACGAGTTCATGGCGATCTGTGCCAAGTGGGACGTCGAAGCTGTCGTCGTCGGTGAGGTCACCGACGGTGATCACCTCGTCATCGACTGGCACGGCGAGACCGTGGTCGACGTCCCCCCGCGCTCGGTCGCCCATGACGGCCCGACCTACAACCGCCCGTATGCCCGCCCGTTCTGGCAGGACGCCCTGCAGGCCGATGGCGCCGAGGAGCTTCCTCGCCCGGCCACCGGCGACGAGCTCCGCGACCAGATCGTCTCGGTGGTCACCTCGCCCAACATGGCTGACAAGTCGTGGATCACCGATCAGTACGACCGCTACGTGCAGGGCAACACCGTTCTGGCCCAGCCGGAGGACGCCGGTGTGGTGCGCATCGACGCCGAGACGCACCTTGGAGTCGCGGTCTCGACCGACTGCAACGGCCGCTTCGCCAAGCTCGATCCGTACGTCGGTGCCCAGCTGGCGCTCGCTGAGTCCTACCGCAATGTCGCGGTGACGGGCGCGCTGCCGCTGGCCGTCACCGACTGCCTCAACTTCGGTTCGCCCGAGGATCCTGACGTGATGTGGCAGTTCGAGCAGGCGACCCACGGCCTCAAGGATGCCTGCGAGGTGCTTGGTATCCCGGTCACCGGCGGCAACGTCTCGTTCTACAACCAGACCGGCGAGAACCCGATCCTGCCGACACCCGTCGTTGGCATTCTCGGAGTGATCGAGGACGTCCGCCAGCGCATCAAGCAAGGATTCACTGGCGACGGCTCCCATGTGCTGGTCCTGGGCGAGACCCGCGAAGAGCTCTCCGGCTCGGCGTGGGCAGGAGTGGTCCACGACCACCTCGGTGGCATGCCGCCGGTCATCGACCTCGCCGCCGAGCAGGCACTCGCCTCGCTGATGGTCGAAGCCGCCAAGACTGGCGTCATCGAGTCTGCTCACGACCTCTCTGACGGCGGACTGGCTGTCGCACTTGCCGAGGCAACATTCCGCAACGGTGTCGGCGTACGAGTTGAGCTCGATGACCCGTTCGTCGAGCTGTTCAGCGAGTCGTCGGCTCGTGCGATGGTCGTGGTGAGCGAAGCCCGTCATGAAGAGCTCGTCAGTCTTGCTGAGAAGCACGGCGTGGAGCTTGCATCGGTTGGCCGTACGGGTGGCACTGCACTCGAGGTTGTCGGACAGCTCAGCATTGACGTCGACGACCTGCGTACCGCGTGGCAGGCAACCATTCCGGCCGCCCTGGCCTGATGGCTCGCCGCCCCGTGCCCCTCGATCGTGAGGAGTTCGCTGCGGTCTGCGCGCGACTCGATGCGGGCTCGACCGATCGCGCCGATCTCAAGGCCGCGACGATGCACCTGATCGCCGTGTTGGTGGCGAAGGCGCCGGGCAACAGCGTTGAGGTACGGATCCCACCGTTCGCTGCGGTGCAATGCATCGAGGGCGCACGCCACACCCGTGGAACACCGCCGGCTGTCGTGGAGATGGATGCGGAGACGTGGATCGCGCTCGGTCGAGGCCGACTCGATTGGGCATCTGCCACCAAGCGAGCGTCTGGCGAACGATCCGATCTCGCTCACCTATTTCCGCTTGCGCCAGGATGACTTAGGGTGGGCTTTGCGACACGGACGCTCGGGGGACGGGTGGGCCCAGTCGCACACGATCCAGGCCTACAGGGGACTTTGCAACTGCCATGATGCGCGACGTCAATTCGCACCATTCTGACGATCCAGCCCACCGCTGGTCCGCTCTGCTTTCGGGCCTGATCGGCCGCAGACGCGACGCCGTGGTCAAGGCGCTGCGCAACTCGGTCGACAGCGGCTACCCCGCGAACGCCGACGGTGTTCGCGTGCTTGTGGCTTACGCGCAGGGTCAGATCAGCGCTCGTCAGTACGTCGCACAGGTGCTCGAATCGCTCGGCTTCGTCCCCGCTGCCTACGCACCCTCGCCCGTCGTACGCGCGCCCGAGCCGTGGCACTCTGCCCGCGACGCCGACCCGTGGCGCGCGCCTGGACGCGTGCAGGATCCCTGGCGCGACGAGCTGTCCGCGCCGACTCCGACTGCGGCTCCGGCTCCGGATGATGGCGGACTCTTGGACTTTGGTCAGTCACGGATTCAGTCGAGATGGCATCCGGAACGGCACGAGAGCACCACGGTCACGCAGCCCGCCCAGACCAGCCGTCAGCAAGCAGTGCGGGCCTACATGGCCGGTCAGATTCCGATGGAGGAGTTCCTCCGCCTCAACAACGGCTAGGCAGTTCTGCCGCGCTGCAGCAGGGTCCAGACGGTTGACTCGGTCGTGGAGTAACGCGGGAGCCCATTGTTCTCGCGGTAGGTCTTCACGGCCGCGACCGTCTTGGCGTCGTAGAGGCCGTTGCGCGAAGGCGCGAGCCCGGCAGCGGTCAGAGCTCGCTGCAGGCGCCACACGGATTCGCCGATGGACCCGTGCTTGAGCACTCGAGGCGTGTAGCCGTATGCGAGCAGCAGGGTCCAGGTGGGTCGGGTCGTATAGGTCTTCCTGGGCCAGTCGCGACTCTTGCGGAACGCGAGAAGCGCGTTGAGTGTGTTGGTGGTGAAGGTCCCGCTGACCGTCGCCGGGAATCCTCGTCGTGTCAGCAGGCACTGCAGAGCGGAGACCGCGGTGCCCGTCGATCCGAGCTTGAGGGTCGGGTAGGACGAGAACGTGATGTTGACGTCGCACGGCATGATCTTCGTGGTCGGGACCGAACCCTTGCCGACGTCAAGGTAGTCATAGTCGATGTTGACCTTGTAGCCGCCGTATGTGACGTCGACGCCATTCCAGTACTGATGGATGCGCTGGTGATTGCTCCAACCGGCATCACTGAGGAATGGTCCACCGTCGGTGTCGGCGATCCTGTTGGTCCAGGCGATCCACATGTGGTCGGGGAGGGTGAAGCCAGCCCTCTTGGCGATGCGCGCCTCGTCGACGGCCTTGATCGCTGCGGAGCCGCTGGAATAGAGACCAGACTTGTAGCCCGCGGCGTGCAGACGCTCGGTCCACGCGTCGGCGAACTCCAGAACGATGTTGTCGCAGGACGTGGTGCGTGCGTACCACTCAATGTCCAGGTAGGACACGCTGCCGGTGGCGAAGCCGTACTTCTTGAGAGCGGCGATCGTCTCGTTGGCGTCGGACACAGCCTGGCTACGAGCGATCGAGACCGTTGTCGACATCCGCTTCTTCTGGACCCTGCTGTCGGGGTTGTTCTTGAAGCAGGGCGCCTGGTAGCCCACGTGAATGGGAATGAATCGCCAACCATTGGCGGCGTTCCTTGCGACCCATTCGTTGCTCAGGTTGGGCTGATACGCGTCGCCGCAGTAGCGCGAGTTGCCGGAGATGTAGATGCCGATCGCCGTGAACGGGGACTTGAGGTTCCACGCGTCCATGACCTTCTGGTTGGGCGCGACGCAGGCGTCGAAGCCGTAACCAGTGAAGCTGCCGGGTGCAGGCGGATCGGCTGCCACGGCGGTCGAGGGCGTCATGACGATCGCGGCGAGGCTGACAGAAAGGACGGTCAGCAGCTTCCGCGCGGTTGGGGAAGTAACCAGGCGCATCCAAAAAGAGTAACCCGCGCAGCGGATTTCGCTGGGATGTCAGACCTGTCGGTCGCTGTCGGCCCAGTACGGCTTGCGCAGGTCACGCTTTAGGATCTTGCCCGACGGGTTGCGTGGCAGGGCTTCGACGATGTCGATCGACGACGGCGCCTTGTAGCCAGCGAGGCGTTCCTTGGCGAAGGCGATGAGCTCCTCTGGCTCGACTGCCTGGTCGGGCTTGAACGCCACCACGGCCTTGACCGTCTCGCCCCACTTGTCGTGTGGGACGCCGATGATCGCGACCTCGGCGATGCTGGGGTGTTCGGCGAGCACGCGCTCGACCTCGGGCGAGTAGACGTTCTCGCCGCCCGTGATGATCATGTCTTTCAGTCGGTCCTCGATGAACAGGAAGCCGTCTTCGTCGACCCGGCCGAGGTCGCCCGTACGCACCCAACCGTCGGGCGTGATGAGCTCAGCCGTGGCCTCAGGTTTGCCGAGGTAGCCGGCCGTTGCCTGTGGAGTGCGGAACCAGACCTCGCCGGATTCGCCGGTCGGGACGTCCTTGAGAGTTGAGGGATTGACGATGCGCAGCTCGGCCTTGGCGACAGGCAGCCCAGCGGACACGAGTCGCTCCGGATGGGACTCGTCACGGTGCGCGGCGTCGTTCAGGACGGTGATGACGCCACCGAACTCCGTCATGCCGTAGACCTGTTGGAACTCGGTGTTGGGCCACGCCTTCATCGCTTCGCGCAGGATCGGCAGAGGCATGGGAGCTGCGCCGTAGCCGAATCCCTTGAGCTTGCTGAACAGTGCCATCGCCTCGGGGCCAGCCGCGATCAGGGCGGCCACCACTGCAGGCACGAGGAACACGTGAGTACTGCCGGCCATGATTCCTCCTGCCAGCTGCATCGCGTCGACTTCGCTGATGACGTAGCCGGGGATGCCAACCACAGGTCCGAGGAGTGCGTACGACGTGCCGCCGACGTGGAACATCGGCATCGCCACCAACGCCATGTCGTCGTCTTCGTACGTGGTGTCGCCGATGCCGTTGATGCTGTGCTCGACCATCGCGTGCTGGCTCAGCTGCACGCCTTTGGGTCGGCCAGTGGTGCCCGAGCTGTACATCACGACGCAGATGTCATCCGGGTCAACGTCGGGCTCTCGGTCAGTGGGCTCACCGGCTGCCAGCCATGCTTCGTACTCGTCGTTGTCACCACCGACGATGATGACCTTTTCCACGTGCTCGAGGCGATCGCGTACGAGGTTGAACTGGTCGAGCAGTGAGTGGCCGACGAACACGACCTTTGCCCCGCAGTCATTGATGACGTAGTCGAGCTCGTCGCCGGCCAGGCGCCAGTTGACGACGGTGGTCGCAGCGCCGAGGTGACAGCCTCCGAGGAGTACCTGCAGGACAACGGGGTTGTTCTTGTCGAGGATCGCGACGCGGTCGCCGCGCTGCACGCCGTCCGCCTTGAGCGCGCCGGCTGCGTGGCGTACGGAGTCCCACGCCTCGGCCCATGACCAGGTGCGTTCGCCGAAGATCCAGCACGGCTTGTCCGGACTGTCGGTCGCTCGGTATTCGAGGAAATCGGGAAGGAACGTTGCTGGCGGGATCGTGAACGTCATCGGTGCTCCTCGGCTGTGTGACCTGGATCACGACAGCCTAGAGGACGCTTATGGCTCGAGGGTATGGGCGATGCGTTCGAGCGTCTTGCGCATGCCGACCTTGGCGGCCGGCGCCATCCGGCTGTGCTTGAGGTAGAACTTCTGCTTGTCCTGCGAGACGTCCCACGTCTCCTTCACGAGAGTGCCGCCCTCGACGGGTTCCAGCTCGTAGCGCCAAATGCGACCGCCGACCAGGCCCTTGGCGCCGGTCGTCTTCCAGGCAATGCGGCGATCCTGCTCGAACTCGACGACCTCGTTCGACGTCTTGTAGCCGACGCCCATGTGCATTGACATGCCGAACTTGGTGCCCAGCGTGAGCGGTCGCGAGTCCTGGCGCGTGCCCTGGACTGTGCCAGACCCGTCGATCTCGGAGTGCTTCGCAGCGTCGGACAGCAGCGCGAAGATGCGGTCGGCAGGAGCGTTGATCGTACGTTCGACAGTGATCTGGTCTGAGCTCATGCGTCCATTCAACGGCAATCGTCGAGGATGCGGGTGAAGTGGGTCTTGGGGCGCCCTAGCCCGTACACTTGAGCACGTGCCCCGCGGAGATGGACGCCTCACCCACGACATCGATCCCCAGGACGCCGGACCCCAGGATGCCTGTGGCGTCTTCGGCGTCTGGGCTCCCGGTGAAGAGG
>NZ_JAKFEL010000241.1:0-5831 GCF_036675695.1 Aeromicrobium sp.
TTCAAATCCCGTACCCACCTCCACAACACAACTTCACAAGATTCACCACGGGCGATTGGCGCAGCGGTAGCGCGCTTCCCTGACACGGAAGAGGTCACTGGTTCAAACCCAGTATCGCCCACAAGTAAAGTCGCAGGTCAGAGGCCCTTTTATGGGCCTCTTTCCTTTTGTTCGTGCAACATACGTGCGACAAGCCCGCTGCCACGACGGCAGTCGCGGACGGTACGCCGCGGTGTGCAGATGAGGGTTCGCAGAACTCCTCGAACAGGGTCAGGCCGTTGTCGTCGCACGGCGTAGCCTGAGGTTGTGAGGCCTTCTTCGACGTGGGCAGGAGCGGTTGGTGTGCTGCTGGTGCTGACAGCGTGCACCGGTGGCGCCGGCAGCGGCAGCACTCCGAGCGGGGGCACTCCGGCCAGCGCGAGCAGCACGCCACCGGGCCCCTCCGCTGCCATCGAGATCCAGGTGCGCGTTGGTGAGCAATGCCACCCCGAGCCGATGACACCCGGGCCGTCATGTCGGCCGCAGCCGCGTCCGGACACCGAGGTCTCGCTGGTGAACACCTCCACCGACGAGGTCATCGAGGTGCGCACTGATGCCAACGGCACTGCCCGCGTGGAGGTCAGTCCGGGCACCTACGTGGTGCGCGCCCCCGCCGAGGGCAAGTACACCGATCCCCCCGAGGAGACGGTGACCGTAGCCCCCGGCGGGGTTGCGCATGCGGTCCTGACGTACCTCGTCGGGTTCCAGTAGCGCAGCCCCCGGCCCGGGACTCAGCTGCCCTTGCCCTTGCCCGTCCCTCCCTTGACGACCACCGTGGCCGTGTCGGTGTTGTTGCCCGGGACCGGGTCGGCCGTGGAGCTCGACACCGTCGCGGTGTTGGCGATCTCACCGACGCTGCCCTGGATCTGGGCCTCGATCACATAGGTGACCGTGGCCCCGGCGGGCACGGAGGCGCTGCTGCAGGTCACCTTGTGCGCCACCTTGTTGTAGGTGCAGTCCGGTGAGACGTACTGGACGACCAACTTCTTCGAAGTGAGCGGCAGGATGTCGACGACCTGCACGTTCTGTGCGTCGGACGGGCCGCCCGCGCCGCAGGTCGGCGACGGGGTCGACTGGGCGTCCGCCTCACAGCCCTTGTCGTTGTGCACCACCAGCGTGTAGATGAGCGTCGGGGCGGGGTTGCCGGTGCGGTGCACGGCCTGCTTGTCCAGCCACAACTCGGCCGACGTGGTCACCGCTGTGCTCGCCGTGGCGGTGTTGTCCGACGGGTCCGGATCGGGGGTGTCCGCATGGACCGTGACGGTGTTCTCGAGCACGGTCCCGTGCGGGACGTTCGCCCCGACCAGGACGGTCAGGTGCACAACCGCGGACTTCCCGGGGTCGAGGTTGCCGAGCGAGCAGACCACCTTGCCGGCCTCGACCGGTGTGCAGACCGGAACGTCCTGGCCGTTGACGCCACTGACGAACGTCGTACCCGAGGGCAGGGTGTCCACCAACGTGACGTTCTGCGCGGTCGATGGACCGCCGTTCGTCGCTGTGATCGTGTAGGTCAACTTGTTGCCCGCGACCACGGGATCAGGCGAGTCGGTCTTGGTCACCGAAACGTCGGCGGACGCCACCACGTGCGTCGGCACGCTGTCCCGTACGTCGTCGTTGTCGGGGTCACCGGTGCTGCTCGACACCATGGCCTTGTTGAACAGGATGGTGCCCGGCGGGACGTCCGGCGCCACGGAGGCGACGATCGTGATGGTCGCCGAGCCACCTGGGGCCAGATTGCCCAAGCCACAGGTGACGTCGCGCGGTCCCGGTTGCCCGTGGGCACACGTGCCCTGGGACGGTGTCACCGACACGAAGCTCACTCCCAGCGGCAACAGGTCCTGGACCACCACGTCACGAGCCGTGGAAGGACCGTCGTTGCTGACTTCGATCTCGTAGGTCAGCTCGGTGCCCGCGACCACTTCAGCGGGACCGGTCTTGTCCAGGCTCAGGTCGGCCGATCCGACGAAGTCGACGCGACCGGTGGCCCGGTTGTTGCCCGTGTTCGGATCGGTTGTGGAACTGGCGACGCTCGCCACGTCATTGACCTCCGCGGCGTCGTCGGCGGTCACGGTCACCCGGACGGTGGTGCGCCCTCCGGCTGGCTCGGTGCCGAGGTCGCACGTGACCGTGACAGTGGTCACCGCGCCGGAGCTGGTGGGCGCACAGGTCCCGGATGGCGATGCCGTCACGCTGACCAGCTCGAACGGGGTGGCAGACGTCAGGACGTCGGTCAATTGCACGTCCTTGGCGTCGGACGGGCCCAGGTTGTCGACGTGGATGTCACAGAAGGCCTCCGTGCCTGCTGGCGCGGAAGTGTCGGGCTTGCACACCTTGGTGACAGCCAGGTCAGCCTGCCGCTTGACCGTCGTGGTGGCCGTGGCCTTGTTGTTGCTCTGGTCGGGGTCGAAGCTCGTCGGCGAGGACACCGTGGCGGTGTTCACCAAGGTGTTGCCGGCGAAGTCGGCCGGCACCTCGACCTGGATGACCAGCGGCACTGTCTGCCCGGCCAGCAGGTCACCCATCGCACACGTCAGGGTCCCCCCGGCGTTGGTGCAATCCGGTGCGCTGTTGAGGAACGTGACGCCGGCGGGCAGCACATCGGTGACCGTGACGTCCTCGGCCGTGTTCGGACCGGCGTTGGTGACGTTGATGGTGTAGGTCAGGTCCTCGCCCGCAGCAACCGGGTCCGGGGTGTCGGACTTGGTGATCCGCAGGTCCGCCGACG
Source organism: Aeromicrobium sp. (assembly GCF_036675695.1). Lineage (GTDB taxonomy): Bacteria > Actinomycetota > Actinomycetes > Propionibacteriales > Nocardioidaceae > Aeromicrobium. Next base: position 2,765 of record NZ_JAKFEL010000241.1, read on the forward strand.
TGCACGAACTGAACCGGAACGAGCCGATCTGGGTCGCCGAACCCCCGACCATCGTCGTGTACCAGAACGTGCAGTCGTCAGTCGGGTCGACGTTCATGGAGCTGTAGTCACCCCAGCGCTCCGAGGCATGCACGGCGTTGCTGGTGAGCAGCATCTGCTCCTGCTCCGGCATGCTGCCCAGAGGTGCCCCCGCCAGACGACCGGTGTAGGCGATGGAGGCGTTCAGGTTGTTGGGCGCGTCCATGATGGAGTAGCCGATCGCGATGTTGTTGTCCTTGTCCATCGCGATGGATCCCATCCACCGGTCCGGGCTCCCGATGTTGGCGAAGCCGGGGGTAGCCGCTGGGGCATAGGTCCCCTGCTGGTGGATCGTCCAGCCCGCACCGCTGTTACGCAGCTCGTACCAGCGGGTGCCGACGCGGTCGTTGCCGTCGGCGTCGACCGAGGACTGCACCACGACCATCGACCGGTGGGTGCCGAAGTTGCGGTACTGCACCCGGTGCATGAGCCGTCCCGGCAGCGAGTCCACGTCGCGAGTGGAGTTCGGCTGGTCCACGCATCCGCGGACCTGGCCGTCGCCGTCACCGTCGACACACCCCACGTCGATGTCGTAGGGCGCTGTGTTCAGCGTCGTGGCCAGTCCAAAGGTCGAGTTGGCGGGGTCGTTCCAGTCGACGTGGAAGTCGTAGATCTCGAGGGTGTCCTGCGTCCCACCCTGGCCGTTGTCTGCGTCCTTGGAGAGCAGGAAGTGGTTCGGCTCCCCTGCGGCGGGCGGGTTGCTACCGTCCCAGTCGCTCGGGAAGAGCCGCACCCGGCCGGCGGAGGAGACGCCCGGACCGAGCGCACCAGCGCCGCTGCCGAAGTACTGGAATGTCGCCGGGCTGCCGCTGAGCATGGCGGACCGGTCGAACACGTAGGCGCCCAGGGTGCCGCCCTCGAAGGTGGACATGTAGAGGCCGTCGGGCCAGATGGCGTACTTCATGTAGTCGTGCGAGGCCGGCAGCCGGAACGAGTAGGTGAAGTACGCACCGGTCGGGTCAGGGGTCTGCGAGTAGGCGATGCACATGTCGAACGGAGCCGTGTTCGGCGAGGTGAACTGGCTGAGCATCCAGCGGTCGGCGGTCTGGTCGTAGAGCACGATCGGATCGCCCGCGTTCTGGGTGTCGCACCCGTTGTCGTTGACGTTGTTGCTCGTCCACAACGAGTTGATCGCCACCGACGCGCCGCCAGCTGCCGTGGTCCCGTCCTTGTTGTAGATCTGGAAGTTGGAGTTGATCATCTGCACGTAGTGGTTCGGCCCGACATCCCCGACGGTGTCGGCGGGCCCGAACGGGCTCGTCTGTCCAGCGAAGTTCTGCAGTGGCGCGCTCAGGTCGTCGTTGACCGGCGCATCGCCTTCGTCGAGCGCCGCGTCCTCGGTGCCGCCCGTGGAGGTCAGCGCCGGGGCCTTGTCGGTCGTCAGTCCACCGCTGGACTTCACCGGCTTTCCTCGGGACAGGTCGCGCACGGGTTTGGACTTCCCGGCCTTGACAGCAGCGCCGACCTTCGGTGGGTCGGACGGGTCCCCCCGTTCAGCGACCGCGATGGCTGGGGCGACGCCAGCCAGCGCCATGACGAGCGATCCCGCGGCGAGGCCGCCGAGGAGGGGACGAAGACGGCGGTGGGTCATGAGCTCGACTCCCAGGACACTGGCCGACCCTCAGGGCCTGGCGTTGGTGAGGGCCGCCTTTCGTCATACTCCACTCTGGGCCCCTTCGTCACGCAAATGACGAAAACTGGCGTGAGAATTGGTCATCGGTCTAGTCCAGCCGCGACGAATGGGATCAATGACCGCATCGAATTCCAGAACGAATCACCGGCGGGACGGTCTCGTCGAAGTTCCGCCAACTCGGTCATGGCTGATCGTTGGAGTCGATGCAGTTGGCGGCCTCGCGCGCCTTGAAGCTCGGCAGGTCCTGTCGTCAGCCCAGGCCCAGGCGCTGGGTCGTCTCCTCGCGCATCTCGATCTTGCGGACCTTGCCGGTGACCGTCATCGGGAACTCATCGACGACCAGGACGTAGCGCGGGACCTTGTAGTGCGCAAGCTTCCCGGCCGCGAACTCCTTCACCGCCACCGCATCCAGCGGCTCGGCGCCGGGCTTCATCTTGATCCAGGCACAGAGCTCCTCGCCGTACTTCTCATCAGGAACACCAATCACCTGCACGTCCTCGACACCGGGATGCGTGTACAGGAACTCCTCGATCTCACGCGGGTAGATGTTCTCCCCACCCCGGATCACCATGTCCTTGATCCGACCCACGATCGCGCAATAACCGTCCTCACGCATCACCGCAAGATCACCGGTGTGCATCCACCCCTCGGCATCAATCGCCTCAGCCGTCTTCTCGTCGTCGTTCCAGTAGCCGAGCATCACCGAATAGCCACGGGTGCAGAACTCCCCCGGCTCACCACGTTCAACCGTCTCCCCGGTGACCGGGTCGACGATCTTGATCTCCACGTGCGGATGCGCCCGCCCGATCGTGGCCGTACGACGATCAAGGTCATCGTCACTGCGAGTCTGCGTCGACACCGGGCTGGTCTCGGTCATCCCGTACGCGATCGACACCTCACCCATGTGCATGTCATCGATACAACGCTTCATCACCTCGACCGGACACGGCGAACCAGCCATGATCCCGGTCCGCAAACTCGACAGGTCGTAATCAGCGAACCCCGGTGCGTTCTGCATCGCGATGAACATCGTCGGCACCCCGTACACGCCCGTACAGGACTCGTCCTGAATGGTCTGCAACGTGATCGCCGGGTCGAACCCGGGCGCCGGGATCACCATCGTCGCGCCGTGGGTCGTGCAGCCCAGGTTGCCCATCACCATGCCGAAGCAGTGGTAGAACGGCACCGGGATGCACAACCGGTCCTCAGAGGTGAAGTTGATCGTCTCGGTGGCGAAGTACCCGTTGTTCAAGATGTTGCGATGCGACAGCGTCGCGCCCTTCGGGAACCCCGTCGTGCCAGAGGTGTACTGGATGTTGATCGGATCATTCGGCTCCAGCGACCACGTCACCAACT